>PMYY01000145.1 GCA_003170655.1 Nitrospiraceae bacterium
GCTCTCGGCGTACTCGCGGGCGGTATCTTCGGATATTTTAGTTACTGCCAGTTCTTTGCGGGCTTTTTCCAGCCCCTTTTCTATCTCCCTGCGATCGGTAATGTCCTCAATAGCAAGGAGGATTATCGGAGGGTCGTTTTTCTTTACTGTGATTTTGCAGGCGTTAAGCAGCATGGTTTTCTTTCCGATGCCCTCAAAATTATGTTCAATTTCATAGTCATCAACTGTGTCGTTCTTCGGTAGAAGTTCCTCGAGCAGTACACGAAGGTATGGGATGTTCCATTGCCCGTTTCCAAGCTCATATAAAGGAGATCCGATAGTATCTGAGGAAGCTACTTTGAAAATATTGAAGAAACTGCGATTCGCCGAAAGAACTCTCATATGTTCATCCAGTACGAGAATGCCTTCACGAACTGTGTTAAAAATGTTCTTGAAATAATCTTCCTGAATTAACATCTAATTTCCGTCATGAACCCATGATTAATGTTCTCTAAGCCTCTGCGTAACATGTTAGTTGTATTTACTAGCAATTGCAAGGGTACTAATTACCCTGTCAATGCAAGGTGGAAATGTCGCCCCCACGCTATAATATGTCCAATGTAATTATAGTCTGTATCCAGCCCTGAAATGAAGGCCCGAAATTAATAATTGTTACAATCGGTGATTACGATCACAAGAACATCGTAAAATCTACTCATATTATACGAATATTATGACTGACTGCGACTCCAGGACGGTTATAGTATGACGTTCAAGCGCGAGCTTGCATCTCGTTACAGTCCTGTCTTTCGCACGCTGCACATCCTTTCAGAATGAAATATTTTCTATTCTACAACGTCGGGGAATAAGACTATACTTTTTCTTGATTTGGCACCAATGTGGTGAGTTGGTTATATCTAAACAAAAGAAAGGGAGTATAGACCATGAAGAGCAGAAGGGGTAAGGTAGTCAACGAGAAAACCATGATCGTAACGGCTGATATTGGCAAAGACAAACATACATAATTTCATACTTTTCTTGCATGGCTAGTTCATATTGCTATATTTATATAAATAAACTATTTGAACGGAGGAAGGATGGAAAAAATATGTGCAAAATGTGGAGAAGTTAAAAGTGATTGCATGGTAACTATCAACGATTCTATAAAATGCGAAAGGCAGATCCTTTGTTCGAGTTGTCGTTCATCTCAGGCGGGAGATGCAAAGATTATTTCTTCCGCTTTGGATTTGTTCCTTAAGGCTACCGACACGAAGACCGCAGGCGGGGGGCTTAATGGATACAAGTTCATGTTGGAGCTTGTTGCTGGGCAGATGGCTGAAGATCATGGCTACGACTCTGCAATTAAACGGCTGCAGTTGGTTGTGGAAGAAATAGCCAAGGGAAAAAGCAAACAATAACAAAAAAAAGCTTCAGTCGCGGGATCGCTACAAGGTAAATCAGAGGCATTGGGAATCCCGTGAGAGCGGTATGAAACCTTCATTGTTGTCCAGTGGGTGAGAGGCGGAAGCGCTTCAAGTTACATCCGATCAAAGCTGAGCCAGATCGGAAGCGAACCGGCGTGCGTCCTCGCAAGGGGGCGTATGGAGCCGGGCATGTATTTGACATTCTCCCCGCCTCGAAGGCGAGGCTATACGTTGCTTTTTATGTAAAAGGGGATAACTCAGGGAATAAGGTCTCTGCTCGTTGCATAAGGCGCTCTGCCCTTGGGAGTGTCGGAAGCTGAGAATCCTCGCCTTTCAGGCGGGGAGAATGTCTACCGTTTATTTTATTTACTTCCGGCAAACCGGTTGTGTGATTTCCGTCACATAATCTCAGAGGAATAAGTAGTAGAGTAAAATTAAGAGGATTATTGGCATTGCGTAGTTGATATCTGGCACGTCTCTCATCGAGAGGATAAACAAAATTGCTCATAGCACTGAACGATGCCTGGAAAAAGTTTCAAAAGTATGCCGGTGACAGAGGTTACACTGAGAAAATATTGACAGCCTATGTCCTTTGCAATCAACAAGGCCAGCGGATCAAGCTGATTTCGATCAGGGCGAGCGAACATAAAATGGTCATATGGGAGGATAGCGTAAATTATTACGAATACCTTGAATTATGACATGTCAAACCAAAACTGCTTTTTTGTCTTTTCGCCTAACATTGATCGGTTTTTATGTCCGCCACCACAGTAACAGATTCTTATTTTTCACAACGCCACAGGCCTATGCAATTCTGTGATAATTTGGATATGTATTGCCCTTACACAATAACTTAGGGAGCGCCGAAGAAATGAATAAAAACGCTATGATCGCAGTTCTAATTTTTATCATCCTCGGAGGTGTTGGTCTCTTTTCTTTCAACATTGGCACGACTATTTCGTACTTGGCGATAGGCATGGTCATCGTCGCCTTCATCGCGCTTATATTCGTGACACGCAAGAAACCTCATTAACTGATAAAACAGACGGTAATCCGGACAGCCATGCGATGCTTCAACCTTATTCCGCTCACTGTTACACCGTCGCCGCAATCTTCGAAGTCAGGTCTCCAAGCATGTATCTGTAACTGCCCAGCTCATTATCGTACCCAGCCATAGATCGGCAAATTTTGCGAAATATTCTGCTTCTTTGATCGAGTCCCTTGACGATGTTACCCGTTGTTTATAGACTTGTTTACAATACATGATTCTCACGAGGGGGGCATGATACGAGCTATTAGAAGCATTGCGTGGGTAATAGCAAGCATGCGGCACATTTCAACAAAGAGGCTGCCTTTAGGGACCGTTGGAGCGTTAGGCGTCGCACTTGTCTTATCTCTTTGCTCAGTCATGCCTGATATAGCGTCGGCGCACGGGATCGCAGGCAACAGGTTCTTCCCCACGACATTCTCGGTGGATGACCCATTTATTTCGGATGAGTTTTCAGTTCTTATACACCACAATAAACAATCCGGAGACCCAGCATCGAAGGAAACTGATATCAACATCGACTATTCCAAACGCCTTTTCCCGAACTTCGGGTTTGAATTTCATGAAGCATACATACACCAGAAGTTTGATGACGGAAGTTCGATTCACGGGTGGGATAATCTTGGGGCAGGAGCAAAATGGCAATTCCTTACCAATGATCCTCATGAACTGATTATGTCGATCGGTACCGATATTGATATCGGGGGAACAGGTGCACACCAGATTTCGGACTCATTTTCGAGGATAACGCCTGCGCTCTTTTTCGGAAAAGGTCTTGGAGATCTGCCCGATTCAGTTAATTTTATAAGGCCCTTTGCAATTACAGGAGCACTAGGCGTGGGATTCCCCACTCGAAGCAAGAACGTCACCGTGGATCCGGATACTGGAGACAATAATACAAGTTATAATCCGAAGACTTTTAACTGGGGGTTAACCATTCAGTACAGCCTTATGTACCTGCAACAGCACGTGAAGGACATCGGGCTCCCTTCTCCCTTCAACCGCATGATCCTCGTGGTCGAGTTTCCCATGCAGACCAACCTGAGCCAGGACAGTAAGGGGCTTACGACCGGAACTGTAAATCCGGGAGTCGTCTGGGCCGGGAAGTTCTTCGAGCTGGGTATAGCCGCTGAGCTACCCGTTAACGCAAGATCAGGAAAAACCGTCGGCGTTCTGGGCTTGATACATGTATTTGTCGATGACCTGTTACCGAAGAGCATAAGCGGACCAATTTTCCACTAGATTATTATGCAGATCATGAACCTCAGGATGGCAGCAGTCTTTTTCTATCTTGCGTCACTGCTTTTATTACCCGGAGTGGCCCACGGGCATGCCTTCCCTGACCATTCAAATCCGAAAGTTGGGTCGACTCTTTCATCGCCGCCTGCTGGCGTATACATCTGGTTCGACGGCGAACTGGAGCCGGCCTTCAGCAGGATTACGGTCCAGGACGCGACCGGAAAGAGAGTCGACCAGGGCAACGGCCGCGTGAATCCGTCCAATTCGGTCCTACTCGAAGTCGGACTGCCAACACTTCCTCAAGGCACCTATCGCGTGATTTGGAATGTCGTATCAAGGGACGGGCACCGGACTTCCGGCGACTATACATTCACGTTCAAATGAGGTTAATGCAATGTTGAATATATTTATGCACGGCTTGGCTACATTCATTGACCTGACAGCGCTGTCCTCTGTCGTCGGGACAGTCCTCTGCCTTTTCTGGACTATGTGCCCGGCATGCGACGACTCGTCAATCTGCGCCAACACATGTTTTGACCGCTGCAGGCGGCTGCTGTTTTTTTGCCTTATCGGGCTGAGCATGAGCAGCATCGGCATGCTTGTTCAACGCACTATGGAGATGGCAGGCCTGGGCATCACTGAGATCACCCCTTTACTGCCCACTGTACTGTTCAGTTCGCATTACGGGAGCATGTGGTTTGTTAGAACGGCCAGCATTGTTATAGCATGGTGCGTTTGGTGGATAGGGAAACGGCACCTGAATTCACGCATCGTCATTTTCCTGTTGCTTTCGGCTTGCGCTGCCATCGCCTTTTCACGCAGCGCGTCAAGCCACGCTGCGGATTATGGAGACCTCAGCCTGCAGCAGCTTTCGGACTGGTTCCATCTCATGGCCGCTATCTCCTGGGGTGGTGCGTTGCTGTCTATATCTCTTATGCTTTCAGCATCCACTATTGCGGACAACTCCGATCAACAACATATAGTCGCCGGAATCGCTGATAGGTTCTTCGCCCTTTTCGGCCCTGTCTTTGCCATACTCGTCCTTTCTGGACTTTACAACACCTGGGTGGAAGTCAGGTCCTTCGGGGCACTTCTGACATCGCCTTACGGGTGGTTCCTTTCGGCCAAGCTGCTTATCTTCGCATATCTCACATACAGATATATAGCCCCTCCGCAGAGGGGAAAAGATGAAGTGGCATACGCCATAAAGTTTCTCAAGCGGACCAGGGTCGAGGCCTTCCTGATACTAGCTATACTTCTCTGCGTCTCGCTGTTCACTCATGAAATCCCCGCTCGCCATGCGGCCCATATCATGATGGATCACGAACAAAAAATGGATTCAAATCACGGCATGGATCCAGATCTCGGCATGAGTCACCATATGGAACACGGCCATGGCATGTAATAGAAAAAAGTTTATACTTCTGCAAAGTTCGACAGCGCCACATCCAGCGCGCCCTATTTAACCTCCACCATAAAATTAGTCACTATTACCTTTCCCTTATGTTTCACTTCGCCGAATATCTTGTATACCCCGGCTGCCGGGAAAGTCACGGGCACCTTGATCTCGGGTCCGAAAGCTGAAGGAAGCGACATTTCATGCATCATGTGATGCCCTCCCATCTCCATAATCGGCATGCCCGGCACAAAACCATGCTCGTGGATGAACTGCCTAAAATCAGTCGAAATTACCGCTACATGCATGATCGCAGCTATATAGGGCTCAAGGTCGGTAACTGGCCTTTCATCCTCCATGAAACGATAGGTGAGCATCGTCTCTTTCCCTGCGGAAATAGTGTCAGGCATTGTCGTCAGCGAAACATCATACGCCCCGAACATTTTTCTGCGCGATAAATCTTTTTCCGGCGCCGCCATTTCAGGTCCTCCGGCAACATCAATTGAAAAATGTTTTGAATAAGCCTGGTCATTTACTGCAAAGTCGATGCCTACGATATAACGACCTGACTTCGGGAAAGTATAACGCACCGGATATTGGACCGTCGTTTTCATCTCGTCTGTTATGGGCCCGAAATCCTCCGGATGGATATGGGAAAAGACAGAGAAATCCCGGCTCGCGATAACCACATGCATAATCCGGTCATGCGTCCTAGTGAGTCCTTTTTCAGGATTACCAGCTGAATCTTTAACGAAAATAGTGATGGTCTCGGGTTTTCCGGCCATAATATCAACCGGCTCACACTGCAAGGCCGCCACTGGTCCATCCGATTTCATCATCGGCATTTCCTTCATCTCCTGCATATCCTGCGTATGGTGGGCTTGAGTTGTGGTCGGGGATTCCATGGAAATCAATAACATTACGAATACAATTGTGATAATTTTGGCCGTCATAATTTTTCCTCCCGATTCGATCATATAAACAGTATACTGTTTCTTATCGCGTTAAAAAGCTTTTGCGGCATTCCTCCATCCCGATCATCCGACCATCCGGTCGGCTCGAACCAGGCACTGCTTGAATGAACAGAAATAAGCATTATACTTTTTTGAGGAGGTGTCAATAGAGAACAATTGTGCCAAATGCACAAGTTGTGTCTCAGCAGTATCTTTTGGTAGTGAGAAAAGTTGCAGATGAAAATCTGCCAGTAACCCCCAATCAAAAGGAGATATAAATATGAAAAGAATGAGCTTGTATTTATTTTTTGCGATTATGCTGTCGGTTTCGATTGCAACGATTGCCTTTGCAGATTCACCGGGGAAAATGGACCTCAAGGTGGGTGACGAGATATACGCCTGCAATTGCGGCGAAGGGTGCGACTGCAAAACACTGTCGAGGCTACCTGGAAAGTGCGGTTGTGGAAACGATCTTGTAAAAGCAACAGTGGTGAAAATTGAGGATGGCATGGCATATCTGCAGGCCGAAGGATGGAAAGAGCCGAGAGCCTTCAAAACAACGGGGGAATATGCTTGTGCCTGCGGCGCAGAATGTAAATGCCATACAATCAGTCAGAAACCGGGAAAGTGCGGCTGTGGAACGGAGATGAAAGAAGTTAAATAATGACTTTTTTTCGAGTAAGGTCTTACAGAAAACCAAAAGAAAAGGCGGTAACTTACCGCCTTTTCTTTTGGTTGGAACTTATTCACGCGCCTAGCTGCGGGAGCAGTTACTCTACCAGCTTGCTCTGCACGGCGTAATAGGTCAGCTCAGCGTTCGACTTCATTCCCATCTTTTCCAGAACGCGAGCACGGTGCGTGCTCACTGTTTTGACGCTAAGCGCTAGCTCTTCTGCGATTTCATTGCTGCTTTTACCTTTTGCAATCAGGCAGAGTATGTGATACTCTCGGTCGGACAGTCTCTCATGAAGCGCCTTGTCGTTTGACGGCTCGAGCTCAGAGGCTAATTTCTCGGCCAGCGAAGGAGTGATGTATTTTTTCCCCTCTGCTATCCTACGGATAGCCTCGACCAGTTCATTTTTATCGCTTTCTTTTGTGAGATAACCGGAGGCCCCGGCCCTGAGTACGCGAACGGCATATTGTTCTTCGGGATACATGCTCAATATGAGCACCGGCAGCTTCGGTTTTTGGCTCTTTATTTGTTTGAGGATTTCGAGACCGTTTCTACCGGGCAGTGATATGTCCAGGATGACCAAATCGAAATGGCTGGTCCAAATCTTTTCGAGTGCTTCCTGCCCGGTGCTCGCTTCGGCGGTGACTTCGATATCCGAAGTCCGCGAAAGGATCTGTTTAATCCCTTTCCTGATGATACCGTGATCATCCGCTATCAAGATCTTGATCATCTGTCCACCTCTGTTTGACTCAAACGGCTGCCGGGAATGTCTGCCGCATATAAGTATACCACGTCAGGAAAAAAGCGACCGTAGCCCGTCCAGTTCCAGGTCGACAGCTCTTTTGCCCGTATCCCGTTGGAGTTCTTTTCGATGCAGTCAGCATACCGCTGAACCATGGTACCCTCTATCGCGACAGCTCTTTCTTCTTTTCTTCGATGTCGATGTCTACCTGTTTCAACTTCTCGATCACTTGCAATACGCCTGCCCATATCTTCGCCTCTTCCGCAAGCGGACTGTTAGGATATTCCCTGCCGATCTTATCGAACATGGCCTTCGCCTTTTCATAATTCTTATTTGGGTTCTTGTAGTGGACATATATGAGCCCCATATTGTAAAGGGCGGTATCTCCCGGAGGCTGCTTTCCAGCAAGGGCCAGTGCCTTTTGGTCTTCCTTCATAGAGCCTTCGAAATCACCTTTTTCAAGAAGATCATCGGCAGCCGAAAGGTGCAGTTCTGCGGGATCAGGCGCCTCCTCTTTTGTCGCCTCCTGCCTTGCCGGGGTTCTCTCTTCCTCCTTGATCTGCTCCTGTTGCAGTTCCGCGCAGCCCGAAAGACCGAGGACCAGAATTACCGCCATAAGACCCCAGATAAAGTAACTCGTCCTAATTATAATCATTCCTTGCAACCTATACCGCACCAACGACAGGGTCTCTAACACCAGCCTCCTCGAAACCCTTTCCCCGGAATAGACAGCTGTCGCACCTTCCGCAAGGTACATAGACAATGCCTTCAGTCCTTCCGCCCTTCTGCTCTTCAGTTCTTGCCTCTTGGGGATCGTAGCAACTCCATGTCAGAGAGTAGTCGAGTCCAAATGACATACCCCTATTTATTATCTCAGCCTTTGTCAAATAGAGCAATGGGGCATGTATCGAAAACCCTATTTTACCTTCGACCGAGACCTTCGTGGCAAGGTTAGCCATAGCTTCGAAGGCCTTCAAATATTCAGGCCGGCAATCTGGATACCCGCTGTAATCCACCGCGTTGGCGCCTATAAATATATCTGCCGCCTGGAGCACCTCGGCCCAAGCAAGTGCGAAAGAGAGAAAGATCGTGTTGCGAGCCGGCACATATGTAATGGGGATGATGTCGGGTGTCTTTTCACCTTCAGCGCTCCCGTCTTTAGTGGCGTATCGTGATACGTCACGGTTGTCACTCTTAGGCACGTCTATTTCATCAGTCAGAGCCGAGCCGCCGATGGCCCTCATATCGAAACGCGTTACCAGATGTTTCTTCACGCCGAGACTCTCAGCGACCCTGGTAGCCGATTTAAGCTCGATGGCGTGGCGCTGGCCGTAATCGAAGCTCAAGGCATAAAGTTCGTATCCTTCGGCTTTTGCCATTGCGAGGGTCGTCGCTGAATCCAGACCGCCGCTCAATAGAACAACCGCCTTCTTCATTTCCCTTTCCTCATGAACTTGTTTTCCTTGCCGGTTATCAGTCTTTTAATATTTCCGCGATGGGTTATGAAGATCAGCGCCGCGATGATTACCGCAATCGCTATCTTTTCGGCCGAATAATCGATGATGTAAATGCAAAACGGAAACGATGCGAAGGCAACCAGCCCGCTCAAAGATGAATATCCCGAAACCCTAAAGGTAAGCAGCCAGGCCGTCGCTGCCATTAGAGCGGCATGCGGAGAGAGCGCTAATGCTACGCCAAGGCTCGTTGCGACCCCTTTGCCCCCCTTGAACTTGAGGAATATCGAGAAATTGTGCCCCAGGATGGCGGCCAATCCGATGACACCTTCGAATGCAACGCGTGTATCGGTGATCTGCAAAGGAATCGATACCAGCTGTCCTGAAAACTGGATACCGGTATTAGGGTAAAAATACCTCACCGCCAGTACCGGTATTACGCCCTTGAGCACGTCGCCTGCAAGAGTGATGATGGCAGCCCCCTTTCCCATGGCCCTCAGCACATTCGTTGCACCAATATTGCCGCTACCGACCTTTCTAAGGTCAACCCCTTTTATCATAGCGATCACATATCCGGTCGGGATCGACCCAAACAGGAAGGCCGCGAACAGAAGCGCGACTATCATTGGAAATGCCTCCAGAATGAGATGGTGTACTTGACGCCTGATGTAACGGCCAGGACGAGCGATATATACATCAGTACGAGGCCGATGTCGTAAAAATCAATACTGAATGGCAAAAAATCTATACTATATGGTAATAGCAGAAAGACTATGGATGTCATCTGGGCCGCCGTCTTCCATTTGCCGCCCGTTTCAGCGGGTATGACTATGTCCATCGAAAGGGCGACAACCCTGATGGCCGTGACCAGGAATTCCCGCACTATGATCGCTATGGCGATCCAAGCCGCAATACGCGACATATCGACCAGCAGGATGAGCGCGGAGATGACCAGAAATTTATCAGCGATAGGGTCGAGGATGATGCCGAATTTAGTTATCTGCCCGGATCTGCGAGCAAGATAGCCGTCCAGGAAATCGGTCAACGACGCTATCAGAAAAATAGTCACCCCCAGGATCGGGCTGGCTGGCGTAATCAGCACGAAGAAAGGGATAAGGATAATACGGCTGAATGTGAGGATGGTGGGAACGTTAAGTCTTATGGTGCTCATTTATCATACTCGATCAGCAACTCTTCCCATTTGCCCGCGGCCTTCAACAGCAGGTCCGTGACTTCTCTGACCGCCCCCCTGCCTCCCGGATTGCTGGTGATCATGATGGAGTATTTCTTCGCATCATCGGCGCCGTCGGCAACGACAATCGGCAAGCCAACCCTCTTCAAAAGAGCTATATCGACGACATCATCGCCGACATATGCCGTCTCGACATCCGTCAGGTTATATTTAACAAGCAGCTGTTCGTAGGCTGTTGTCTTGACATAGCAGCGCTGATAAACATCGTCGATGCCTAGTTCAAGCGCCCTGCGGTCGACAACCGCAGAATAACGCCCGGTTATGATCGCAACTCGTACCCCGGCCTTGCCGAGCATCTTGATCCCGTGGCCGTCTCTGACATGGAAGGACTTTATCTCATTGTCGTTGTTATCGAGTATAATGCTCCCGTCAGTCATCACGCCGTCGACATCGAGAATAAGAAGTTTGATTTTTTGGGCCGCGGCCATGATCTTTGTCTTACTGATCTTTCCTGTTTTTACCTTGTCCATTCGCCTATTCCAGCTATCGCCTTATTACGCATTTTCCGTTCCGCGCTTTGCCCCTTTTCCGCAGAGGCTTCTTATGCTATCCCTTCCTTCAGGATATCATGCAGATGAATTATCCCGACTGCCTTGCCATCCGGCCCGGCCACCACCAGTGAAGTAATCGAATAAGTCTCCATTACCGACAGGGCCTTTGCGGCAAGCTCGTCCTCCGCAATAGATCTCGGGTTCCTGGACATAACCGCTTCCGCCTTCATATCGAAGAAATCCTTCCCCCACTTCTGGACGCCGCGCCGCACGTCTCCGTCCGTCACAACGCCAAGCAACTTTCTGTCGACCCCGGCGACAATTGCGATCCCAAGCCTCTTAGATGATATCTCCATCAATGCTTCCATTACCGGCGTAGACGATCCTATCAACGGCAGGGCTTCTCCCTTGTGCATCAGGTCTTTGACCCTGACAAAGAGCTTCTTGCCGAGACTTCCTGCCGGATGAAACGATGCAAAGTCCTCCTGCCTGAATCCCCTCTTGACCAAAAGGGCAACGGCAACAGCGTCTCCCATTGCGAGCGTTGCGGTCGTTGAAGCAGTCGGGGTTATACCCAGCGGACAGGCCTCTTCCATGACAGAGATATCAATGTTTACGTCGGCGGTCCTCGCAAGGGTCGAGTCAGGATTGCCGGTCATCGAAACAACGCTCACATTGAATCGCTTTAGAAATGGGATAAGATCGATAATCTCGTCCGTTTCGCCGCTGTTCGAAATGGCCATAATAACATCGCGGGAAGTCACCATTCCCAGATCTCCGTGGCTCGCTTCGGCCGGGTGCAGGAAGAAAGCAGGAGTACCGGTCGAGGCCAGCGTTGCAGCGATTTTCTTACCTATCAGGCCCGACTTGCCCATGCCGGTGACAACCACCCGGCCCTTGGCGTTATACATGATTTCAATGGCTTTTTCGAAATGGCCATTAAGTTTGTCGATGAGCGCAAAAACAGCATCAGCCTCTGTCTTGAGGACCCGCTTCGCGATGCTGAGCACGTCGTCCCTATTGCAATCGTCCATATTCATACCGTATACATATCACACTGTTAGCAGAAGTCATTAATTGTATCATAATCCGGATAATTCGGGGTGGCTGGGAAACGGCCTTGCCTGAAGAAGATGATGTTTGATATAATGTTTATTCTTTCCAACGGCGGCGTAGCTCAGTTGGTAGAGCATGCGACTCATATTCGCAGAGTCCGGGGTTCGAATCCCTGCGCCGCCACCACTTTTTTATGAGTGTCACCTCTGTTACCCCGGAAGTCCATCTATCAGTTACGGTAGTTATCGTTAAGAGAGCTGCTGCGGTCTTCCCCTTTCTTGGACAGGGTCGACGACTCCATTTAAAGTATCGAGGCTACATCTGAGTTCGCAGTCACTGCGACCCACAGATTCGCTCAGCCCCCTTTCGGTGCCTTCGTCAGGAAACTTAGTGCTTCAGGTTACCCTTTACCCCTCCCGCTAGCTACATGGGTGAACTACCGAAATACCATGACCGGACTTTAACCGGCAAGTCATGTGTTTTACA
>PMYY01000006.1 GCA_003170655.1 Nitrospiraceae bacterium
ATCGGCAATAAGAAGCCACCTTGGTAACGCCTTCGTGCAGTAACAAACATTTTACTTGATCTAAATTTATCTATATTCGGCCATCACGTTCTCACAGAACAAACACCACCGATCATTCCGCTAATTGTGATGAGTGCTTTTGGTAATTCGCGAAAAATATCAGAATCAATTTTCTTGAATACACCTACAATCAGAGTGACTCGCTATTTTCCTCGGATAGCTGTTTCCGATGGTACTCCGCATGCTGACAGAAAAATCACAATCTAAATCTCATGTCGTTATCCGAACGCGAGCAAGAACGGGCGGGCCAGCCTTTCTTTTTTTCTGTAGTCACGAGGAACTGATTTGGCTTTATGGTTTGCGAAATAGGTTCAAATCGGATTAACAAGTAATTGACACCCTGATGGTGTCTATATACACTGTGGACAAAGACCGCAGTGGCTGGAGAGGTGTTAAGGTGTCATGCAGTGACCCACCCCGCGGAGAACGTGGGAATTACTGACAAACATGTTATTTCTATGGAATTGAAAAATCATGGAAGACCTGGAAGAAATAAATGCCGTCCTGACATGACGAGCGCAAAGAATACAATGGACAGGCGTGGGCCGATGTATAGATGGCGAGTCATAATCGTTCTGCTGACTTTATTGACATGGCTGTTTTCGGGCTGCAAAGGGGAACCTGAAGGCAAGGGGCCGCAGTTCGGGTCAAGACCGCCAACGGCCGAGGTTCCGGTCTACCACCTTGCGGTTCATCCGCTCCATAATCCGTCCAAACTCACACAGGCGTATCAACCGTTAGTCGACTACCTGAACACCCGGCTGCAGCCTGCTCGATTGACCCTGGAGGCTTCACGGGACTACGGCAATTTCGAGGAAAAGTACCGGGCCCGCAAGCCGGAAATTCTACTCCCCAATCCATGGCAGACACTACAGGCCATGAAGGTCGGCTACCACGTGATCGCCATGGCCGGAGAGCCGGAGGATTTCAAAGGGATCTTCGTGGTGCGCACGGACAGCGGCCTGAAACATCCCGCCGACCTGAAAGGAAAATCGGTGAGCTATCCCTCTCACACGGCACTGGCCGCCTGCATCATGCCGCAATACTTCTTGCACAGCCATGGCATTGACGTCAACAGAGATATCGAAAACAGGTACGTCGGCTCTCAGGAGTCCTCGATCATGAACGCCTACCTGGGAAAGACCGCTGTTGGCGTAACCTGGCCACCCCCCTGGCGGGCCTTTCAGAAGGAACATCCCCAGGAGGCCGCGCAACTGAAGGTTCTCTGGGAGACGGAATCGCTCATTAACAACTCCGTGATGGTGCGCGACGACGTCACGGTCGAGGTTCGGAACCGGATCCGCACGCTCCTGCTCGAACTCAACTATACCGCGGAAGGGAGGAGAATCCTTGCCGACATGGAAACGGCTCGCTTCATTCCCGCGACAGACAAGGATTATGACGTGGTGCGCCGATACGTCTCACGCTTTGAACGGGAGGTACGGCCCGTAGAGAAACGATGATGCTTAATACCCTCAAACGTTTTCTGTTCGGCACGCTCCGCGGACGTCTGATTATCAGCGTGGCATTGGTGCATGCCGTGATGATGACGCTTTTCATCGGCGAACTGACCATACGTCAGCGCGCCATGCTCCTAGACCGCCAGGCCGAGGAGGCGACTGCGTTGTCGCAGACGCTGGCCACCTCCGCCGCGGGTTGGATCGCCGCTAACGACCTTTCAGGCCTGCAGGAAATAGTGGAGGCCCAACGCCGTTATCCGGAGCTCATATTTGCCATACTCACTGACGAAGAGGGACGCGTGCTGGCCGATACGGACACGTCCAGGCGAGGACAATTCATCCTCGACCTCCCCCGCGAGGTGCGCCAGTCGGTGCTATCGCGAACAGCCGCGCTGGTGGATGTGGCGACACCCGCCATAATCGGGGGGCGTCATGTAGGTTGGGTCCGGGTCGGTATCAGCCAGAAGGTGTCGGGCGAAAAACTGGCGCAGATCATCCGTAGCGGTTTTGTCTACGCCCTCGCGGCAATTGTGATTGGCTCGTTCGTCGCCTGGCTGATGGGACGCCGGATCACCCGGAGGCTCTACGCCGTTCAGACGACTATCAACAGTATCCGTGCCGGCAACCGCCTGGCCCGAGCCACGATCACCGGCGTCGACGAGGCGGCCATGATGGCGCATGAGTTCAATTCCATGTTGGATGCCGTCGCGGAGCGGGACGCCGAATTGCGCGCCAGCGAGGAAAAGTACCGGGAACTGATTCATAAGATTCAGGCTGCTGTTGTCGTGCATGGGGCTGATACACGCATATTGACAAGTAATCAGATGGCGCAACGGTTATTCGGGCTGACTGAAGAACAGATGAAGGGGAAATCATCAATCGATTCTGACTGGCACTTTTCCCGGGAGGATGGAACTGTCATGCCCCTGGAAGAATACCCGTCCAACCGGGTGATGGCGACGCGGGAACCGCTGCGAGAAGCCGTCGTAGGCTTGCATCATCCCGGCATGGAGGATGATGTCTGGGTGCTGGTCAGTGCAGATCCGGTACTGGATGAGCACGGTGACATGATGCAGGTCATTGTGACATTTGTCGATATCACCGAGCACAAGAAGATGGAAGAGGCTCTCAGGAGATCGCAAGAGGAATTGGAATTGCGGGTTAAGGAACGGACCGCCGAATTAAGTGATTCGAATAGACAACTGACCTTAGAAATTGACGAGCGCAAGCAGGCAGAGCAGAAAATTGAACGTCTTAGAATCGAGAAAGAACTGCTTTTAAACTCAGCCGGGGAAGGGATTTACGGACTGGATTTAGAGGGAAATCATACCTTTGTGAATCCTGTTGCCGCTGGAATGCTTGGATATTCAATTGAGGAACTCTTGGGTAAACATAGCCACACTATGTTTCATCACACAAAAGCAGATGGAAGTCCATATCTGGAAGATGAATGCCCAATATACAAAACTTTTAAGGAGAGTTCTGTTCATTATGCGAGTGATGAGGTTTTTTGGAGAAAGGATCATTCATCTTTTCCGGTCGCATATACCAGTACTCCTATTAAGGAAGATGGGAAAGTTGTTGGAGCAGTCGTAACTTTTAGAGACATTACCGAGCGCAAACGTGCGGAGGAAAGGCTAACACAAGCGATGGCTGAATTGGCCCGTTCCAATGCAGAACTGGAGCAATTTGCCTATATAACGTCGCATGACTTGCAGGAGCCGCTTCGCATGGTGTCAAGCTTCGTGCAGCTTTTGGAGAAACGCTATAAAGGAAGACTTGATGGGGACGCGGACGATTTCATCATGTATGCGGTGGACGGTGTCAATAGGATGGACAGCTTAATCACTGACCTTCTTGCCTATTCACGGGTGGGGTCCCGAGGCAAGGAATTCAAACCAGTATTGAGTGAGGTCGCGCTTAACCATGCACTATCAAATATGCAGGTGGCTATTGAACAGAGCGGCGCAGTGATTACGCGTGACTCGCTGCCTGAAGTGATAGGGGATGACATCCAGCTTATGCAGCTGTTCCAGAACCTTATCGGCAATGCTATAAAGTTTTGCGTGGACCGGCCTCCCTGCATTCATGTTTCGGCTGATCAGCAAGGAAACAAATGGGTCTTTTCCGTCCGTGACAATGGGATCGGCATAGCGACTGAATATTTTGGGCGCATTTTTTCGATCTTTCAGCGGTTGCATAACAGAAAAGACTATCCCGGGACCGGAATAGGTCTGGCAATCTGCAAGAAGGTCGTAGAGCGCTATGGAGGAAGGATTTGGGTGGAATCCGAACTGGGCGTGGGTTCGATATTTTATTTCACAATACCTGCACAAAGGGAGCTAATATCATAGCCAGTGCAGCAGCTAATTTTTTAGGAGTTATTCTGTAGCTTCGCCATAGAATAAAGCTTGCTTGACATCTTCTAATTCCCGCTGCAAACGATTCATCACGTCCTCTTCCGGCGTTAAGTTCCCTTTCTCCACACCGGTGTCATTGTCTTCTGCGATGAGCTTTCTCTCCCACGGATGCCGTCTGATTGCGGGTTATAACGAAGCGTCTACCGTGTTGAGCGAGGCGTCGATTAATAAGGAGAACGAGAGAAACTGATTTCGATAGATTCTTTCGGCCATTGTCGATTTTGCTATACTGCGGGCTCTCACTATTATCAGTAGTACCAATGTAGTAACCCCGGTATGGCTGCCTCGATGACTTCGACATGCTATCTCGATCATCAATTTTCCGGCAACTATAGAGGGTAAGACAGCAATCATCATGCCGCAAGAAATTTAAAAATCAAGGTTATCAGTAGGAGCAATTGAACAGGCGCGCTGACTATCTCACGGCAAGGCTGTACCCCACCTCTTTTGCTTTTCGCATAGCTTTTGGTGGTACTGAGGCACGTTCATTCACCGCGATCATTCCGACAAACATTGTCGCAACTGGTCTTGCTCCCATAGTTTTAGCAGCGATTCTCAAAGCACGCAATGCTCCGGTGAAAATTCGTCCCAGAATTGCCGGCGCTGCTGACGAAGTGATCAAGACCGCTTTCTTGGTTCTGGTCTTCGTTCTCAGTTCAGGTCCTCCCCGGGTTCCCCAAGGCCAATATGAGACCCATTTTAGCAGAATCCAAGCTTGATCTTATTCTTCAGAAAATCTCCAAGCTGGAACTGCCAGGCGCTGAGCACTTGGAGAGCTACATGCAACACAAGTGGAGAATGAATCACAAGCCGAGTACACTTAGGGGTAGCTTTCATGCTGTTCGATCCTTTCTCACTTTCTATGTAAGTTCGGGGAAGAGCCATCTTCAAGAGATTGTCAATGACAACCTGGAAGCATTCGTAGAATACGAACAAGACCGAGGGCTCAAAGTCTCAACGGTCAGGACACGGCTAAAACACATCTGGGCGTTCTTGCG
>PMYY01000007.1:0-6323 GCA_003170655.1 Nitrospiraceae bacterium
TGGTATCGCAAACTGAGGGAACTGGAGAAGGAGATCTTAGAGAATAGACAAATTGAAAATATCGAAGAATATGAAGCCCAGCTTGATCGTATCTAAGAAACTGTCAGCCATATCCGCACTTCCGTTGCCTTTTATGACGAGCTGTATATATTGAAAGAGCACATCCAGATCGTCCGGCTGAAGCTGGCTTCCTTATTCCAGCAGTCAGGAGGGAAACCCGATGATTCAGGCTCTCCGTTTTCTTGATTTCCACTTGTACGATGCATGCTGTAGTAAAGTATCAGAACTTGCGATGTTGCACCTCGGTCTATGCCGCCGAAATGGTTATCAGTGCCTCTTCAATAATTCCCCTGAAAAGCTGGATCTTGTACCCATTATGCTCCAGAGGCTGCGCGCCGCTTACCGCAGCTGCTCCTGTTTTTCTTGCATTCGCCGTATCCAATATCTTTCCTGTGATGGAGTCCTCAGCCTCTTTTGATCGCCAGGGTATAGGTGCAGCTCCGGACAATACAATACGGGCACTGCTCACGATATCGCCTTTAAGCTGCAGTGCCAGAGCAACTCCTGCAACGGCAAAGTCCCATGAACGGCGCGCCCTTACTTTGCGGTAGGAACTCTTCATCTGTTTAGCCGGAGGCGGGAGCAAAATTTCGGTCACTATCTCTCCTGGCTCCAGAACAGTCTCTCTCGTCACGTCCTGTGAAGGCAATACAAATAAATTCTCGATAGGAATGCTTCGCTTTCCTTTCCGACCTTCAATATGAACCGCTGCACCATATGCGATGAGGGCCGGAGCAGTGTCGGAAGGGTGGACAATGTAGCAACCCTCTCCGCCTAAAATGCAGTGGTAATGATTCTCCCCCGCAACTGCAAAACAGCGGTCTCCTCCTTTTCTGAGACAATGGAATTCTCCGCGATAGTACCAGCAGCGTGGCTTCTGACAGAGATTGCCGCCGATAGTTCCCTGGTTGCGTAGCTGGGGACTTGAGGCCGATGCTGCGCCTTGCGCAAGCGCAGGATAGCGCCCATTGACGGCAGGGTTTTCGGCGATCTCAGTCAATGTTACAAGGGCTCCTATATGCAGACCTTCGCCAGTTTCTCTTATGCCTTTCAGGTCATTCAAACCGCTGATGCTGACGACGCTTTTCACATCGAATATTTTATCTCGCATACACCCCAGGATATCCGTCCCTCCTGCGTGAATTCTCGCGCCCTCGCCAGAGAGGTGAGAAAAGGCATCCTTCAGGGATTTTGCACGTATATAGGTGAATTCGGGCATCATGGGTTCACTCCTCCTTCCTGAGCAAGGCCAGGGCACTGCAAAGCTGTAAGGGATTGATAGGCGTGCCTGTTATACGCACCCCGACAGCGTTATAGACAGCATTGGCGATCGCCCCAGCAGTGGGGATGGTTACAGGTTCTCCCAAGCCTTTAGTGCCTGTGGTGTTAGCCTCCCGGTTATCTGTTTCGATAGGCAGGGAGATTATATTGGCAGGTACATCCATAGCCGTGGGTATCTTATAGTCATGCCAGTTCCTGTTCACCATCTTGCCGGTCTGGTTTCTGTCGAGGATTCTTGCCTCTGTCAAGCCCAATCCTATTCCCATGGTTATGCCGCCGAAGACCTGGTTGTCAAAAGTCAGCCGGTCCATCACGCGGCCGCTGTCGTGAGCACCGAGGAAGCGGATGACCTTAACCTCACCGGTGAGGGTATTCACCTCCACTTCGCAGAACTGCGCGGCGAAAGGGTTTATCACCTTTCCCTCCGGATTCGGTCCACGGTAGCCAACCCCGATAATGAGGCCGCGTTTTTTCAATCCCGATATATCCCTGATCCGAATCTGCCGTTCTGGGTCCGCCTGCGAAACGACCGCATCTCCGATTAGTGTAAGAGAGGACTCATCCGTTTTGAGATCCACAGCCGCGAGGGCAAGCAGCTGCTGTTTGACATGAATCGCCGCCGCCCTGACCGCTGGGGACTCTGTGGGAACTGTCTTGCTGCCCCCGCTTGGCGTAGCGTATTGAGTGGTCCCTGTATCCGCATTCTCGATCTGGATTACGTCAGGCTTTACCCCCAGCTCTTCAGAAACGACCATTGCCATGACAGTCTTTGTTCCCGTCCCGATATCGCTTGCGCCCATATTCAGACTTACGCTGCCGTCGGAAAAAAGCTTTACGACAATGGTTGAAGGGGGGCCTCCTCCACCGCCGATCCAAAGTGCACTTGCCATACCGACACCTCTACGGATATGGCTTCCGGCCGTCGGCTCGGCAGTCTTCTTTCTTGCCTCGTGCCAGCCGAAAACCTTCGCTCCTTCCGTGATACATTCACGCAAGCCAGTCGATACATACGGCGGATTTCCTGGCCGCGCCTGGCTGTATGACGGGATGTTCTTCAGTCTCAGATCCAATGGGTCCATTCCTATTCTCTCGGCGAGTGCATCCAGCATCTGTTCGAGGGCCCATGAACATTGCGGATGGCCGGGGGCCCGGAACGCACGAGCGGGTCCTGCATTGACATAGACATCGGTCGTTTCGGTCCTTACGTTGGGACAAAGATAGAGGTCTCTTATCAGCCAGTCGACTAGACTTGTACCTCCCGCTGGATAGGCACCTCCCGTTCCGACAGCCGAAAAGTCGAGGGTTGTAAGAGTACCATCCCGCTTGACTCCTGCTTTGAGCCGCATGGAAACCGGGGGACGGTTTCCTGCGGCAATCAGTGTTTCCTCGCGGGTCATGAAAAGTTTGACGGGTCTTGCCGTTATCTTAGCCAGGACTGCGGCGATAATGGTGAACTTGTCGGCCCCCAGTTTGCTGCCGAACCCCCCTCCCATGTAGTGGCCAATGACACGGACTTTAGAGAGTGGAAGATCCATTATTTTGGCGACTGTCGCCTGTATAGAATAAACGCCCTGAGTAGACTGCCATATGCTGAGGTGATCCCCATCCCACCGGGCAACGCATCCGTGCGATTCTGTCGGCGTATGCAATTCGCACTCGCTGCGGTAAGTCTCTTCCAGAACGACATCAGCATCCGCGAAACCCTGTTCTACATCACCCCTCGAATATCTGTCGATCTTCAATTTGTTGCCGCCTGCGTGAACTGACGGGGCGTCGGTGGCAAGGGCTTTAGCTTCGTCTGACACAAAAGCCAGGATATTGTAATTCACACTTACGGCACGGACCGCATCCCACGCCTGATAAATGGTGTCCGCGGCTACTGCGGCCACTTCCTCCCCCTCGAACCTGCAATGTGGATTGAACAGCTTGGTCTTCATTTCAGGGGAATAGGGCCACGAAAAATCGGCCTCGGGAGAAGATCCTGTGATAACCGCCCTTACGCCCGGCATTCTTTCAGCGGCAGAAGTATCTATTTTCCCGACGATTGCATGGGGATGAGGACAACGGAGTACGGCTGCATAGAGCATGTTGGGGAGCACGATATCGGAGGGGTAAATGGCGTTGCCGCTAACTCTTTCGTAAGCATCCACTCTCGGAAGCGGCCTGCCGACGACTTCGGTTTTCTGCCACGGTTGAGGGTTTTGGTCCGGCAATGGGGTTTCAGGGACTGGTATGCCCCGTAAGTAATAGAATCCGTCATCGTTACCATTCATAATACCCCTCCGCGCTTCAGTTGTCCCGCCTTTTTTGCAGCCTTGAATATATTGACGTATGCACCGCAGCGGCACAGATTCCCGCTCACTCCGGTCCTTATTTCATCGAGGGAAGGATCAGGCTTTTTACGGAGCAGGCCTTCCACAGCCATGATCTGTCCGGGCGTGCAGTAGCCGCACTGCAGGGCGTCGTGCTCAACGAAGGCCTGCTGGACCGCACCCAGCTTCTCTCCATGCATCAGCCCTTCGAGGGTAGTTATCTCCTTCCCTTCAGCTTCCACCGCCAGGGTCATGCAGGCATAACGCGGAATGTTGTCGATTAGTACAGTGCAGGCACCGCACTCACCGCGCTCGCAGCCCTCTTTAGTCCCCGTGAATCCCAGCTCTTCACGGAGGACATGAAGCAACGACCAACGCGGCTCCACGAGGAGGCGATGAGCATGGCCATTGATTTGGAGGTTTATCTCGAGTGCCTCACCAGACTTTATAACAGCCGCCGAAGCCTCCTTTTCCGCTGCCGGATTGCCCGAAGCTGCAATGGCAATAGCCCCGACTCCCAGAGAGGCGAGGAAATTCCGACGGGTCATTCCCCGGCCGCATTCCTCGCCTCTACCTCCGCATCCTTTTTCATCTCGATCTTCGCTCATGCTATGCTCCTTACGTTTAGGTCTTTTTCATGTCTGCAACGCATATCGGAATCGACGGTCACAATTACCAGTTCTTTACTCGCTCATGATTTAAGACTAGCAATATCTATTACAAAGCGGTAGTGCACATCACTTTTTAGCACACGCTCGTACGCCTCATTGATTTTCTGGATAGGAATCACCTCTACGTCGGACAGCACACCATGCTGAGAACAGAAATCCAGCATCTCCTGGGTCTCCCGAATACCGCCAATGAGCGTCCCAGATAAACTTCTTCGCTGAAATATAAGTGGAACAGCTGAGATTACCGTTGGTTCCGGAATGCCTATCAACACCATCCTGCCGTTACGGCGCAGCATGTTGAGGTAAGAGTTGTAGTCGTGCTTCGCAGATACGGTGTCCAGAATGAAGTCAAAGCGTTTGGCGTTCTCAGTGAATGCGTTCTCATCAAGGGTGGCAATGAAATCATCTGCACCCAGGCTCAAGGCATCATTGCGCTTGCTCGACGAATGACTGACCACGGTAACCTTTGCGCCCATTGCCTTAGCAATCTTAACCCCCATATGTCCGAGACCTCCAAGACCTACAATAGCGACACTTGCCCCTGGCTTGACACCGAAATGATTCAATGGTGAGTAAGTGGTGATGCCTGCGCACAAAAGTGGAGCAACGCGTTCAAGCGGCATTCCAGCAGGGATGCGCAGTACGTAATCTTCATTCACAGTAATGCGAGTAGAGTAGCCGCCGTAGGTTGGCGTCTTACCGTCACGTTCATATCCGTTGTAAGTGGCTGTCATCCCTTCATCACAGAATTGTTCCTCACCGTCCTTGCACGCCTCGCATTTGCGGCATGAATCAACAAAGCATCCGACTCCGACAGTGTCCCCCTCCTTCCACTTCCCGACCATGTCGCCTACTTTTACCACCTTGCCGACGATCTCGTGACCTGGAACCATGGGGAAGATGGAACCACCCCATTCGTCACGGACCTGATGAATGTCAGAGTGACAGACTCCACAGTAGAGAATGTCTATTAGCACTTCGTGTGCACCTGGCTCACGGCGTTCGATGGAATGCGGCGCCAGCGGTGATTTTGAAGAAACAGCAGCATACGCTGAAGTCTTTGACATAGTAGAACCTCCTTTTTTTATGACACGAAATATATGTTTGCCGGTGCATGCTGAGTCGTCCGGGAATAACTCACTGCCGGCCTGCCGAATGCCATAGCGAAGCCGATTACGTGGTTATCAGGAATCCCAAGGCGCTTACGGGTCTCAGGCAGTAGCTCATTAAGAACCCAATTTACCAAACCTTCCCAGACCGTGCCTATTCCAAGGCTCTGTGCAAACAGTTCAAAGTAGGATAGTGCAATTAGGCAGTCCTCTATGGGCGTCGCAATGTTGTTCGGAGCCGAGGCGATTACTAAATGCGGAGCACCACGGAAGAGGACATCGGTCCGGTCCTCTTCCCACATCCGAACAAAATCGGCAAAGAATTCCCGCCCTTTCGGTAGAGCCCCCTCGCGAGCCATTCGACCAAGCCCTGTCATCACCTCATCGCGCAGTTTTGCCAGCTTCTCCCGGTCATCCACTACCGTAAAGCGCACCTGTCGGGCGTTCATTCCTGAGGGGGCATGACAGGCCACATCCAGCAGCCGTACTAAAAGTTCCGGTTCCAGGTTCTCTTCCTTGTAATGCCGTACAGAGCGGCGGCCTCTGAGCAGGGTTTCCATCTGCCCGGCATCAGGCATGTTGCCTGTCAACTGGTCACTCTCCTCAGGATCGAGTCCCAATATAGACACGGCCCCAGTCGGACAAATGGCAAGGCAGTGCTGGCATTTATAACACGAGGCCTCCTTCTCTGGATCAATCCCGGGATATCCATCATCCATGGCAATGATGCTCGCCGGGCAGTCGTCGGCACATTGACCGCAACCTGTGCATGCTTGCTTATTGACTATAAAATCGAGCATGTAATCTCCTTTTTTTGGGTGGGAGGCTATAGTACAGGTATGTGTCTTTAATCTTGCCGCAGACTGTTACTTGCATAATCTAAGTCCTTA
>PMYY01000007.1:6379-12863 GCA_003170655.1 Nitrospiraceae bacterium
AGCTAATCTGTTCTCAACCCTCCACTACATTGCCATTGCTTTGCTACAATGCCGTCCCGGAAATGACTTATGACAATGCGTCAACTTTAATTTTAATACTGCCCGGCAGATTACTCAATACACATTCGTGCAATTCTCTTGCCTTTTCCTGTCGATCGTCATAAGTTTTATACAATACAATGCAGGAAATTGTTACATTAGTGTGAAAGACAGTAATTAGCTCGCAAGACTCAGGAGATGCCTTCGTTTTCTTTCCGCGGTTTTATCGCAGGCCTCGATTTCAGTGCACAAGCTTAAAGCCAATCTCAGTGCCCATTTTGAGCGTGTAGCCAAGCTGAATGTTGAAGTACCCGAGAGTCTCCATCCATCGCGCGTTCTTCAGGGGGCCAGCATCTACAGGGTCAAAACCGATATCCCTTCCCGCAGACAACACCAGATTCTTTGCTGTTCCATCGTCTCCAGCAACAAACAACGTGAGTTTCTCGCCTTTCACCTTACCTGTGGACATGTTTTGAGCGAACATGGTGTTGAACGCCTTGACGACTTTAGCTTTCGGCACCTTCCTCTGGAGTTCTTCCGCACCGCTGGTTGTACAACCGAGGGCAAGCTGGTAATCGGGTGTCAGGGCATTGGTCACATCAAGGAGAATCTTTCCGTTAATAGTATCGCCCACCTGACGTAACACATCATCAATTGCGCCAAAAGGAACAGCAAGAATCAGTATTTCTCCCCAGGCGGCGGTAGTCAGCAATCCGTTAGGATCTCGTCCCGCGCTTTGCACTGTGTACCCTGTGCCCTCCAGTCCGCGCCTCAGCGCAGTACCAACATTTCCACTTCCG
Source organism: Nitrospiraceae bacterium (assembly GCA_003170655.1). Lineage (GTDB taxonomy): Bacteria > Nitrospirota > Thermodesulfovibrionia > Thermodesulfovibrionales > Dissulfurispiraceae > Fen-1308. The sequence continues at coordinate 7,219 of PMYY01000007.1, forward strand.
ATGATCCCAATCTTTGGTTTCATTGCGTCTCCTTTTGATACCAGAGCTTTAGTTATGCCGACAACAGTACATTTAGTAGTATGCCTGGTTCCAGTTCGATTATTAATGCCTGTTCAGTACTCATGCATTTATCTCCGTAGATTATCTGAGTTTGTCCGCTATCATCTTGTCGATTGACAGCGCCCCACCGCCTCTGATCATCAGCGCGATGCCGATCGCAATAACGAGTAGGTGGTATTCAAAGCCTTCGCCCTTCTGGTTCCCGAACCAGTTCATAAAAAATCCGTTCTGCCAGTGCACCATCGTCACGGCGACGATCATGTTCACGGTAATTCCGAACGCTGCCACGCGGGTCAGCAGGCCCGTTAATAACCCCAACGAACCTAACCCCTCGGCCATGATCGCAAGAAACGCAAATAGGGTTGGAATACCCATGTTTGTCGTGAACATGTGCATGGTCCCAGAGAACCAGAGCCCTCCATACCAGCCCAAAAGCTTTTGCATGCCATGTGGGAAAAACACAACACCCAGAATGATTCTGAGGATCAGAGCCGCCCTGTCATTGCCAGTCTGAAACAATATTTTGATCATTAAAACATTCTCCTTGCCGCATTTTGAGAGGTATCATGAGGATGCCGGGGATATGCATACTTAAAACTAAAACCTGTTGTTCTCTTGATTTCACCACCGAATAGTTTTAATATAACGCTGTTACATTCTATTTGCAAGTAGGCACCATATTGTAATGTACTTACCAATAAGTAAGTGATGAGTGCCACGCCGAAAGAGGAGGCATATATGAGAACTGAAGATCAGGAGTGTCCGGTGGAAATAACTCTGGCGCTATTAGGTAACAAGTGGAAGGTGCTAATCCTGCGAGAGCTCTTTAAGGGTACGATGCGCTTTGGGGAATTGGCCCGCGGCATCCCCGGCGTCAGCCAGAAGATGCTGACGCAGAAACTCCGGCAGATGGAAGGGGACAACCTCGTGAAGCGCAAGGTCTACGCAGAAGTTCCGCCCCGCGTTGAGTACTCACTTACTGAAATTGGCAGGAGCCTCAGCCCAATTCTGGATGCCATGCACAAGTGGGGTAACAGTTACAAAATGGTAACCGGGGTAAAGATCAAAGACAGAAATATTTTAGACATAACTGGGGCAAATTATTTTTAGATATTAAGGTTCATTGGTTCATTCAGTAACAGTGCAATCTGCTCATTGCACACCTAAAGACAGGAGGAGAGAAATGAAGAAGATTGTTCTATTTGTTGTGTTAATGGTTTTCGGATTGGCCTTGTTTTCAGTATGCGCCAACGCCAGTATAACAGGAGAAACAGCAGGCGAGAATATTGATGACGCAACGATGCATGCGAAAGTTAATGCGATAGTAGTTAAAGACCCGGATGCTCATTATTTGAGGATCGACGTGACGGTGACGCAAGGAGATGTTGTGCTTACAGGTTTTGTGAATAACATGCAGACCGAGGAACGGCTTGTAGCAAAAATCAGGGAAATCAAGGGTATCAAATCCGTGAAGAGCCTCTTGAAGATAGAGGAGAGAAAGTAAGTCATTTCAGGGGAATAAAGAGAGTACACAGGACATTGAAGAAAAGAAGATTATAAGAACGATACCAAAAACTATTAGACATGAAGAAGAGGTCGAGTTTCTACTGCCGAGAGCGGGATATTTATGGTGTACAAGATTATTTCTTTGAGGAAAGCACCTAATGACAATCGTTAAGCGTCACTTTTTGTCCTTACTATCAGTTTCCATCTTGAGCCTCAGCAATGGATGCGCGACCTTGCCGAACGTCTCCGAAACGATTGATGAGGCACCAACTACTGAGAAGCCTCATCAAATCGTTTCATCCAGAGGACTGTTGTCTCCCCAGAAAAGCAAGGCCATCATGGAACGGCTGAAGAAATCGGTCGACCAGACGGACATTCTGGAACGCTTCACTGCCGTGGTAGAATCGGTCACCGAAAGCCCGCTGACGAAGGGAAACAAAGTCACTCTGATTGCAAATGGACAGGCGGCCTATGCCGCAATGTTCAAAGCAATACAGAATGCCAAAGACCATATCAACCTTGAAACCTTTATCATTGAAGATGACGAAGTGGGACGTAAATTTGCCGATCTGCTACTGCAAAAACAGTCCGAAGGTGTACAGGTAAACCTTATTTATGACAGCATAGGCAGTTACAGCACCCCTGCTACTTTTTTTAAGCGCTTGCGGGATGGGGGAATCAAGGTAGTTGAATTCAATCCGTTAAATCCGTTCAAGGCCCACGAGCACTGGCTCCTGCCGCATCCAGACCACCGCAAGATTTTGGTCATCGACGGCAAGGTAGTCATTACAGGGGGTATCAATATAAGTTCGGTCTATTCAAGCAGACTTTCGGGAAGGAAACAAGTTGAAGGAACGCCGCTGCCCTGGCGTGACACCGACGTTCAAATTGAAGGCCCGGCTGTGGCCGAATTCCAAAAGTTCTTTTTTGACACCTGGCAGAAGCAGAAGGGACCGGAACTCACTGAAAAAAACTATTTCCCAAAACAGGAAGAAGTAGGGAACGCACTGGTTCGGGTGGTCGGCAGCACACTGGGGGAGAACAACCGGATAACTTTTATTGTGTATGCATCCGCGATCACTTTTGCAGAGCATTCGGTACATCTTACGAATGCTTATTTCGTTCCTGACGATCAGATGCTAGATGCCTTCACTGATGCTGCAAAGCGTGGCGTCGACGTAAAGATTATTGTTCCGGCAAAGACGGATTCGAACATAGCATTACACGCGCAGCGGTATAATTATTCCGAGCTTTTGAAATCAGGGGTTAATATATACGAACGCCGAAACGCCTTGCTACATGCGAAAACTGCAGTGATTGATGGAGTCTGGTCCACGGTTGGTTCAACCAATATGGACTACTGGAGCCTCCTAAGCGATGATGAGGTGAATGCGGTTATCCTTAGTCACGAATTTGCCGTCCAAATGGAGAAGATGTTTGCCGGTGACCTTGCCGAGTCCGACCAGATTCAATGGGAAGAGTGGAAAAAAAGACCTTTGTTACCAAGGATCGAGGAGTGGTTTGCACATTTGTTCGCCCACTGGTTATAGGATATCGCTGAACAATGTTGAATAATTTTTTCTACAGGCGATTGTCCGTGCTGGTCTCCTTCATATTATTCACCACAATCCTTTGTAGCGAACTTTCGAGCCATGCTGCTTCCGCCGGGCCGCAGCCCCCATGCGGAAGCGCAACGTTTCCTCCATATCCCGACATACAGAAGTCACCTGCCGTAAAAGTTTGGGACAGCGCCGAATTAGGTCGCGATTGGACACCGCCGGTCTGCACCGGTTGGACTTATTCGGGCTTTACGACGATGGTGGTGATTACTGCGCGTTTTCGCAACACCTCCGGAATCGAGGGTCTGCTCCGGCGTGTCGGGGCAATATCACAACGCTCAGGCATTCGATATTGGTCAACCACCCACAAGCGATGGCAGACGCTTATTGTTAAAGCCTATGCTTTGTCGGAGGCGTTTGATGATCAACGTCGCAAAGACTTCTCGCCTGAAGAGATGCCGGAAGGCGCGATTCTATACTTTCAGCTGGAGGATAACCTGTCCGGTAAGGCGATTTACCGGATGCGCATTCGAAGCGCTTCACCCGGTCGACTGGTGTTCGATACCGAAAACATCAGCACAATGCGATACTTTTTAATACCTCTTTTTCGCCCGGGAGATATGCAGTCGATTTACTTCTTCGACCGAGAGTCACAAGATGTTTGGCGTTATTACGCCATCGCGCGCACAAGCAAGATCGCGAGCCTGTTAACCTTGGGAAATAATGCATCCTACATCAACCGGGCAGTGGCTTTTTACCGATTTCTGACCGGCATACCAACTGACAAGGAGCCCCCTGCGTCGCCATAACTCTGGCTCCATATAAGAATATTGCTTATAAAATCCCACAAGATTGGACGGAAAGAGGCTTCTATGAGCTGGCAACCCTTTAGTCCTAATACTTTACTGGAAAAAATAAGGGAAATCCTCACCGGAAGTTCAAAACCTAATTATTTTGCCGTGGGCAGAAACTACGGAAGTTCATGCTTCGTATCGGGAGAAGTGCCGATCACCACCGATCTTGCAACCGAAGTACCGCTAAGGAAGTCGTTGATATTCTGTTCCATCTGAGCTGGAAACTCTGGTACAGGCCCCGCGAGATTTTTTCGGTATATCCTCAGTATAATTTCCCTGAACACCGGAAGCGCTACCCTGCCTCCAGTTTCTTCTGGTCCGAGGGACCGATTGTCGTCAAAACCAATACGAACCGCTATCGTGATTCCTTCAAGGCCGTATGTCGAGCCTATGAAGAGCGCATCCCTGAACTCATTTGTCGTTCCTGTCTTCCCTATAACTGCAATCGGGAACTCCATGGAGTCTAGTGAATGAGCTGTACCATTGGGAATTCGTATGACGCCACGCAGTCCCTCTTGAATGAGAGCAAGATCGTCGGCGTAGAGGTCCACTGATGATCGCTTCCTCTCTTTGCCCACCATCTCGCCAGAATCGCGCACAATTTTCCGGATCATATATGGGTGGGTGCCGATGCCGGATGCTATCGCGCGGTAAGCATTGGCAAGTTCCAGCAAATTCACCTTGGAGGCACCCAATACAGTCGAGATGTATGGTTGCAGCGGCGTGTGAATCCCCAGACTGCGAGCTGTTTGCAGGACATTATCAATACCTATTTGCTTCGCAACCCAAATCGCAGCAGCATTTCTGGATTCCGCAAGAGCCTCCCGAAGTGGAATCAGGCCCTTAAATTGCCCATCGTAGTTTGATATCCATTTAGTATTTTGTTCTCCTCCATCTGGGACACCGATAGGTTGGTCCGGAACCATGGAATCAAGGGTAAATGATCCCTGTCGAAAAGCAGCGAGATAGACAATGGGCTTCATTGCGGATCCCGGTTGCCTCAAGGTCTGAGTGACACGGTTAAAGTCGCTGTATGACGCCGAGCGGCCTTTGTAAAACTGACGGCCCCCGGTCTCGGCCAGGATGCTCGCATCATTGTTTCTCAACACGACGACAGATCCCTGGATTAGTCCTTTGGAACTAGAGTGTCTCTTCTCATAAAGAGCAAGTCCCTTCTCCAGCGCCTCATTCGTAATTTGCTGCACACGCGCGTCCACTGTTGAGTACACACGGATGCGTCCCTGCAAAAGATCTTCAACGCTAAGGTCAGCGCTACTGGCTTTGAGTTCCTGCAAGACATTGTCAACGACCGCAGCTGCCCGGAGCATATTGTCTTTGTGCCATGTGACCACCTGAATCGGGCGCTGCTCAGCCTTTTTAGCCAAGTCCGAAGAGATAAAACCGTTAACTGCCATAAGCGACACAATGTGATTTCTTCGACGCAAGATCCTCTTAGTTTCTTTAGCGCTTGGCGCAAAAGAACGAGGCGACTTTGGGATGCCTGCCAACAGTGCTGCCTTGTCAACATCCTCTACGGTCAACGTGGCGATAGGTCGCCCAAAGTAGTATTCAGCAGCTCTCGCAAATCCATACTGACCGTTTCCCATGTAAACAAAGCTGGCATATCGAGCCATAATCTCTTCCTTAGGGTTTGCGGAACAATATT
>PMYY01000091.1:0-564 GCA_003170655.1 Nitrospiraceae bacterium
CCTTGCATCGGGAAATTTTTCGATGCTTAATGCCTGCTTACAGCAATCATTTAAGGATGGTATCTTGAATACACTGAAGGTAGTGAGCGGTAATCATCATGGGTCTTCTGATATCCACCAAGAAAATAATAGTGCTGTTGACTCCCTCCAGCCGTTTATCTCTGGGAATAATCGACCTTTTTTAAGAAANNAGAAGGCGTCGATCCTATACTAATCTTCAGCCGCACGCTATTTTTTTATATAGCATTCCACGAGTGAGTTCATTTCGTCACCGAATTGATCCATGTTGAAGGCTTTGTGAAGAAAGCCGTTGGCTCAGCCTTCAAGTCTTGATTTTGGGAACGATGAGACGGTGCCCGCTTCATGCTCGGCAAAATATCTGCGCAGGGAAGAACAGAATGTATATAGTGTTGAGAATCGGAGATAAAGGTCTGTGACTGCTGAGGATGCTTTTCTGTTCAATAAATTGCTAAAATTGCAGACAATATCAAGGAAGTAACGTCATTATGACTGATGCCGTCTGGGGGATGCTAAGATGTCGGATGAGAATTTAGACCTGCGCCA
>PMYY01000091.1:604-768 GCA_003170655.1 Nitrospiraceae bacterium
TATTTTGACCTCTATGACCTGGCCCCGGTGGGCTATGTCACGCTCAATGAAAAGGGAATAATACTGGAGGCTAATCTTTTTGCAGCCGAACTGGTGGGGACGGATAGAAGCCATCTGGTAGGACAGCCATTGTACCACCTGATATATAGAGAAGATCAGGACTT
>PMYY01000091.1:773-1936 GCA_003170655.1 Nitrospiraceae bacterium
CCTACCCCGATGGGTAAAAATCGATATCGGCATGGCGCAAGGCATCGGCGACATGACCGTGTTCCGTGCAGTTATAACTGAAATCACCGAGCGTAAACAGAGCGAGGAGCAGTTGCGGCTCGTGATAGAGCATGCACCGGTGGCNNGCGAAATGCGCTACCTGAGTGTGAGCCATCGATGGCTGAGCGATTATAATCTCGGGGCACGAGAGTTGAGAGGGCTATCGCACTATGAGGTATTCCCGGAGATTCCTGAACGTTGGAAGGCCATCCACCGGCGTGCGCTGGCGGGCGAGGCAATGCGCGATGACAACGACTGGTTCGACCGGGCAGACGGCTCCGTGCAGTGGCTCCGGTGGGAAGTGGGGCCATGGTACGATGTAGCTGGCGATGTCGGCGGTATCGTGATTTTCAGAGAAGACATAACAGAACGTAAGCAGATGGAATCGGCCCTGCTGGCAAAGACTAGACTGTTGAATAATGTAATCAATTCTTCGCAAGACTATATATTCGTGAAGGATTCCCAGTTGCGTACTGTCATGTGCAATGAGATATTTGCCAGGGCGCTTGGCAAATCCCCTTCTGATCTTCACGGTAAAACAGATATTGAGAACGGATGGGATGCCGAACTTGTCAAAGGCAACCCAGAAAAAGGAATCAGGGGCTTTGAGCAGGACGATCTAGCGGCACTTTGCGGCAAGATTGTTCACAGCAGTACCGACCTTGGTAACGTCAACGGGAAAATACTTTGCTTCGAGTCAATTAAAGTGCCGCTTAACGATGACGATGGGGAGATTTTTGGTCTTCTCGGGATTAGTCGGGATATCACCAGGCGAAAGCAAATAGAGAATGCTCTTATCGAAAGCCACTATATGATTGATAGTGCCGCACGCATTGCTCATCTTGGAACATGGAAATGGAATTTCCACGACAACTCCAATGTCTGGTCGCAAGAGCAGTTTCGTATCTTTGGCGTTCCCAAAGAGGTCCAGCCGTCTTCTGATATTTTTTTTAAAGCAGTCATCCCTGAAGACCATGACAAGGTGAAAGAGGCCATTGAGCTGGCCATAGCATGCATGCGTCCATATGAGGTCGAATGCCGAGTGGTATGGCCGAGCGGGGAACTCAGACATGTGTATTGCCAAGGCGAAATTCAGCAAGATA
>PMYY01000091.1:1959-9764 GCA_003170655.1 Nitrospiraceae bacterium
GCTTTTCGAGGTGGAGTCTGATGCAATATTACTCCTAGATTGTGAAACCGGCCAGTTCACTGAAGTGAATGCAGCTGCGCTGGCTCTATATGGTTACGATAAGGAAGAATTTCTTGCTCTGAGGGATGGCGATGTATCTGCTGAGCCGGATAAGACTCGCCGAGCGATCACTGAGCAACGGACAAGTATCCCCTTACGCTTCCACCGTAAAAAGGATGGTAATGTGTTTCCGGTCGAAATAGCCGGCAGCTATTTTGAATACCAAGGACGTAAGCTTCATGTGGCTGCAATACGTGACATTTCTGATCGGGTGAAGGTCGAGATCGAACTGCGTGAGAGTGAGGAACGTCTCAATCTGGCCTTGGCTGCATCGCGAATGGGTGTTTGGGAGTGGGATNNTTGGCTATTCTTGGCCTGGAGAGTTTCGGAGGATCAGTTGAATCCTTCATAAAGGCGATGCACCCGGAGGATGTCGATCGAGTAATGACGACTGCCAATCGAGCAGTGGCAAATAGGGAAGATTACAAATCAGAGTTTCGTATCATCCGCCCTAACGGTGAGGTGCGGTGGGTGTACCACCTCGGGCGAGCCAAGTACGGCGAAAATGGCAAACCGTTGAGACTGGTCGGAACCGGTCAGGATATCACAGAGCGCAAGTTGGCAGAGGCGTCTATAGTTGAGAGCGAGATTAAATACCGTGAGCTCGTCGAAAGCTTATATGAAGGCGTTTGGGCGATTGACAGCGCCGATAGGACTATCTTTGTAAATTCCTGCATGGCAAAGATGCTTGATTTCACGGTTGAAGAGATGCTCGGAAAGAGCATCTTATCTTTCATCGACAGTCTCAGCAGGGACACCGCAGATAGCTATATTCATAGCCGTAGGAAGGAAATCAGGGAACGCCGCCGGTTTGATTTTCGTCGAAAAGATGGAGCGATATTACGTACTTCGGTGTCCGTTTCTGCACGTATGGCCAATAACGATAGTTATGCGGGGGCGATAGTCTGCGTAGTAGATATCACCGAACGGCTGCAATTAGAGCAGCGGATTCAGCAGATTAGCAACTCTGAGCGACATCGAATAGGGCGCGATCTGCACGATGATCTCGGACAGCATCTGACAGGGATTGCCTTTCTATCCAAGGCGCTTGCTCAAAAGCTCGTACAGAAATCGTTAGCTGAGGCAACCGATGCAGATNNTTTCCGGATTGACTATGTTGGCCTCAAAGACCGAAATGATTTATGGGATTTCTTGCAACTGCAGCGTGGATAGTGCGATCAGGATTCATGATAACAATCAAGCAGTACAGCTTTATTATATTTCAAAGGAAGCGATACATAATGCGATCAAGCATGGCATGGCTAAAAACATAGATATTTCCGTGGCTTCCAGAGAAGGCAAAATTTCACTTACGATAAAGGATGACGGTGTGGGATTCCAAAATAAATTAAGTTCCAATGAAGGGTTGGGGCTAGATACAATGAGCTATAGGGCAGGAATGATGAATGCCTGGTTGAGTATAAATGGTGATTCATCGGGGGGGACCGTAGTCAGATGTACATTTAAGGAGAGCGATTGAGGGGACCGTATAACAATGGAAAATGAANNACTAAGAAACAGGACAATACGCCCAAGAACAGAACGCGGATATTCCTGGTTGATGACCACCATATTGTGCGCATGGGCCTTACACAGCTCATCAATCAAGAGGCGGACCTTATGGTCTGCGGTGAAGCTGAGAGCGGCAAAAAGGCTACCATCGGGATAGCGGAGCAGAGTCCTAATATTGNNATCGACATAGGTCTTGGTGAAGACGACGGCCTTGAGCTTATCAAGCGCATGGGGGTTCTAAATCCGGAGGTGAAAGTCCTCGTACTTTCTATGCATGACGAGGATATTTATGCGGAGCGAGCACTGAGGGCCGGGGCCAAGGGCTATATTATGAAGCGTGAGGCAGCTGAAACTGTCATTACGGCTATCCGCAAGGTCTTGAGAGGAGACATTTATTTAAGTGCCACAATGTCTGAACGGCTTTTAAATAGGATATTCCGCGGAACGCCAACAGCATGTGGTCTGCATGTCGAAGATTTAAGCGACCGCGAGCTTGAAGTCTTTGAACTCATTGGCATCGGCTGGGGTACGAAAGAAATCGCAGAACGACTCGCCCTAAGCATTAAAACAATAGAAACATACCGTGAAAAGCTCAAGCTTAAGTTAAAGCTGAAGGACTCTTCCGAACTTCTCAGAAAGGCAATTCAATGGATGCAAACGGGTAGTTTAAAGCGTCAATAAACGCAGGGGACTTTAAGACCGCTGACAAGCTGATAGCGTTTCATCAGGAGAATATTCACGGTCTATATGATTTCACTACATGCCTATATGGGATTCCCCCATACGCTATAGGGATATGTACCTACAGCCAATGCTCGTTTCCCCGATATACAATCATCTCGGTTTTATCAATAATAAGTAAGCCAAAAATAATGAAGACACTGATGAGTGTAAAGGCTCAATAGCGCAAATGTTTTCGAAACTCTGCCATTTGTAGCGAAACATATCAGTCATCTAAGTATTTAATGAGTCTAGTGGCTCTGATGACTTTGTGTCCGAGGAATATAAAGAGGTGAGACCATGTTAAAGAATCTGTCCATAAAATTGCGGCTGTTTGCCGGATTTGGTGTCGTTTTGTTTCTGGCAGGCATGCTTGCAGTTATTGCGGTGTATTCGATTTATGCCATTAATGGGGACATTGGTGTAATTGTTAACGACCGCTGGCCGAAGACTGTGCTGGCTAATGAGATGATAGACAACATCAATGTTGTAGCCAGGGCACTCAGAAATGCCATTATACTTGATGATTCACAAATGGTACAAAAAGAACTGGACCGCATCCCAGAAGCAAGCAAGGTTTTGGCCGATAATATCGATAAACTTGATAAAGCTATTAAGAGTGACAAAGGCAAGCAATTGCTGAATGATCTCAAAGGGAAACAGGCAGTTTATCAGGACGATTTAGCGAAGCCGATGCAGCTTATTAAGGAAGGTAAAAAGAAAGAGGCGGGCCTATATCTTGTGAATACCCTCCGCAAGACGCAAAGCGCCTATCTTGCGGCATCCGCAGATCTTATCAAATATCAGGGGCAGCTCATGGAAGAATCTGGTAAGAATGCCGAAAGCAGAGCGAAACAGACAGTTATAATTATCATTGTGTTGGGCTCGGTAGCTACGGTTCTGTCAATCGGTGCATCCCTGTTCATCATCCGCAGCATAACAATACCACTGGCAGAAGGGGTTGATGTTGCAACGCGTCTTGCAGCTGGCGATCTGACAGCGTCAGTTACGATTAGGAATAATGATGAAATAGGGACACTCATGACTGCCATGGACAATATGGTAAAAAGTCTGCGGGAACTGATCGGCAAGATCAAGTATGCTGCAGAAAACATGGCCTCCGGCAGTGAGCAGCTTAGCGCAAGTGCCGAAGAGATCTCGCGGGGAATGGATGGGCAGGCATCTCGATCGTCCCAGATCGCGACTGCAACTGAGGAGATGTCTCAAACGGTAATTGATGTTGCAAGAAATGCCTCTGACATCGCTCAGATATCTACACAGGCTTTTGATCAGGCAAAGAACGGCGAGGCTGTGGTCAAGCGTTCTGTCGACGAAGTCCAGGCCATCTCATCTACTGTCGCTGAATCATCGCTGGTCATGCAGCGACTTGGAGACAGTTCAAAGCAGATAGGTGATATCGTTGGCGTCATTAATGACATAGCAGATCAAACCAATCTGTTGGCTCTCAATGCCGCTATCGAAGCTGCTCGCGCCGGTGAGCAGGGGCGCGGGTTTGCCGTCGTTGCCGACGAGGTAAGGAAACTTGCGGAGAGGACCACCCAAGCCACTTCCCAGATCAACTCCATGATATCGTCTATCCAAAGCGAGGTGGAACATGCTGGGGTTTCGATGAACAATGCCACCGCACGAGTCGAAAGTGGTGTGGCATTCAGCCGGAAGGCTGGGGATTCTCTAGGCGATATCGTGGGCAGCGTCAATAACCTGCAATCCATGGTCCAACAGATTGCTTCGGCGACGGAGGAGATGTCAACGGTCTCCGAGACTATTAGTTCCGATATTCAAGGCATTGCCGAAGGTTCAAGAGAGATATCTGCGGGCTCCGGGCAGATCGCTCAGGCCTCATCGGATCTTGCCAGATTGGCAACAGAACTGCAGAGTGTGGTGAGGCAGTTCAAGGTTTGAAGCAAGCCCATTTCAGAAATGTTCAGACATAGGCTCCAGAAATAAGATTGGCATGCGATTGGTGAAATAATGCTCGTTGATGACAGTATAAAAGATGCCGAGTTCATCAGTGAAATGCTATATGCGTGGTGACAACTATTTTCTTGTCCGAGCTAGGCTGCTATTAGCGGGATTAAAGTATATTGTAGGTACCCAATTTGTTCAGCAAGGAAATCAACACTATAGTCCATTCTCTAAAGGGAATATCTTAATCATTGCCCCGTTGCTGCTAATACTGATGATAGATGCCGGATACTGTGATGTTATCAGAATCGGTGTGCTTGCTAATCGCGGTGATCAGAAATGCCGGCTCATGTGGGATCCGACCGCAGAGTATTTGTCAAATAAATTACCAGGGTACACCTTTAAAATTGTTCCATTGCCGTTCGAAGGAATCTCCGCTGCTGTCAAGAACGAAGAGGTGGACTTTCTTTTAACTAACCCTTCTATTTATGTAGATTTGGAAGTGCAATACGGTATTTCCCGCATAGCCACGTTGAAAAGTAAATATACCAAAGTCTATCCATGGTTTGGTGGAGTCATTTTCACCAGAGCGGACAATCCTAATATATTCAAATTGAGGGATTTGATCAACAGGAAATTTGTAGCGGTAAATGAAACGTCACTGGGAGGGTGGGAAGTTGCGCTGAGGGAATTGAAAAAAGCTGGAATAGAACCGCACAGAGACTTTGCGGCGCTGTTTTTTTCCAGTAATCACGAAGCAGCTATCCATGCGGTATTGGATGGCAAGGCGGATGCGGGAACAGCCAACACGGATGTGTTTGCGGACCTCCTGGAAGATGGTGTTATCAATCTGAAAGACTTTCGCATAATAGTGCCGGAATGGTTGAATATAAACAAGGACGATTTCCCCTATCCCGTCAGCACGAGACTTTACCCTAACTGGCCTTTTTCTAAACTGCGAGGGACCCGGGAAGACATGGCGACGAAAGTAGCTATTACATTGCTCGGCATGAATGCGGATAATGATGCCACACATGCGGCCGATTATAAGGGGTGGTCTTATCCCCTGAATTATCAAGATGTCCACGAACTGAAGAAAGAACTAAAACTGGGAGTCTATAAAGATTTCAACAAGACTAGCATGATGATGATTTTGCATGAACACAAGGGCGAGGCTTTTTCGGGTCTGCTCATATTCTTGATTTCATTAACAGCATCGGCTGTTCTGGCATATCTGTACCGGCATTCCAAATTAACCGAGAAGGCCCTGCGACAATCGGAAGAAAAATTTTCCAGGGCCTTTCGTACTGTCCCTGCCGGTCTCAGCATAAGCAGTCTGTCTGATGGCCGTTATATCGAGGTGAATGACACATTTATTCGTGACAGAGGTTACAGCCGGGAAGAAATCGTAGGGCACAGGGCAACTGAGTTGGACATGTGGGTGGATCCCGCAAAAAGAGTGGAGATGCTGAGAGAGCTGCAAGGAAGTGGAAAAGTGCTGAGCAACAAGGAAGTAAAGTTCAGTACGAAGACGGGCGAGACTAGAACGATGCTCTGGTCTGCTGAACTGCTGGAATTCGGCGGAGAGAAAAACATTATAGCAATAAGCCAGGACATTACGCAGTTGAGAGAAATGCAGCGGGCATTAAGAAAATCCGAAGAATGGTATCGCAGCGTAATTGACTACACATACAACTGGGAATACTGGATAGACGATAAAGGCAATTTCCTGTATGTTTCTCCATCGTGCAAGCGGATCACGGGATACAATCCGGAAGATTTCATGCAGGACAAAGAGTTGCTGTATAAAATCATTCATCCTGACGATATGCAACTATTCAGAGATCACCTCCATCTAATATCTGAGCGTGGTGAAGTCGTCCCCATTGACTTCAGAATCATAGATGCAGCAGGCAATGAGAAGTGGATAGGGCATGTATGTCAGCGGGTTGAGGGCGGCAATGGAGAAATGGGCGGCAGAAGGGTTAGTAATCGCGATATCACCGACAGGAAGAAGATTGAAAAAGAAAGAGAAGGGTTACAGGTCCAACTTATGCAATCGCAAAAGATGGAGGCGGTGGGGCAGCTTGCCAGTGGTATAGCTCATGACTTCAATAACATTGTTCATGCGATAGCAGGCTATACAAGCCTGCTGTATGATAAACCGAGCGCAGAGGATACCGCAAGAGAGTATTTGAAAGAGATACTTGAATTGGCTGATAGGGCAACCGAAGTGACCCACAGTCTTCTTGCGTTCAGCAGGAAACAGTTGATCAATGTCAAACCACTTGACTTGGTCGATGTTTTTGGAAGATTCGGGAAGTTAGTGCCCAGGATAATCGGAGAGGATATAGACGTAAACGTCGAATTGCCAGTGGGCCGCGTAGTTTGTATGGCTGATAGCAGTCAGATAGAGCAGGCATTGTTGAATTTGGTTAACAATGCCAGGGATGCCATGCCTGGAGGCGGGAAGCTGACGTTAAGTGTCGAACTTGTTGAGATGGACAACTCTTTTATCAAAGTCCACGGATTCGGTAATCCTGGTTCGTACGCGCTTATTTCCGTGTCGGACACCGGAGTCGGCATGAAGAAAGAAATTGCCGCAAGGATATTTGAACCTTTTTATACTACGAAAGAGGCCGGCAAGGGCACGGGACTTGGGCTTGCGATGGTATACGGCATAATAAAGCAGCATGAAGGCTATATAACTGTGGACAGCGTGGCGGGTCAAGGAACAACTTTTAAACTATATCTTCCGGCAGTTCAGTCAGACAAAGAAATGCCGGCAAAAGCCGTTGAAACGCTGCCTCATGGCGGGACAGAGGTAATCCTTGTGGCGGAGGATGATGACGCATTGTTAAAACTCTCCGAGATCATTTTGACACAGAATGGGTACGAAGTGATCACTGCTAGGGACGGTCAAGAGGCGATAGATAAATTTATCGAGTACAAAGACAGAATTCAGCTGGTTATCCTTGATATGGTAATGCCTCGAAAAAGCGGAAAAGAGGCGCTTCATGATATGAGAAGAATCTACCCGGAAATAAAAGGAGTCATTTTAAGTGGTTATACTGCTGACAGAATTAATAAGGATGAAGTGCGTGATGGTCATACGAACCTATTATTTAAGCCTATATCGCCGAAATACCTTTTGAAAAAGGTAAGAGAAATAATGGATACGCCAGGATGAGGTCCGAATAAGATTGTGAGATTTCTTTAATAAGAGCGAAACTTCGTCAGTACTAAAACCGCATTGCCCCTTCCGAGCCCGAAAGAATTCGTAACTGGAATTGTAATTAGATTAACGACGCATTCCCTAACGATGCAGATTACGGCGTGCTGTATGGAGACACTCGACAAATCGGCTATGATAGATTTTATCGGAAATCATCGATTTAGGCTTAATGACAAGATTAATGATTATGAGTAGAAGGACTAAACCGCTGCGCGGTGGATCCTGAGTAGCCACCCTTTCCTGAGCTACAGAGTATTTTACGTATAGCTGCTTTTGGGCCTGCCATTAACCCCTTTGTTTAATCATCGTCCTC
>PMYY01000033.1:0-199 GCA_003170655.1 Nitrospiraceae bacterium
ATGATGGTGGCGGCGGTGGCTCTACTGGCGATCAGCATGCCTATGCCCGCTTTTTCACAGATGAGGGATATGTCCACGAAGGAGCATTGGGAAGGACATGGACAGATGATGAAAATGGGAAATATGGACAAGATGGGCGATATGATGGGCATGTGCATCGAACATGCAGATAAGATGGGGCTTACCGATGACCAGATCA
>PMYY01000033.1:212-11893 GCA_003170655.1 Nitrospiraceae bacterium
AGGCCAGTTCAGCAGTTAAAAAAATTGCACAGATAAGAACAGCCAATCACTTGGAAATGTTAAAAGCCATGAAAGAAATGCGGGCTATTTTGACGGACGAACAGTTTAAGAATATGAAGAACATGATGTCCATGAAGCCGTGTGAGAAGAACCCGGCAATGGGAATGATGAAGAAACAATAATGATAATTAAAAGAAAAATTTAGGGACACGATGTTGCGCAGTTGATTGCACATCAATCTACGCAGGGAAGTAATCATACATTGTGAGATATCGTCTATGCTTATGATTTCTGTACTCACGTCCTTGTAAAGGAGAAAGGCGGATGAAAAAATTAATTCTAACGGTTTTAGTCTTAGTATTATTCGCTTCCCCGATCTATGCCCAGATGAGCACCGGTCAAGGTGGTGGCATGATGGGTGGTGGTTGGGGTTGGGGAATGAACTCCGGATGGCTTTTAATGATCATTATCGCAATTCTCGTTATTGTTGGTATCGTCTATATGATAAAACGCAGGTAAATGTCTCGACAATTCACTTATAAGAGGCAGAAAGTTTGCACATATTTCGCCTCCTGAGTATCGCGCCCAGTAACAGGAACAAACAGCCAGAGTGAGTCACCAGTGGTGTTTATTACTTGATGGACTTTTGAGTCGATCCCCGATTATTTCGCTCGAAATATTTGATTCAATCAGGTGTATCAATGTTGGAGACTTCTGTGAGCAGGCATTAAGCATCGAGAAATTTCCCGATGCAAGGTTAGAAGTCGAAATCGACGATGGTAAATATCGTCCAAATCAATAACTTCTGCACGAAGCCTTTTCCAAGTCGGCTTTTTATTGCCAATAGTTTCCAAGAGAATCTTCCACTCACGACAGAAAAATGACAGAGATTATAGCATGTCGAAGTCATTGAAGCAGCCTTATCGAGGCTGCTGAATTGGTGCTACTGAAACTATCGATTTTACCGGTACCGTGAATTTAGTGATTTCCTAAAAAAACTTTCATGGCCGCAATGTATAACAAGTTTGATGAAAAGTAGCCTTTCCTGCCGAACTGTATAGTTCTTACATCTGCCCTTTTTGTCTTCAGATAAGATTCCGCTTACAATTGCAGTCGTACCTCTCATGTTTTGGACGCAGGCGATTTCGAGAGGTACATCCTCAAGCTGTTCCATAATGGTGACGACGACTTTTCCCCCAATGTATGCTCATAATTTACCACTCCGCTCTATCGCTGCCGCAACCATGCATTCGCTCAGACACCTGCTCGTCTGCAGGCGGATTCATATCCTGTGTCACTATCGGTCAAGTATCGCTAGGGTCGAGACACTCGTACCGACAAGAAACAATGCAACATAAGGCGGAACAGCCAGCGTGGCGAGGCCAACAAGTAATAGCGCACCCCCGCCGATCACATGCAGTTGCGACCGAACG
Source organism: Nitrospiraceae bacterium (assembly GCA_003170655.1). Lineage (GTDB taxonomy): Bacteria > Nitrospirota > Thermodesulfovibrionia > Thermodesulfovibrionales > Dissulfurispiraceae > Fen-1308. Next base: position 1,646 of record PMYY01000033.1, read on the forward strand.
TTCGGCACTGCCCACAGATACCAGCCTTGGGCAGCCAGGAAGAGAATCGGCCCTCCGCCCAGCAGCAAGCTTAGCTCAAGCGAGGTGTGTCCACGCGGGTGCGCAATCACCTCTTTATTCGCGACCGCCACGGCGATGAGTCCCGCGACCATTACCATTAGCGCGTTTACCGCATGGCGACTGGCGCGAATGGGGTCACTCGTCTTCTCCAAATGCCGAAGGATGATCCGATGGGAACGACCGAAGCTCAGCGCCCACAGGGCTACTGTTCCCACAAGCGCGAACGTTCCTGTTGCCAAGGTCATCATGGGTAGGGAGGATTCGGAAATGGCCATGCCCGTAGTGACCACCGTTTCCCCAAGCGCAATGAGCAGGAACATGTGACAGCGTTCCAACATATGCCCCGCGTCGAACTCTACGTTCTCCGATCGCAGCCGCCTCCCGGGAATGGGATGCGCCAACCACCTACCGATTTGATCGATCCCGGCGGCCAGCGCCCACCACAGCAGGCGGGCTTCCGCATTTACGGTAGCGCCCGATATCCACAAGGGCGTCGTGGCGATCACCCAGAGAAGCGTCCGGTAGTAATGGTCTCGGAGCACCACATTGGTTGAATTTATGAGCGTCCACACGGTGCGCCCCAGTTGGATCAGCAGCAGAGGAATGACGAAGGCCCAGCCAGAGGTGGTGAAGGCCATGGTCACCGAAGCGTTCATGAACAGGCCTACCAGCATCACCGCCAGAACCAACCAGCGGGTCCGGGATTGATCGGCCCGAATCATGGTGGCCGACCAGCTTGTAGTAAACCAGGCCGCGAATATTGCCAGCAGCATCACCAGCGTCTCGGCCGTACCTCGCCATGAGAGGTGAGTTAAGAGATGTTGCGAGAGCTCCGATAGTGCGAATGCGAACACGAGGTCGAAGAGCAGCTCCAATGGAGTGACCTCATATTTTTGTTCAGGGATGTCGTGAATACGATGGACAGTCATTTATTTGCATCTGGTACGCAATTCCCGGCCCTTTGTCACTCCGTAGTCGAACTCGTGAACAAAGTAGCGCGGACAGCTCGTGTAACGGGCGATCCGTAAGGGGCATGCGTCCACAGTATCGAAACCTGCCGCGAAGATCAGCTCAGCGATCACTCTGCTTCATTTATGCATCTTATTGCATTTAATGTTCTTGGATATCCCACATAAGGCAATAATTGAGTAACAGTGCTGAGTAATACTTCCTTATCATTTCCAACGTTTAAATTGCCTTGTATATGCCCTTTTAACTGTGGCTCACATCCACCCAAAGATAAGATCATGGAAAACGTTAAAAGCTCTCTTGTTTTTATGTCCAATCCTTTTCTGGTTAAATAATCACCAAAACAATTTGCAGATAAATATTTTTGAATATGAAGCTGATTTGCCGGGGAATCCTTATACATTTTATCAATCATTTCTCCAAAAATTGATTTTTGTAATTCGAATCCTTTTTCGAATCGTGTTTCCGATGAAGTAGTAGATTGTCCTTCTAATGGCAGCTTTATTCCCCTGCTTTCCAATATTTCGTTTGTGGCATGGATGAAATCAAATACTTTTGCAATTCCAACATAAGGCACAGCCTGATATACAATTTCTTTCACTTCAATTGGAGTTACTCCTACATTCAGTGCACCATCGAGCATCACTTTATACTCGGCTAAAGCTTGGCTTGCGATCATTGATCCCAAAATAACCATTAACCTTGTCCTGGTATCTAGGATTCCATAACTAAGCACTTCGTCAAAAGCAAAATTGTCAAAGATTTCTACCAGTTCCGGATCTGTTACCTTTAACGTTGATTTGTGATTTGGGAACAGTTCCTCATGGTTTTTGTTTGCTGTTTCACTTACACTCATGGTTAACCCCTTTTTTCATTAAATTATTGTCCATGTGTATTTTGCTAATGCCGCTCCATTAAATACTTGAGATTTGTCCTATCCTGCGGCAACAGCGCTGCCTGTACCTTTGAAACCGGATATGGCAACAATAGCCAGCGCAATGGCACTTGTCTTCAGAAAATTGCGACGTGAGATTTTCCCTTCCATGTTTTTCTCCTTTCGATCAGAGGCCTTTTCAAAGGGGTAAGATCACCTACGGTATTGCTCGTCGCTGACCTTTTCCATCCAGTCTGCACTCTTGCCGTCGAGCTGTTCCACAATGGAGATGTGCGTCATGGCCGCAGTTGCCGTGGCGCCATGCCAGTGTTTCAGTCCCGGCGGGATCCGTACCACGTCACCAGGCCGAATTTCCTCAATCGGTCCACCCCAGCGTTGGATCAAGCTGGTTCCCGCCGTCACAATCAGGACCTGACCGAACGGGTGGCTGTGCCATGCTGTGCGAGCGCCGGGCTCGAAGGTGACACTAGCGCCGGATGTGCGTGATGGAGCGATCGCCTGGAACAAGGGATCAATGCGCACCGTGCCGACAAAATACTCGGCCGATCCCTTAGAGGAGGGTTGTGAACCGTTTCGAGCGATCTTCAAATCGGAGGTCGAAGTCGCGGGGAAATCAGACGCCCAAAGATAAGATGTGCATAAAACCAGAAAACTGACCACTAGCCCTTTCCAGAAAATGATCCCTTTCCTCATTCTTTTTCTCCTTCTAAAAAATGAACTACTTAAACAGCGTCGACCTTGAGGCGCTTGAGCGAAGCCTCGGCGACAGCTTTGATATGTGCCGGCTAGCTGTTCAGACCTCCCCGCCGCTGAGCTGTCTCCGGATCGAGGTCGAAGCCGAACTTGGTGGCGATCACTACCTCCCTCTGAAGGGCGCGAGCGCCTCGCCAACCAGTTCCTCATTGACGAACGGACCGTAGACCTCGGCAGTATCGAAAAACGTGACGCCACGGTCAACGGCCGCCCTGATTAGGCCGATCATATCCCGCTTGTCCGCAGGTGGGCCATAATTGGCGCTCATGCCCATGCAGCCGAGCCCGAGGGCCGATACTTCCAGGTTACTCTTTCCAAGTTTGCTCTTTTGCATTGTTACCTCCTCTGAGTGTCACGCCGGTTGCTCAGATTTGAGAGACGCCATGTCGATGGAGAAGCGGTACTTCACATCAGACTTTACCATTCTCTCGTAGGCTTCGTTGATCTTCTGGATTGGGATGATTTCCACATCGGCGGTGATGTTGTGCTGGCCGCAGAAGTCGAGCATCTCCTGAGTCTCGGCGATGCCACCGATGAGCGATCCGGAGAGGCTGCGGCGTCCGAACAGTAAAGCGAAGGCAGAGACCGCGAAAGGCTTCTCCGACGCCCCCACGAGCGTTAGGTTACTGTCGCGGCCGAGCATATTGATGTAGGCGTTGATGTCGTGCTCGGCGGCTATGGTATCGAGGATGAAGTCGAACGTGCCGGCGTGTTTCTGCATATCTTCAGCGTTGGTGGAAATGATGACCTCATCGGCTCCCAGACGGAGCGCATCCTTTTTCTTACTGGGTGAGGTGGTGAAGACAACGACGTGGGCTCCGAAGGCACGGGCAAACTTGACCCCCATGTGGCCCAGTCCCCCGAGACCGACCACGCCAACTTTCTTGCCCTTGGTAACGCCAAAGCGGCGCATCGGAGAGTATGTGGTGATCCCGGCGCAAAGCAGTGGTGCGACCCCGGCAAGATCGAGGTTGACGGGGACGCGCAGAACGAAGTATTCATCGACGACAATACTTTCAGAGTATCCACCGTAGGTGACGCCACCCAGATGTTTGTCCGGGGAGTTGAAGGTGAGGGTCTGGTTCGGGCATAATTGTTCTAGGCCATCCCGGCAATTGGGGCAGGTGTGGTCTGAATCGACCAGGCAGCCGACGCCCACAAGGTCGCCCGGCTTGAACTTCGTGACGCCGGAACCGACCTTGGTGACCCGGCCGACGATCTCATGGCCCGGGACACAGGGATAGACCGTAGGCATGATGCTGCTCCACTCGTTGCGGACCGTGTGAAGGTCGGAGTGACAGATGCCGCAGAAAAGGATTTCGATCTGCACGTCGTGTTCTGTCGTATCGCGTCTCTGGATCGTGGTGGAAGCCAGCGGCGATGTCTCACTGGCAGCGGAGTAAGCTTTGGCTTTGAACATGGATTAATCCTCCTGTTGGTTTTGTTTTTGTGCTGAATCAGCTTTTATATTGTTCGTCGCTGACATGTTCCATCCAGTCAGCACTCTTGCCGTCGAGCTGTTCCACAATGGCAATATGCGTCATAGCTGTGGTTGCCGCCGCGCCGTGCCAATGCTTTTCACCAGGTGCGATCCAGACCACGTCGCCGGGCCGGATTTCCTGGATCGGGCCACCCCAGCGCTGTACCAAGCCGCAGCCGGACGTCACGATCAGGGTCTGTCCCAGCGGGTGGCTGTGCCATGCTGTACGAGCGCCAGGCTCGAAAGTGACAGTGGCGCCGAGCGCGCGTGCCGGATCGTTTGCCTGAAATAGTGGGTCAACACGTACAGTGCCGGTGAAATACTCGGCAGGTCCTTTGCTGGAAGGTTGTGAGCCACTTCTTTTGATTTCCATATTTTGAACTCCTCAAACGATTGACTTCTTATTTGGTCAGCTATTGTCAGGCGGAGTTTACATCTCCTGACGCGTGGGCCGGAACAGTATCTCGTTCACATCCATCTCCACCGGCTTGATTCCTCCTTGCAATGACGACCGCTCATAGACCGGTCCTTTTTTCCAAGGCTTCGGGGTACCGATCCCCTTGTATCGTGATCTTTGAGGCAGTGCTATCGATATCATGAAGATCGCCGGATGTCAGTTCGACTGCAACTGCTCCGATGTTCTCTTCCAGGCGTGAAAGCTTTGTGGTGCCCGGGATTGGAATGATCCACGGCTTCTGCGCGAGCAGCCAAGCGAGAGCGATCTGAGCGGGTGTTGCCTTCTTCCGTTCTGCGATCGTGCGCAGAAGATCGACCAGGGCCTGGTTCGCTTTCAGAGCTTCCGGCGTGAAGCGCGGAACGATGTTGCGGAAGTCGGACTTATCGAACTTCGTCTTCTCGTCGATCTTCCCCGTGAGGAACCCTTTCCCAAGAGGGCTGAATGGAACGAGCCCGATCCCGAGTTCCTCGAGCGTCGATAATAATTCTTCTTCAGGCCGTCTCCACCACATCGAGTATTCGCTTTCAACCGCAGTAACTGGCTGGACGGCGTGTGCGCGGCGGATCGTTTTCACTCCTGGTTCAGAGAGGCCGAAGTGCTTAACCTTGCCCGCCTGAATCAAATCCTTCACCGCTCCTGCGACGTCTTCGATCGGCACATTCGGGTCAACACGGTGTTGATAGTAGAGGTCAATGGCATCGACCCTGAGCCGCTTAAGTGAGCCCTCGAGACTCTGCCTGATCCGCTCGGGCCGACTGTCTTGGACCTGTTGCCCGCTTGGATCGAGCTTTATCCCGAACTTGGTGGCGATCACCACTTTCCCGCGGAACGGAGCAAGGGCTTCGCCCACGAGTTCTTCATTTGTGTAGGGGCCGTAAAGTTCGGCCGTATCAAAGAATGTGATACCGCGTTCGACGGCTTTGCCTATAAGAGCAATCATCTCGTGCTTGTCTGCAGGCGGACCGTAGGCAATGCTCATTCCCATGCATCCGAGTCCAAGAGCCGAAACTTCCAGACCGCTTTTCCCTAATTTTCGTTTTTCCATTGTTTCTCCTTTCACCATTCAGGACGAATTATTTATAGTTTACTCACATCTTGTTTGCTGCCCTGTGATGATTCCATTATAATTCCGAAAGAACAAGTCGGGTAGACCAATCCTGCTAATTTATTGCCTAATCCTACTAACTCATATATAAATAGGGTGTAAGGCTGATTGGCATCTGGTAGTATTGATTAGGAGGTATAAATGAATAAGCTGGATGTCAATAGGTCATTTGAGAATAACAGCATGAAAGGTACGCTTGGAGCTTTGGGAAAGAGCATTGCCCGATGGACCGATAAAGGCGATCAGGTCACGACCGCTGTCCCAGGCTTATCACTCTATCGAAGGGAGGAACCGACCCAGCCGGCGATCATACTGTACGAACCCCGCATTTGCGTGATCGCACAAGGTGCAAAACGTGTACTGCTTGGGGACGACACGTATGAGTACGACACTCACCATTTCCTGATCACTTCAGTTGATTTGCCCACCGTTGTGCAGGTTATCAAAGCAAGCCGTGAGAAGCCTTACTTGGGGCTCATATTGAAACTGGATCAGCGAGAAATCTCTCAACTAATGGTTGACAGCAGTCTTCCGGCACCGCCTGCCCAGCAATCAAGCCGTGGAATGGCTACCGGTGAGGTCACGTTACCGCTGCTCACAGCCTTTCAACGGTTGGTTGATTTACTTGATGAACAGAAGGACATTCCGATCCTTGCACCAATCATCAAAAGGGAGATATTTTACCGTTTACTTGTAAGTGATCAAGGGTTCCGTTTGCGTCAGATGGCGTCGGCTGGAAGTCAGAGCCAACAAATAGCGCGCGCAATCGATTGGTTGAAGGGTAACTTCAAACAGCCGTTGCGTATCGATGACCTTGCGACACAATTAAATATGAGCACATCGACTTTCCACCATCATTTCCGATCTCTGACGGCCATGAGCCCGCTGCAGTACCAAAAATGGCTCCGGTTAAACGAAGCAAGGAGGTTGATGCTCACTGAACGTCTGGATGCAACGACCGCATCATTTCAGGTCGGCTATGAAAGCCCATCCCAATTCAGTCGCGAGTACAATCGTTTGTTTGGCGACTCGCCGTTGCGCGACATCATGAATTTACGTCAAACGACCGCGGCTGAAATCGCCTAGTCATCATTCCCACTTACTGCCATAAGGTGCGACTGCTCGCGTCAAGGCATTCGCGTATTCGGGTTGAGGATTTGCGGTCATAACCTGCATAATTTCATAACAGGTTCGTGTGCGGACTTCAGGAAGTTCTCATAAAAAGTTGACTGAGCTATCTAGGAGCTGATTTCGACTGGCTAGACGTCAAATTTCTGGCAACGAGCGAGGGCACAACCAGCAAGCAGGATACTGCAGGCAATTTATAAATCAAGCATAGTAGAAATCAACGATAATAAATAAGCGTACAAATCTATAGTTTCAGGGTGCAGTTTTGATCGACCTTCGATGATTATCGATCCTAAGCTTGACTATATTGGGGATACCCTTCAGAAATAATTTCTGTGAGCAGGTGAGTGTGATCACGATATTTCTAGATGAATGACTTCTGCACGTAAGCAATATGAAGACGTTTTTCAGCGACAATAATTTCCAAAAGAATATCTTACCTATGACAAAAAACCGACAGGATCTGTTACTGTGAGGATCTGTTGCCGTAATGACATAACCCGATAGCAACGCCTCAGCCACCTTGCTGAATGTATTGCTACCGCGCTACTATCCTATATTTTAGTAAGCCATCCTCTCCCTTGCATTTGAATCCCCTTTTTCATGGAATTGAGGAATAAGGATCGAAGCAGATCGCTCATAAGGGTCTTTTTCACCGAGGAGAGCTTTAAGAAACCTCCAAGAAAGCCACGCATGAATTGTTGAGTTATGCTATCAGGATTATCAAATATTTGATTTTGTAGAGTCCCTCTTTCAAGGCATTGAAGAATAACTCTCTCAAAGGTAGTCTCCGGATGGATGACCCTTTTCTCGCGCTTGATCAGCTTGCGGGCACCCGACGCGCATTCAAATGCACACACTCCGCACCCAAGACAAAAAGATATATCTGTCATCGGCTTTTTCTCATGTAATTTCACATTTTCCGTAGGCTCCATTTTAATTGCATTCGTCGGGCAGGCTTTTGCACATTTACCACAACCCTTGCATAAATGATCGGCAGTCTCTGCGATAAAGCTGGATGTTACTACGGTATTGGCATACCCAAATTTATTTATCCCTGACAGCAAATTGCAACAACATTTGCAACAGTGGCACATAAAGGTGATGTTCTTCTGCACATTATCGGCATTGAGTACAAGTCTCATCTCTTTTGAACGGGCAAGGTTTTCCAGCATCTGCGTTTTTGAAACCTCTTTTGCAAAATTGTGCCAAATCACATATGCAGCGATTCTTCCAAATGATGAACACGTATTCAACGGCACATCACATTTCTTTTCGCCAACATGATATTTTTCATGACGACAGGAGCATAGCCCGATGCCGAATTTATTAGAGTCTTCAATGAGGGCCACAGCCTTTTCATAATCCAGAACTTCAACATAGTCAGACTTTTTTATCGCCTCTTCATGTGGCAGTGTCCTGGCAAAACTAATTTGTTCCCCATGTTTGAAATTTGCCGCCCAGAAGGAATCATCGCCTTGCCAATACTCATGCAAAAGCGCAGCCCACTTCTTGGTATCGAGGTTGTCCCCTGTTCTCATCATTGTCAACTCAAATATCCCGATAGCCATAGGCGAAGGCATATAGTAATACTCTTCTTTGATCCAAAAATCCATGACAAGTCCTTTTGAACACAAATCATAAAGGATTTTTTGCAGTTGAGAACTTTCGTACTTAGTGACTTTTTGTAATCGAGCAAGGTTAGAGAGACCATAGGGCATTCTCACAATCACATCGGCTTCGTTCGTAGTGTAAAGTTCACTCAAAATAGCATGAAGTGCTTTATTCCAAGGGCTCCTGCATGTAAGATTATCAATCTTATCTCCCAGCCTTCTATAAAAATCCGTTCCGTTTACGTGACCCATAAATATCACCCTTTCTTGATTTCGTTACAAGGGCCGTCTGCTTGCCATGCTCAGCTTGACGGCCAAAGAATTGCAAGTGGATACTCCAAGAACATAGAATGCACAAATCAATACCAAAGCAATCTCTAAATACCTGAGTCGACCATATCCTTCCAAGGTTGCCTTCTTTTCTTAAATGCCTTTAAACGGTGATATACACTGACTTTACAGCCTAGTAGTTAATGTACCCAGCGGCTATTACCCGCCCCTCTATACTCAAACTATAGCATGTCTAGTACAGTTTGAAAAAAAGTGATCCGCCACGCGGAAAGCCATGGGGCATCTTGAGCGCATTTTCACTTGTGCACCTTATATATTTATCGACAATTTGCCGAGTCACACGGTCTTCGACAGTTCTGGCGAAATATCCATCCTCCCACAACTTCCCACCCCACAAGCGTTGCTTGATACGAGGGAACTCACAAAACATTTCCCGTGATGGTTTCTATGAAGGTCTTAGTAACTACTGAAAATCACGTGTGCCCACAATAAGCTTGGATCGATGATTACCGGGAAAAACGATGAACCTCAAGACCACCGACTATTAATATTAAAAGTATAACTCGCAACCAAGTCTTTCAGCTCATCTGGGTCACGGTTTCGTCCTATTCTCGCCAACCATTCGTTCGACGGCATATTCGGTTACTTTCGAGCGGCGCTGCATCCCATTCCTTAATCAGAGAATCTGCGGGCATATACCCTGGCACGACCCTGCCATCCGGGAATATGATTGCGGGTGTGCCCTGGATGCCAGGCTTGCCCGCCAAAGCTATATTATTGTCCATCACCTGCGTATTGCACTTCGCCGGTGGTATCTCTTTATTTTCAAAAGCGTCATCGAGAAACTTGAATGACTTCTCACATACAATGGTCTTTGCCTTTTCATAGGAACCTTTGTGCATGGCAAGGGGGTACATTTTTATAAAAAAACGACGTCTTTTCTCTTTTCTATAACCTGCTTCATCTCCTGATGAAGTTTTACGCAGGATGGTCACTCCGGTTCATCGAAAACAATCAGCTTGTGAGGAGCGCTCTTATCGCCCATAACTAATGCGTCATCCAAGGGAATGGACGAAACGTCAACCTTGTTGATCTCCGTCATCCATTCCTGCGTCAGGTTCTTTTTATCCTTTGTGTCTAGCAGATCGCCTAATATGATGTAATGTTTCGAGCAGCCTATATATGCTAGCACTCGTTTTGTCCCGGTATTAACAGTTACTTCCCAAATACCTTCTGCAGAGCTAGTTCGAACATCTATGGCGCTCAAATTAGGGTCCAATGTCTTCACAATCGCAGTTGCTTCGTCCTTAGTCAGAGTCTCGCATTTAGTGTCGGCGCCGCGAGCATATGCCATAGGGAATAATAGAAAGAAACCGACAAGGGAAACAGAATCTTTTTCAACTAAACCACCTCCTGAACTTCATACACATACAACATACCATAAAGATGAGCATGGCGTTAGTTAATAAGTGATACGCCCTGCGGTCTCTGCCGCAG
>PMYY01000245.1 GCA_003170655.1 Nitrospiraceae bacterium
TTAGACATAATGTATTTAACCTGTCCTACCTTAAGCGACGTGGGTTAAGCTAAAGGATCTTGGAAAAACCAGTGGCTCAGAGCCACAATTAAGGAGGACAGGTTATGAACAATTATAGCAAATACGTGGGATTGGATGTGCACAAGGAGACGATCGTAGCAGCGATAGCTAAGGCAGGCAGGGGAGATGCAATGCAATACGGGGAGATCGACAGCACTGCTGAAGCAATACAGAAGCTTGCAAAGAAGATGAGCGCAAATGGGGAACGGGTATTATTTTGTTATGAAGCTGGGCCTTGCGGCTATGGCATATATTGGCAGCTTAAGGAGATGGGACAAGAGTGTATGGTGGTGGCCCCGTCACTGATCCCGAAGAAAGCAGGGGATCGAATTAAGACGGACAGTAGGGATGCGGTAACGCTGGCGCGACTGAGCCGAGCTGGGGAATTAACTGCAGTATGGGTGCCGGATAAGGAGCAGGAGGCTGTACGAGATCTTACGCGAGCTCGCGAGGATATGAAAGTGATGGAGCACCATGCAAGACAGCAGCTGGGGGCGTTTTTATTGCGGCATGGCAAGCGCTATNNCAGCAGATCGTGTTTCAGGAATATGTGGATATGGTGAAACACGCACAAGGCCGGCTGGAGGCCCTTGAACAGCAGATGCTTGCTGTGCTTGAAACCTGGTCGATGAGAGAGGTCGCCATTGCACTGATGGCCCTCAGAGGAGTGAAGCTTATTGCAGCAATGACAATTTTGGCGGAGCTTGGGGATCTAAGCCGGTTCGAATCTGCACCGCAGTTAATGGCGTATCTTGGATTGGTGCCGTCTGAACACTCAACCGGGCAGAAGAAGAAGCGTGGAGGAATAACAAAGAGCGGCAACGGGCATGTGAGGAGGGTGCTGGTGGAGGCGGGATGGAGTTACCGGTTTCCCGCACGTAAGACAGCGGCTTTACAGAGATACGCTGAGAAAACCTCGGATGAGGTGCAGGAGATAGCGTGGAAGGCGCAGAAACGGCTCTGTATGCGGTATCGGCACTTGCTGCTCAAGGGGAAACTTAAAGTTGAAGTGTGCACGGCGGTGGCGCGGGAGTTGACAGGATTTATCTGGGCCATTGCCTGCGAAGTAATGAAAAAGCGTGGCATTAAGACGATAACAAAAACAAAAGCGGCATAACCGTAAAGTTAAAGCATACAGAATTCACTATAAAGGGAAAATGGAAATCAGGCATAGGGCAATGCAGACGGGACATGAGGAGCCGATGAGGAGAACCCTCGAACCGACTATGAGGCACCTTAACTGGATGACCCTCGCGTTTAGACCGAGGCAGCTCCGCGATGAAGATAAGTCATGCGGTACCCAACCCGCGTATATCAGAGTGATCTATCGTCGCCAATTGCTGCTCATGTCCTGCCTCATTGCCGTATGCCTTAATAAGGAGTCTGCCGGACCTCCGAAAGCTCGTGAAGGTTTCTCCGGACCGGCAGACGAATTTTATTTATATATCGGAGTTGGAATGTCTTAACCCAGGGCTTGACAGGTGAAATACATATCAGTCGGATGAACCAAAAAAAGTGTAACTAACTGTTATTGCCGGAAACAGATATTTTTGTAGGGGAACATCCGTTATATAGTACGAATTGGGATCACACTTGCAACGGCGAAACGGGCATATTTTTGGGGCCGTCAATGTTAATCGACACATCAGGATGATCGTCCAGAAACGCAAAGGGAGATGAGTCTGCAACAAATAGGGAGTCTATCGAAGACAGGTCCGGAGAGCAAGGCAACCCTCATTATTTATAAATTATAAACACGTAATATGCAGACTCATCGACAATGATTCATTCGCTGTTGACTTTCAGCCGATAATATCTGCTGCCGATGGTATTGTATACGGGTTCGAGGCGCTGACAAGGCCTGCTTCGACATTCGATCATTCCTTCGGCGACATCGGCAAATCAACATCTGTAACCAGTTAACCATCAAAAGAAAGGGCGGGGAGGCCGGAGGGTTGGGCCTCCCCACATTGGGAAAGGGGATATAATTTATAGAAGCATAGCTGTATTTAGATGACGTAATAATTACAGATGAATGACAATTATATTAAAAACAATAAGTAGACAGCTTCACTCGGGTATTTCCCCGGTCGAGTTATTTTGATTCCACTTCTCCATTCCCTCCAATAACTGTTACATTAAACCATTTTTGCAATAGTTGGATATTCCACTGAGTTCGGGCACCCATTCCAATCTACTTCGGCCAGTATTTCAATCTAGTTCGGACAGATAGCAGCGCCTCCAAAATAGTTCGAAATTAACTTCTTCCTGTAATCGATCCTGTAGTGTTCTGTCATAAGTGCAATATTCTTTTGGAAATTATTATCAATGAAAAGTCTTCTTCGCATTGCTTCCGTGCAGTAATAACCAGTTTGCATAATCTGCTTTTCTGTAATACGGCGAGCATATTCTCATAGAAGTCATTGCAGGAGGGTATCCTAGATATACTGATGGGTACAAAAATGAAAAACAACAGGAGTCGACTCAAACTGAACCAATTAATCATCAGAGTCGCTAGAACAAGGAATTGGATAATTTCTAAAATTACTGAAGATAATAAAAAAAGGAGCCTGTGAAATTTTCATAGGCTCCTTTTTAGCAACTGTGAGCAGGCTGCTACTTTTTACCTTTTATACATATTAGTCACGATGATTGAATCCGGCTGCGGCGAAATCTCCAGCATAGTTGACAACCGCCCAGACAGTTCCTGTCTTAAGATCAACACCGTATGTGCCGAGCTCATAGCCAGATTTGTAAGGGCCGAAGACAAATTTATTGGTACCACCGTAATTCTTATCTACGGCATTAACCCAGTGGTCATTCTTATCCTTAGTGACTAGGCCCAGGAGACCTTTCCCGAGTTGTATCGGTAACAGTCTATGGTAATCGTAGCTTAGTGAGAGCACATAAGTGTCTGTCTGTTCGGTGCCCAAGTCTGCCATGCCACGTAACAAGAAGATGTTGCTCGCAAGAACAAGATCGTGGTTCCATTCGTAATCAGAATTCTTGTCGTACCTACGGGCTACGTCAATCCATCCGGTGTCGACGGTCTTGGTAAGGGGACGTAACGTGTAGTCGACAGCCGTGCTTTTGTTGGTGCCATCGAGTATCTTGGCAGTAGTGCCCTCAAAACTGTCCTCCACCGTGGTATAGGCCGCAGTTTGTGGCACAAGAAATTCTTTGCCATTATTGCAATATCCCCATGTCTCTTTCTTGACGAAGTTGAAGGTAGGAGTTATGTGGCTGCCGGGCGTGCTACAGCTCTGCGGGGTCGTCCCATCAGGGTAGCAGTCGTCAGATGACCAATTGCCGCGATTATCTGAGTAGTAATCTACAGTCACACATGGGCCATCTACCGTATAAATGGAGTAGCCGACTGTATACCTTTCCTGTGATATGGACAACTCACGGCTCTTCTGGCCGAACCAGTTGGCGTTGTTCAGGGCCTTGGGCGTGTAAAATTTGCTGCTATTTGAAGCCGAGATAATTTCCTCAACTTGTGATTTACCATCCGGGCTGGTGATGATCGACCGCTGATGGATATGGTCATGGCCACTCATATAATACTTCACACCATTGTTTTGCAAGCTTGCGAAAAAGGCATTCTGCCAGTCAGGATTAGCATTCGTGTATCCGCTGAACATCGTGTCTTGGTGGTTTTCAGCAATAAGTGGCTGGTGCGCGAGGATGAAAGCATGCTCCGTGCCTCGCGTCTTCTTGTCGAGGCGGCTGCTGATCCAGGTCTGCTGATCGTTAACCGTATACCCATAGGCGTATCCATCAGCGTTATTATCAACTTTGCTTGGTGTTGCCCAGGTATCAATTATGACGAAACGGACGTCGTCGCCCCGGTGACCGTAGTCAAAGGNNGATCGGAGATGGAGTACCCGTTTAGGTAGCCGGCAACATCAACTCTCTTGCTTGGCGTTGCCCAGTTGTCAATAATGACAAAATGGGCATTGCTTGCCGCCGGACCGTAGTCAAAGGAGTAGCTCATTCCTGCCAGGTCAGTGCTCATTGTCGGGCTGCTGAAATCTGAGCCGAGCTCATACTTATGAGCGTTGGTCTTAGTGAACATGCCTGTTGTGGTCTGCGGGTAGAGCTGCTGGAATATGGGGATAGCGTAGCTGTTATTAGTGCCATACGTCTCGTGGTTGCCCCTCATAGGAAAGAAGCCGATGCCGACGTCAATTAATGGTTGAGCTGCCGCGGCGCGTGTAATTTCGGAAATGTTTTCACCGTTATCAGTAAGGTCGCCTACCTGGATGACGAATTTCACGCCAGAATTGATGAACTGCTGGTGGACTTGGTTAATGATGGACTCGGGTATTGTGAATGGGTTTGCATTAGCTGGATCGGTCGTAGTCCACTGGGTATCGCCCATCACGCCGAATTTCCATGTTTCTGCAAATGCCGACCCGGCTCCTATGAGTAGGGCCAATACTAATACCATTGACAGAAATACCTTGAAACGAAATAGGTTTTTCATTAAATATTTCTCCTTTTGTAGTTATAGAAACTGCAAACCGATTTACTTATTTGTTTACCCCACAATCACTCGTTCTAACAGTATTACCTCCTTTCCACAGGATTCATCAGGTCATTCTTCGGTCTGAAAAACACTCTTAGCAAGATAGCGAGAATCGCCCCTAAACTGATAATTAATTTATCAGATGGATGTTACAAGGTGATGAAGGGAATATTAAGGTATTGTGAAGTAGTATGTTAGCTTTCATCGAAGGGAAAGTCTGTATGAAACATAAATGTGATACCGAATACCAGGGAAAGATCAAAAAGGAGGATTTATGAAAACTGTAGTGAGAAGAACTGTGATGACTATTCTTGTATTATTCGGTATTATTAGTGTCAGCGCATCAACTCAGGCCTACTTCATCGCCGATCAAGCGCGTGAGCAGTCTAAGGCGTATGTTGTCTCAGGGGACAATTCCTATGATGGAGACATAATTAGGACCGCTGTGGTGCAGCCATATTCGCTCTCACTGATTCCGGACTGGAAGGCGGAGTCTGGGGTAAAAGGACGTGAAGATATCCAAAAGCAATCGCAAGGGGTGACTAAAGAGCCAGGACGGTATGGTCGCTGGGCGAATGGTGTACAATACGATACAAACAATAAAATACCAGTCGATTATCCAATACAATTTCTAGGCTGGAAGAGTGAGCAATGGCTCGACGAATATAAAGATGTTCACTATCGGTGGCATCTGATGCCGGAAGAGCATGGGTGAAGAAGGATGCAGACCCCGCTCCAACCCCTATTCCTTCTGCCGCGTTACTATTAGGGTCTGGACTGTCCATAATGATGATCGGGAGAAGCGTAAAGTTTTCTAAAGGACAACGGCGAGGGGCGTTGTGTTAGTTTCAGCTACTTTGCAGCGCGAAAGAGTCGAACGGGACTGATGAAAGTAATCACGAGTCGCAAGGGAGAGATGAATCTTCCCCCTGCGATATCGGATGATGTCAGATGATTTTTATCGGCGCAAAATCAGTTTGACGTCTTAGCTTTAGCAGGCTTCGATTTCGGTGTTGCTTTTTTCACAGTCGCTTTCTTGGCTGTCGGTTTGACCACTTTTGCAGCTGGCTTTTGCGGGCTTGAAACTGATGCTTTCCCTTCTAATTTAGTTATTGCCTCATCAGTTTTGTCGATAGCGGAAAGGAGTTTCTTCAGCTCTTCGTTAGCGACTTTCATCTTTTTAGTTTTTACTAATTCGCGAAGCTTTTCGCCAAGCAAAGCGCGCTGCTTCTGTCCCTTATTCTTGAGTTCATAGAGGTGATACTGCGTCTTACCTTTCTCGGTGAGTTCTTCGGCCTTTTCCTTGACCATAGTCGCTGTAGACTTGACAGCATCTACACCCTGCTTTATCCCATCTTCGATGTCCTTCTTAAATCCGCCAAAAATATCCATTTCAATCCTCCTGTTGAATGATTTGCTGCCGCTATCGTATTCGGCAGTTATTTCTTTGAAAAGACTATGTAATAAAATTTAAGCACAGATTTTACAACCGCTTTCGTCCAATCCATCCTAGATCTCATACGGTCCCTGTTATCGGAAGAGATAATTCGCTTTAATTCCCTCAATCCCTTCCCGAAAACTTTGCCGAGTCGAGGCAGATTGCCGGGACCAAACACGATCAGGATGACAACAAATATGAGCAGAAGATGCAGCGGTCGGAAAAGACCTCCAAACAAGGCGGTAACCTCCTCTGATTCATTGGGTCATTAGATTATATCATGAATGACAACGTTGGACGCCATGGTTGCATTAATGATATTTATGGAGTCGAAAGCACCGAATTGTAACACAACTGTAACATTGCCTTCATCCTGCTGTAATGTAAATTTGGTTAAATATATTAGATACTTAGTGAGGAGGACGGTTAAATGAGCTTTTACATGCACAATACACCCGGCAGACTCAGGATCAAAAGCCCGCTCGTCAAACGCAATGAGAACGTATCTTATGAAGTGCGCAAGATCCTTGGTGCCACGAACGGCATAGCTACCGTTGACGTTAATCTCACGACCGGCAGCCTGCTGATCAATTACAATCCGAAAGTTATCAAACATGATGACATTGTAGATCTCCTTCATCGGAACGGATATTTCGATAAAGCAAAAGCCGTAACCCACGACGAGTATATTCATAGCGCCGCCTCCAAGGCCGGGAGTTTTATCGGAAAGTCTGTCCTTGGGTCTGTACTTGGTATGGCGTTAGAGGGCACGCCGCTTTCACTTCTAGCTTTGCTCATCTAAGGTCAGTCCCTCAGACTGTGTGGCCTTGAGTCGCTGCCGACCTATCCTTAATCTCCAACTGTTTCCGCATTAAATTTCTCACTTTCTTTGTCACGAGTATAGGCAGATAAGCACGTATTCTAGCTTCCTTAGAGAGTCTTTCGAGAACAATACAATATAATTTATGCACCCGGTCGACTGAAATCCGCATGTCGCCTGCAAGAGTAAGGACTGCATAGCGATGAACGGGAGGGATTGAATCAACACCGTTGCCGGACAGCGCCTGTTCATTTCCTCTGTTACTATCGATTGCACTAGCACTGCTTGCCATAGAGATTTACCTCAAAAGAGATGCCTGGTCGGTCAGTTCCCACGGAAGACCGATATCCATACGGCCGACATGTCCATAGGCGGCAAGTTTCCGGTAAAAACCGCCCTTTACTATAGAGGGCAGATGGCGAAGGCTGAATTGTTTAACAATAGCAGCAAGCCGGAAATCGAAATGCTGCTCAACCAGGGCCGCAATCGCCTCATCTGAAAGCTTACCAGTCCCGAAGGTCTCGACTTGGATGCTCACCGGGCGGGCCAACCCGATCGAATAACTGAGCTGCACCTCGCACTCATCTGCAAGGCCGGCTACGACAACGTTCTTTGCCGCATACCTTGCAGCGTAAGCGCCCACACGATCGATTCTCATAGGGTCCTTGCCGCTTAAGGCAGCGCCGCTGTGGCGCGAGTATTCACCATAGGTGTCTATGGCGTTTTTTCTCCCCGTTAACCCGGAATGCACTGATGGCCCGCCGATTATGAAGGGCCCGTCGGGATTGACGAAAATCCGTGTCTTTGCATCCGGTTGCACTTCCTCGTCCAGGAATACCTGTTCGATGACGGCCTGCCGTATTTCGTCCCTCAGTTGTTTGAGATTCGGAGTATCCTCCTGGTTCTGGCTTGCGATAACAGTTATACTGTGGATGCGCTTGGGTTTGCGGTTGCGATATTCGATCCCAACCTGAGTTTTGCCGTCAGGCGAGAGATATGTCAGTATTTTCTGAAGTCTCGCAGAGGCGAGTCTCCTTGAGAGTTTTCTGGCAAGCCAGATCGGCAAAGGCATCAATGCCGATGTCTGATTGCACGCGAAGCCGAAGACGTTAACCTGGTTCTTTACAGTTATCCTATCTATCGCTTTGTCGTCGAGTGTCTTTTCGTCGAATGAGCACTTCTCAGCCGGCAGTTCCTTGAGGCTCGTCAGGACGCTGCAGGTCTTTGCATTGAATGTATTTTGATCGTATCCTACCTGGCTGATGACCTGACGGGCGATATTGGAAAAGTCGATTGATTCAGCAGAGCTGAAGCGGGCCGCGATAAACACTATGGCTGTCGAAACAGCGCATTCGGCAATCACCCTCGAACAGGGGTCCTTCTGGAGGAAATGATCGACAATGGCATCGCTTATCTGGTCGCAAAGCTTGTCGGGATGCCCCTCCGTGACCGATTCCGAGGTAAACATAAAGTCTTTTTTCATGAAGGAAGTCTCCTTAACTAAGGCTTATGTTCCGCTGATACATAATCACTAGCCGATGTTAAAGCGCATCGGCAGTCCTTGACTGCAACACTGAGGGTAGTGCATGCTTGTCATCCGCCGCTTCCGTCTTTTTCTTTCCGGTCTTTGTTGCTTCGTTCACGATAAGGGGCAAGACGGCACTGCCGCCGACGACCAGCCAGTCGATGAAGCCGATAGGAGTGATGCCGAGGAGAGTTCTCAGTCCCGGGACAACCATAGCGAGCACCTGGAGTCCCACAGAGCCTGCAATCGCGGCATTCAGATAAGGATTCGGTGGCAAGTTACCCTTGTCGAAAATACTGTGGGTTTCAGACCGGCAGCTGTATGCATGCAGGAGCTGACCCAGGGTGAGACTCGAAAAAGCAATCGTACCGGCGCTCGGGCCCATGCCGTAGCGTGATATGCCGTAGAAATAAGCCGACATGGAGCCTGCTGAAAGCATGGCAGATTCGAATGCTATCCTCTTGAAATCAGAAGTCTTAATGATCGGTTCCCCTGGGTTCCGGGGTGGTCTTGCAAGCACATCCGGCTCAGGCTGTTCGAGCGCGAGAGCGAGTCCGGGAGCAATATCCGAAAGAAGATTGATCCAAAGCAGTTGCATGGCGTTCAGAGGATGGCCCATCCCTCCTGCAATTGCAGTGAACATGACCATGATTTCGCTCATGTTGGTGGAGAGGAGGAAGTGGACCGACTTTCTGATGTTGTTGTAAATGGTCCGTCCCTGGCTGATTGCGATGATCATAGTTTCGAGATTGTCATCTTCGAGGATAACATCTGCGACTTCGCGAGCAACGTCCGTGCCTGTGTGTCCCATTGCTATGCCAATATCGGCAGCCTTGAGGGCCGGTCCGTCATTAATACCGTCTCCTGTCATAGCCACTATCTTGCCTACCGATTGCAACGACTGTACTATCTGGAGTTTATTAGCTGGGCTTACGCGCGCAAAGACATTGACTTTTTCGCACAAGGCTTTAAGTACCTCAGGATCGATGTCGGTGAGGTGTGTTGAATCCAGTATTTCCAACTGCTCGCTTTGGCTGAGGTTCAATTCCTTGCCGATAGCGTATGCTGTGGCGCTCTGATCCCCTGTTATCATAACTGTATCTATGCCGGCGCCATGGAAGACGTCTATGATTTCCTTTACCCCGTTTCTGACAGGATCGGCCATCCCTGTAAGACCGAGCCAGATGAAGTCTTCCCGCGCGTCGTCATTATTATCGCTGGTTTCTAGAAGTATGTAAGCCAAGCCGAGGACCCTCAGAGCGTTTCCGGCCATTCGTTCATTCTCTATCTCTATGTTCATCCTGTCATCATCCGAGAGAGGTATGACCTCCCCGTCTACAATGTGCCGGTTGCACATCTGAAGTACTTCGCCAGGGCTTCCTTTCAGCGCGACTAGTTTTCTATTGTCGGGAACTGCGTGTATTGTCGTCATGAAATTGCGCATCTCGGCGCGGTGGCCGATACCCGAACGGGCAAATTTATGTCTGAGCTGAATAACATCGATCCCGGCGGCCAGTGCCATGTGAATAAGCGCGTTTTCGGTGGACGAGCCGCTAACAATGTGTTTTTCAGTCAGTCCGACCGAGAGACCCATTCCCTTCACATCGACCACTAGCCCTTCGCACGGCTCTTTGGGCGTGCAGCGTTGGACTTCGCTTTCGTTGCATAGGACCGCTATATGAATAAGTCTGAGTAGTTCATCGCATTCATATGGGTTCAGGGACCTGTTGCCATGGAAGAATTTGCCGTCGGATACTCTCACCTGTTTTCTTCCGGTGTGCAGCGCAACGATAGACATTCTATTGAGGGTTATGGTTCCGGTTTTATCCATGCATATCGTCTGAAGGGAACCGAGCGTTTCGACAGCGTCGAGGTGGCGAATGAGCACGTTGTGTTTCCGCATTCTTCGTATGCCGAGCGAAAGTGTTGTTGTTGCAACCGTAGGAAGTCCTTCAGGAACAGCAGCGACAGCGAGGGAAATTGATATTTTGAGCATCTGCAGGAAGCCGTATCCCCTCAGCAGACCGATCAGAAAAACAATTCCGCATACAGCACCGCTGATGAGCACAAGCTGCCCGCCCATTGTGTCAAGCTGGCGCTCCATCGGCGTTTGAGGTGGTCTGGCGGACCCTATGAGGGTCTGGATATGGCCGATTTCTGTGTATTTTCCCGTGGCCGTAACAACAGCCGCGCCTTGACCGCCTGTGACGATCGTACCCATATATACCATGTTCGTACGGTCGCCGAGAGGAATTTCTTTGTTCGCAGTCGTCCCATCATCACTGGGCTTAAGTGCTTTAGTGATCTTCAGGACCGGCAGGCTTTCTCCGGTTAGAGCCGATTCGTCGACGCTGAGCCGGTTTGCGTCGATGAGGCGGGCATCCGCAGGTATATACGTCCCGGGTCTCAAGGCGAGAATGTCGCCGAGAACAACCGCTTCCGCGCCTATCTCTCGTATTTGTCCGTTCCTGACAACGAATGCAGTTGGTCTTACCATGCTTTTCAGAGAATTGATGGTCTTTTCGGACTGGCTCTCGGTAGCATAACCGATCCCTGCGTTTGTAACTACAACCGCCATAATTACGAGGGCATCGGCGACACCGCCGGTGACTACCGAAACTGCCGCAGCAACCCCCAGCAATGCGACCGGCAATGATTTGAATTGCTCGATGAAGATGCTGAATCCTGAGCGGGGGACGGATTCAGGAAGCATGTTGGGACCGTATTGCTTCAGGCGCTCCTTCGCAGTGTCGTCGGCCAGCCCGAATGCCCCATCAGTCGCGACAAAACGCAGAACTGTACCCGCATCAAGAAGATGCCACTTTTCTACAGGCTGCTCTTCAGCATCTGCGACGAGCTTCCTGAGTTTTCTCCTGCCTTGGACAGCAACAGAGTCCGTTGATTTGGACTGTCGGCGCGCCGCAGTTTTTACCAAAGCGGCTTTCTTTCCATTGCCGCCTTGTGAGGCATTTACTGACTGTGATGCCGATTCGTTCTCCGATACGATCCCTTCGATGAGCGGTATGATCGACTGCCAGTTTTCACCGTAATTATGTGAGATCAGCAGGCTGCTTGTAAGCGTGTTGACGGAAAGGACAGAGATTCCCTCGAGTCCGGCAAAACCGCTTTCGATACGGCGCTTGAGCGACTCTGAGCGGTGGAGGCCGTCCACCTTGAATCGGACCCTGCCTTTGATCGTAGAATGGACAGCCTGAACCACCGCCTGCTACTGTCCTTTATGCTGAATTCTCTTTGTGGTCACCCCAGCTGCTGAGGTCTTTTTTTCAGGTGTGGAGGTGCGTCCTGTGCCCTTCGGTAAAGCGGCAGAGGCGACTTCCTTAACCCCTTCGACTACTCCCACGAGCATCTCTCTGACTGTTTTAACAGCCGATGTGCCGATAGTTCCGGCTGCCTCGATCGCGCCACCCACAGCGACTTTTGCCACTTCTTCGACATTGCCGCCGGTCTCCTTTGCAGCTTCAATGACTCCGTCGACAGCCCTTCTTGCAACGAGGCCCACATCTGCACCGATCTCTGCAGCGCCTTTCACAGCTCCTTTGACGGTCTGCGCTGCGACCTTAACGACATCGCCACCCACGTCGCTCACGCCCATTACAACTCCCTTGGCCACATTCTTGGTGCTTAGGATTAGACCGGTGCCGACTTCTTCAGTGGCCTGGATAGCTCCTTTCACAACATCTTTGGTGATCCCGAGGCCTTCGTTCGCAACCGTTCCCGTAGCACGTAAGGCGTTGGAAACAGTGTTTCTGACAAGGCTGACTATCTCTGCTTCTATCTCGTTAATTCCCTTGAGACTGCTGATAATGCCAGCCTTGACGCTCGCTCCGGCCTTACCAACATCTTGCTTAACACTCTCAACTTCTTCTATTACCTGCTCTTTGCGCGAATTCTTGCGTGCCATGAGACACCTCCCAGTGATGTTACGATATTAAACTTCATTTCATAGTATAGATAATAAATTTATCAACTGATTGTTACCGGTTGATTACCCCTATGTTAAATGTGCATGATGTTCTTCTTCAATATCGGGTATTACCTGATCAGAGTACTAGTTCTTCCGGCGTCGATTTCAGTAAGATATTAAGCGCGTACCAAAAAGCGGTGTACCATGCAGGACCAGCAATGTTCCCCCTGCTGATTTGCATCACNNCACAAGACCGTCAAGCTGTTGATAGATCGATGAAGCGCCGCGGTGAACCGAGGGCGGCCGCGGCGATTTGACTGTAATCTCGAAAATTCCGCGCTTTTTCATGAAATCGATTATCTCTTCTCCGTTGCCCCCATGCTTGAAAAGAACGCTCCCGGTGAGCGGATTTATTTCAATTTCATCGATTCCCGAGAAGCCAGTAAACTTCTCAGGCAATGTCCTCAGGTACCCTTCATGTTCTTTTTTCGACGCAACCTTGAGTCGCAGCCGGTTCGGAGCACGATGTACTATATGGGCTTCGGGTATCATGCCTGCGGAGGTTCAGGATGGTCCGCGGC
>PMYY01000167.1 GCA_003170655.1 Nitrospiraceae bacterium
CATGCTCGGGATTTCAATCCCGAGTGGTTGACACTACCTCCATGCGGTCCTGCCGGTAATTAAACCATAGTAATTTATAAAGGACGGTATACCGTTCGATTTCTATTATAACGCTGTCTGAAGAAGCATTCAAAAGTTGTAGTGCGCAGTAAATAGCGACTCTACAATCCCAGGTCCGGACGGAGCCTGAGAAATACAGGCTCGCGCAGCATGCCGTCCTTTGTAATTGAAGCGTACTGCACCTCGCAGATCAACTTGGGCTTGATCCATATAGTCTGGGCATCGTCAAGCGGTTTTTCCTTGACCGGCCGTGCGACTCGCTCAAGCTTACTTATCTGTTCAAATATTTTCTTCATCATCTTCGAATCGAATCCGGTCCCGACCTTGCCGACATACTTGAATCCGTCTTCTTGTTTCATTGCAAGCTGCAAGGCCCCGAACGTAGCCTCACGGCCGTTCTTTCCTCCGGTATAGCCAATGATCACGCACTCCGTTGACTCCCTCTTCTTTATCTTCAGCCACTGCTCACTCCGCCTGCCAGGTTGATATGTGCTGTTTTTCCCCTTCGCCATGATTCCTTCAAGTCCCATTTTTACGGCAGCCTGGAATAATTCGGCACCATCGGTCACAGTCTCACTGACCCGATACGGAGTGTCATGTTTGATCGCATCTTCCATCCATGCACGACGACGAACCAGTGGCTCATTCACTATCTGGCGGCCATCCAGATAGAGACAGTCAAAAACATAGCAGATAGCAGGGTATTTCGTTCGTGCCCGTGCAATCGCACTCGTGCCTGTCTGAATCCTGTGTATTACATTCATGAACAAAGGTTTCCCTGTGTCATCAAGGCAGACTATTTCCGCGTCGAAAAGAGCCGATGTAGCCCTGAAGGCCTTATCCGGTATCAGCAGTTCCGGGAACTTGCCGCCGATGTCTAGCTGATTGCGGCTCCGTATCGTTATTACCCCTTCGTCTAATGAAATCAGTGCACGAACGCCGTCCCATTTGACCTCGTAGAGATAGCGTGCGGCGCCTGGAGGTTTGTTGGATGATTGCGCAAGCATCGGTTCAATCGGGTCGCGCAGCCAATCGACCTGGGGTTTGTCCAGACGTTCGAGCAGCCATTCGTTGCCCATAGTTCTGTGCATTCTGTACTCAGCGTTGATATCCGGGCTCTGAAGTGAAAAGTAAAAGCCGTCCTTCTTCTGCTTAGTGATCTCGTATTTCCCGCGGGCGAAAATCCACACCTCGCCGCCGCCATATTGTCCTTTCGGTATAGCCCCTTCGAAATTAATATATTCCAGCGGATGGTCTTCTACCGATACAGCCAGCCGTTTAATGCCCGGACGGGGAGGTAGTCCTTTCGGAACGGCCCATGATTTCAGCACACCGTCTTGTTCGATACGCAGGTCATAATGGAGCCTGGTAGCGTGATGCCTGTGCAATACAAACGAATTTCCCGTTACTGTGGCAATGGCGGGGGGCGGTTCTGAGGTCTGCTCGAAGCTCCGCTTTTCGGCATATTCGACAAGCTGTCCTTGTGCCACGCCCTTTAGCGATGGTGGCGGCTCCTTCTTTTTCACCGCGGCTTTCCGCTTGCTGTGAAGGTCGACGGCATAGGCAGCAATACCCTCCCATGCATCTCCGTTTAGCGTAATATGTCTCGGGACGTCGTGAATGGCGAAGTCGGAACTGCTGTTGATACTTTTCAATCGGTCCCACTGCAGCGGCATCGATACGGGAGCGCCGGGAATGCCGCGTGCACTGTATGCCGACACGATAGACTGAAAAGTCCGGTTGCGATAGATATCGATCAAGACCCTCCCTTTCCGGAACTCTTTCTTGATAAACATCGTGGTGGACTGACTGTGAGATTTGACAAACAGTTCGGCCATTTCTTTTGCGGTCTTGAAGACTTCATCGAACGTCCACTTCTGTTCGATAGGGACAACTATATGCAGACCCTTGCGGCCAGTCGTCTTTACGAAGGGATGGTAACCGAAGTTCTCAATCAGATCTTTCAGATCAAGGGCGATGCTCACAAGCTTCTGAAACTCGAATTCCTCAGGAGGGTCTAAATCGAATACGAAGTAATCCGGGCTATTGAAGAGCGGCGCGCGGCAATGCATCTGATGGAGCTCGATGCAGGCGAGATTTGCGAGCCATGCGAGCGAAGCATCTTCAGTCGCTATGATATAATCGACTGTTCCTTCCTTGCCGCCGGCCCCAAGTACAACATGCTCTATCCATTGAGGCGCCCACTCGGGTCTGTTCTTCTGGAAGAATCGTTCACCATCAATGCCGTCGGGATATCTCACCAGGGAAAGAGGACGCCCCTTCAAATGTGCGAGGATGGTCGGTGCAATCTTGAGATAATACTCGATCAGCTCGGCTTTCAGGATTCGGTCGGCCGGGTACAAGACCTTATCGAGGTTCGACAGCTCTATCTTCCTCTTGCCGACCTGCGTTAATTGAGATGTCTTTGGCATTAAATGTAATCTTAAACAAAGTCACTTAACTGTTTTTTCATCGTTTCTCATTAATCGGCAATGGCCCGGAACTCTAACTCCGTAATTTATGGTTTGCCGACGTAGAAGTAATAACTGGCCTTATATGGGATCCGAATCTCCTTGCCAAGTTGCTCCATGCTGCATCCTTCAGCCGGGGCATTTCCGCCACTAGTGTTTAGGCGCTGGATACTCTCTATGCGGCTAAAAACGCCTGATCCGGAATGCGAGTTTGCCCGCAACAATAACCATGGAATGGCACTCTTCTCGGCACTTTTGTGAAGTGCCATGAGTGCACCCACAACCTTGCTTCCATCTACTGATTCCCAGGTCGGTCCGGCGTAGTGTTTTCCTATACGCTTGTCCGAGCTGTCGAAAAGTTCGGCTTCGGGTGCCTTAAAGGTCCACTCAAGTGTTGCCGAATCATTTTTGTTTTCACGGCATTCATATATTTGTACGCCGATGCCTCGCGCTTCGATCGATAGCGTCTGATTTGCAGTCACTTTCAAGTCGTCAGGCACTGAGGGTACCATTTCGCCAGCTGCACATGTGCTGCCGGCATAAAGAATGAGAAATGCGGCGATTGCGACCGTGGTCATTTTTTGATGTGACATCCTTATTGTCGCCATAAATCGATTTTGTTCCTTTCATGAATGGATTCTTGTTAAATTCTAGCGGTTTCAGCAAAGAATGCAAAAAGTAGCTTCGCTGCTATCGTTTAAAACGAGTCCAGAAGTTCGCCGAAGTCTCTGAGGACAGTAAAGCCGCAGTGAGGGGTGTCGCTCTTCTTTGAGCTGGCCCTCGTTTTATGCAGGAGATATCCGATGCCGTATGTCTGGGCCGATTTTAGTATTTCAGCCAGATCGTCGATGAAAAGAGTCTTGTCTTTCTCGAAATGGATGACCTTTTCGAGTTTTTCCCAGAACTCAATCCGCTCCTTGGGGTATCCAAGCTCATTCGATGTAATGCATTTGTCGAAATACTTTCCGATTTCGGTCTTTTTCAGCTTTATATCTAGGACCTTGTAGTGGGCATTGGTGACCATGTACACCTTTTTTCTGTGCTTCCGGAGGGCAGCCAGAAATTCGATGACATGCGGATGGACATCGATCAGGTGCTTGATCTGTTCCTTGAGGGCCGGGATGTCAAGCCCGAGTTCGGTTGACCAGAAATCGATGTCGGTCCAGTTGAGAGTCCCTTCGTGTGCCTTGTATTTCGTGAGGAGCTCTTCTTTTGCCCTGCCGAAGCTTATATTATGCTTCTCGGCGTATCTTTCCGGGACAAGGTGCTCCCAGAAATAGTCGTCGAAATACTTGTCCAGGAGCGTGCCGTCCATGTCGAGGAGGACATACTTAATATCCTTTAGCGGGATCATCCTCTCCACTGTACCATGACTGATCTATGTTATATTTTGT
Organism: Nitrospiraceae bacterium; assembly: GCA_003170655.1. Classification (GTDB taxonomy): domain Bacteria; phylum Nitrospirota; class Thermodesulfovibrionia; order Thermodesulfovibrionales; family Dissulfurispiraceae; genus Fen-1308. The sequence goes on from PMYY01000167.1 coordinate 3,926, forward strand.
CTTTTCGTAGATCAGGTCCATAATCCCACGCAACTCTTCGAATACCCCGTCGAGCATTTCGCTGTCCGTGATATCTTCCGATTCCAGGTCGTAGGCATAAGAGAGTTCGTATTCTTTCGAAGGTTCTCCGGCGCCGAAAAATTCCTTGACTAGAAGGACAGGTTCGGTCTCAGGATATTGCCGCTCTATTTCGCGGAGCAGGCCCTCAATATCGGGATAGCCCTCCATGATCGGCAACCTCACAATTACATCCAGTTCGAGAGTGTTTTCGGAAGAAATATTGTCTTCTTCGGGCTTCAGGTCATCATACATGGACATGCTGGTCTGAAATACGTCATAGGTGAGAGAAACCACGGCTGAAACCGGATAGGGTTCTTCCATTCCGGGCAGGGTCAGTGAAAATCTGCTCTCTCTGGTGAGTGAGAATTGCTCGATAAATACCTGTATGTTATAAACTTCCAGAAAGCTCTTAGCAGATTCGGCTATCTTCATCTGCACTTCTTCAAACCTTGTCATTGGGCCTCCCGGTGAGTCAGAATATCATACATTATACCATTGTACATTCATCGGAGGCCATGAACGAACAGGTTGCCATAGTGACGGGAGGGGCGGTGGGGTTGGGAAGGGAAATAGTTGTGGCCCTTTCACAGAGCGGCTGCCGTGTATGCGTCAATTATCATACATCCCGCGGGGCGGCAACGAAGCTTAGTGCGGACCTTGGCGATAAAGCTATCTCAGTGCAAGCCAATGTCTGCATACGTGATGAAGTGTCAGCGATGGTCGACAGGGTCGTAGATAAATGGGGAGGCGTGGATATCGTCGTAAATAATGCCGGAGTTGTCAAAGATGCACTTCTCATCAAGCAGAGTGAAGAAGATTGGGACAGCGTGATGGTGGTGCATGTCAAAGGAGCACTCAACCTTATTCAGTCCTGCGTCCCGCATATGAATCACGGGGGGCATATCATCAACATATCATCTTATTCCGGGCTTAAGGGCAAGGAGGGGCAGGCGGCATACAGTGCAGCGAAGGCGGCACTTCTTGGACTGACGAAGAGTGCAGCACTTGAACTCGCCACTCGCGGCATTAAGGTGAACGCCGTTCTGCCCGGATATATGTTTACAGGGATGGGTAGTGCCGCTACCGACTCTCTGGAGCTGGCCAGGCGAGAAAGCCTGCTGCATACCCTGTCCGATCCGCTTGAAGTGGCGCGCTTCATCGCATATCTTGTTACTACCAAGACTATCACCGGCCAAACATTCATATTTGACAGCAGGATCGTATAGCGGCAAGTGATCCAGAGTGGTAGGGGAGGGCAGGCGCCGCTGTGAATTGCATGCTATTAATCAATGCTGATACACTGAAGGCATAATGGCAAAAGGGGTTTTTATAACAGCAACGGATACAGGTGTCGGCAAGACTATTGCGGCAACCGTAATAATCCGTGCTCTGAAAGGACAAGGCATTAAGGTCGGCGCTATGAAACCGATCGAAACCGGTTGCATGCGCCATGACGGAGTTCTTATCCCCTCGGACGGCAGATTCCTGAAGAAAAGCTCGGGGATGGACGATTCGCTCGATCTGATCACGCCGGTCCGCTTCGAGCTGCCCCTGGCGCCACATATAGCCTCTCAGCGAGAGGGCGCCGCGGTGGAACTCGGGAAGGTCTTCGATGCTTACAGTGTACTCTCTTCGAAGTATGATTTCATGGTCGTCGAAGGCATCGGAGGTGTTTTGGTGCCATTGGCTGGGAAAACGACAGGCAATGTTCCAGGCACATATTTCGTCGTCGATCTGATAAATGAGCTTAAACTGCCTGCCGTTGTGGTTACACGGCCCGCTTTGGGTACAATAAATCATACGCTGTTGACCGTCTCGCATCTGCTTAATGAGGGAGTCGATGTCGTTGGGATTATCATCAGTTTCAGTACCCCGGCGGAGGGAACAATAGCAGAAACGACCAATGCCCAGGCACTGAAAGAACTATGCCCTGTCCCAGTTATCGGCGTCATCCCCTGGCTGAGGGCTACTTACCCCGAAGCCATAGAATCCGATGCGAAGGGATGTATCGATTTCGAAGCCCTTATACCGCATTCATAAAAAATCTCTTTGGGTCAGGCATCTCAAGGACACATGCCATTACCGAAACTTTAATATCATCTCTTGGAATGATTGACATTATTGTTAATATATTATCGTGTGACATGAGAGACTTGGCTACGTCATCAATATGATAGCTTTAATTATAGGAGGACGAATAATTATGAAACTGATTGCACTTATGATGAGCACCCTACTGATCAGCAGTTTAGCTTGCGCTGCCGACTGCAATGATGGATTATCGGCATATGCAAAGGGAGATTACCAGGAGGCAGTCAGGATATTTGAGCCGCTGGCCTCCAGGGGAGATGACTGTGCTCAATACCAACTCGGCGAGATGTACAGAGTAGGTCAGGGTGTAAAACAGGATAAACAAAAGGCATTAGACCTGTTTGACGATGCGGCAGCACACGGAAATCAAAAGGCAAAGCTACAGAAGGCATTGCTGGAGCAGTAAATGGACTGCGCGACCTCGGTCCGCGTGGCATCTATATTAACAACGTACAGCCTTGTCCGGTGTAACCTTCGGTCCTTGTTGGTACATCCAGTATATGTTCAGCAATGAGCCCTGGCTACCAGACCAGTGCGGACATTGAGTCAAGAACGATGAGTTCCGATCGTAACTGTAATCTCCGCCATTCACGCTATCCTCAAATTTGAGGCACTAAGAGTGAAACTGTTCTAGCCTTATACCTGGACTCTATGTGAGCAGGCTTCTTATGAGCGAGGCTCTAATCTCTCCAAAGGCTGTCGATATGTATCGCAGTCGCTTCATTGCAAAACTTCAAAGGTGGTATAATGTTTTCCAACGTGAGGATAAAGCAGATGAAAATAGCTAGCTTATTACGAAGTCCTCTCTTGACAAGCCCGGATAGCAAAGAAACGTTGGAGCGAAGTTAAATTGTCAAAGATACTCATGCCCAATGCTGCTATATTGCTTATAGATCTCCAAACGGATTTTCTCGATTGGGAACAAGGGCGCATGCCAGTTGATCGACTGGGGTCTGAGGGAGTTATTAAAATAGCAAACGAGGTATTAGCAAAAAATATTTTACCGGAAGCGCTGACGGTATTCATAGTGAGCAAATTTCCTCCATCGGCACGCATTGCCAACTCCTTTCGCAAGAATGCAGCCATGGTTGGAACCCCTGGTGCCAATATAGACGAGAGAATCTTAAGGCCTGAATCATCGGCAGTCTTCGAAAAAAGCAAGTCAAGTGCTTTCTCAAATCCTGAAGTAGCAGACTACCTGAAGAATCGGGGTGTCAGAGATCTATATGTTCTGGGCGTTTTCGCGGAGGGCTGTGTTCGTGCGACTGTGCTTGACGCCATTAAGATTGGCTTTAATGTTTGTGTCATCGAGAATGCCGTTGCAACCAACGCTCCTTGGAAGAAACAATTTGCTCTATGGATAATGAATCGAGCGGGAGCTCTCGTGGAAAAGATCGACGCCTAGAATAACCTGAACGACCCACAAGATGATACCAGTATACGGTTAAAACTGAGATTTGAATTCAGAAAAAGCCCGTTTTAATTCCTCCAGTTCGCTTCGCATCATTGCGATCTCTTCTTCAAATTTCCTGATCTTCTCTTCTGAAGATACTTGAATTGCTGCCGGTTCTTCTGCGAAATCAGTCAAGGTTTCTAAACCGCCTGAAAAAAGATGCATATACCTGCATTCTTTTCTTCCGGATTCTCTGGAAATCCTAAGAGCAAGTGGAGGATCATGTTGGGCTAGGCCTTGGAGGGTACTTTCAACTTCCTCCAGTCTTTCAAAGGTGGCCATCCTTTCAGTGTGAGAACGCACCTCGCCAACAGTCTGGGGCCCTCGAAGCATGAGTTCGCAGATAATGGCCATTTCCTGTCTTGACAGATCAAATTGATCCAGAACCGCATGTAAGAATTTATTCACGCGGCTACCAGACGTCAGTGTTTTCCGCACAAGGCCCTTTTCTTGTAGCTTGCCAAGTCCACGCGCCACCGTGTCTTCATCATAAGAGACAATAGGATTGCGGTTCGATTTCTGGTTGCAGGCATTTGTCAGTGAATTAAGCGACAATGGGTAATACTCAGGGGTAGTCATGTCTTTTTCAATGAGGCTTGCAAGGATGCGGACTTCACTAGCGTTAAGAATGACATTCATGAAATTTCCTGGGTGCGGATACTCGGTTTTTCAAAGGTGTGCAGTTTATAGCGGATTGATCTTCACGAACTTTCTTTTGCCTGCCTTGATCAGGTAGTTGCCTTTGACAAATTTTGTGTCGGGGCTGTCCACCTTCTCGTTGTTCACGGTTACTGCGCCTTGTTTAATAAGCCTCATCGCCTCTCCGGTGCTCGCAGCGATGCCGCACGACTTCATGATTTTTGGCAGCCATATCTTTTCTTCATCCCAGGCCAGGTCGAAGACAGGAATATCATCCGGCAGACCCTTGTCCTTGAAAACCTTGTCGAACTCTTCCCTTGCATGAATGCCCGCCTCTTTACCCCAGTATCTTTCGACAAGTTCCATCGCGAGGTCTTCCTTGGCCTTCTTGGGATGGATGGTCCCAGATTGCAGGCCGGCCTTGAGTGTATTGAGTTCGTCGACGTTGATATGACTTAGCAGTTCGAAATATCTGATCATCAACTCATCGCTGATCGAGAGCGTTTTCCCGTAGATGTCCTTCGGCTGTTCTGAAATGCCTATATAATTGCCAAGGCTCTTCGACATTTTCTTCACGCCGTCCAGACCTTCAAGAAGCGGCAAGATTACGATAGCCTGGGGCTCCTGAGCATATTCCTTCTGCAATTCACGCCCCATAAGCAGGTTAAAGCGCTGATCGGTACCGCCGAGTTCCACATCGGCATGGAGAGCAACCGAATCGTATCCCTGCAGCAGGGGGTAGATGAATTCATGGATGCCGATAGGGGTCTGGCTGTGAAAACGTTGCTTAAAGTCTTCGCGTTCGAGCATCCGCGCAACTGTCTGCTTTGCCTGGAGCTTGATAAGTTCAATGGCAGTAAGGCTTTCCAGCCATGCACTGTTGAACGTTACCTTTGTCTTTTCGGGATCTAGTATCTTGAAAACCTGCTCTTTGTATGTCTCGGCGTTCTTGAGGACGTCCTCTTTCGTGAGAGGCTTGCGTGTCTCAGACTTTCCGGTAGGATCGCCGATCATGCCGGTAAAATCGCCGATGAGGAAAATGACCTCATGTCCCAGTTCCTGGAACTGGCGCAGCTTCTCGATGAGCACGGTATGGCCGATATGTATATCCGGCGCTGTCGGATCGAAGCCCGCTTTGATCTTCAGCGGTTTGTTTTCTTTTGAGGATTTTTCGAGCTTTTGAAGGAGCTCTCTTTCCTGTATGATCTCGATGGTGCCTCTCTTGATTATTTCAAGCTGTTTTTCGGGACTATGCATAGGTAAATATATTAAAACGTAAGTGGTGGCGCGGTCAAATGAATTAAATGAAGAGCATGATGAAGCAGTACCTGCCTATCGAGTGTGATCCTGATGGAAATCAGTCCTCACTGCAAAGGGGCGGATAACAAATCTTGAATTTAAGAAGGGCAGACCTAGCCCGGCAACACCCTTTACTTATTAATTTCTATATACAACTATAAGAGGTAAGAGGTGAAGATAGGAGCCTGGGCGAGGGTTGAGAAGAGATTAGCTAACTTATCTAACTTATATAGTTTTATATAGCAATATATAAC
>PMYY01000107.1 GCA_003170655.1 Nitrospiraceae bacterium
TTCTCCGTCGTGTCCAGATCCTGAGCAGGAGAGGAGTTGTCCCTTAGAGTCATAACACAAGGCCTGACCGGTCGCCGGGAGAATACTGTTACCCTTTCCTCGAACAGGCCATAACAGGAAATACTGCTCCTTCAGGCCATAGAACATTCGTGCTCCCTCATATGGATATACCACGCATAGGCAGTGTTGATAGCTGCAGTCGTGGACGTCCAATACCATCCGCTGAATACGTTGGCAAATGGATGCCCCTCCGGCAAAGCCGGCTTCCTGGTCTGGTGACTCATAAGGCTTCGGAGTTCGTGCCGGTTGGGAAGACGCCAGTCTTGAAAATTGTATATATTGTCATGATTCATTGTGGCAACGTAATCGAGGGCTTCCTTCCATGCAAGAGGGAATTCAGCCATATTAGCGTTTTTTGTCCAGACGAGCCCCGTCATCCGATCGACAACAACGTCAGCAAGAACCTCGAAGCGTGGTGCAGGCCATGGCAGGCCGCTTCTGAAGTCTGCGTCCTGTCCGCTCCCGGCGCAGTCGATCATGCGGCCCCTTGCATCGTGGCAGGTAGTCTGCCCTGTCTGGAAGTAAGCGCTTATGGCTTTACGCGTAAGAAATACCTTCAATATGCATGACTAATCACCTCTCAGCACTGCATCTCTAGTCAGAGCTTCACCCTTCTCAGCCTAAGCGCATTGCTCACTACCGATACCGAGCTAAAACTCATCGCCGCCGCCGCGATTATCGGGCTCAGCAGTATGCCAAAAAAGGGATAGAGAACACCTGCCGCAACTGGAATACCAAGTGCATTATATATAAAGGCAAAAAAGAGGTTCTCTCTGATATTCCTCATGGTCAACCTGCTTAACTTCCTCGCCCGCACAATGCCCCTGAGATCACCTTTCACAAGCGTCACCCCGGCGGTTTGCATTGCCACATCCGTACCGGTGCCCATGGCTATCCCGACCCGCGCCTGTGCAAGTGCGGGCGCATCGTTGATGCCATCACCAGCCATGGCCACAATCCGTCCCTTGTCCTGCAAATCCTTGATCGCCTGTGCCTTCTGATCGGGCAGCACCTCGGCAACGACCTCGTCGATTCCGAGCTTCTGTGCAACAGCTTCGGCAGTAGTTCTGTTGTCGCCGGTAAGCATTACGATCCTGATGTTTTCTTCGTGTAGCTGCTTGATTGCTTCAGGAGTGGTATCCTTGATCGGGTCAGCCACACCCAAAAGACCAACAGCCTTGCCGTCCACAGCCACAAACATCACCGTCTGCCCTCCAGACCTCATCTTTTCGGCCTCGTCCCTGAGCCCTCCCGCATCGATGCCCGCATCCTCCAATAGTCTGATATTTCCGAGTGCGACGTCATGTCCCTCAATGCGACCCTTCACTCCTTTTCCGGTGATAGACTCGAAGGCTTCNNACGATAGCAGATGCAAGGGGATGCTCGCTTCCCTTTTCTATGCCGGCAGCGAAAAAGAGCACCCTCTTTTCATCTTCTCCTGGCGTGGCTACAGTTGCTATAAGCTTCGGTTTCCCGACGGTAAGCGTCCCTGTCTTGTCGACCACCAATGTATCGATTTTACGCAATTCCTCTATCGCTTCAGCATTCTTAAAAAGGACTCCTGCCGTTGCTCCTTTGCCGGTGGCAACCATGATTGACATAGGGGTGGCGAGACCTAGAGCGCAAGGACAGGCAATGATAAGAACTGCCACAGCATTGACAAGAGCATAAGCGAGGCGCGGCTCCGGACCCACCAATGCCCATACTATAAAGGTAATAACTGCAATGGAAACCACAATTCCAACAAAATATGTGGCAACAATATCTACAAGCCTCTGGATCGGCGCCCTGCTGCGCTGTGCCTCGGAGACCATTTTGACAATCTGCGACAAGAGGGTCCCGGCTCCTACTCTTTCGGCCTTCATTATAAGCGAGCCTGTCCCGTTCACTGTAGCACCGATAACTTTATCTCCAGCTTGTCTCTGCACTGGGATGGACTCTCCCGTAACCATCGACTCGTCAAGCGAGCTGGTTCCTTCAACAACCATGCCATCCACTGGAACTTTTTCGCCTGGACGGATACGGAGTTTGTCACCGGCTTGCACCTGCTCAAGCGGGATATCCTCTTCTGTTCCATCGCTCCTTATAATTCTGGCTTGTTTAGGCGCAAGACCGAGAAGGGCCTTTATGGCGGCCCCTGTCCGGCTGCGCGCCCGCAACTCCAGTACCTGTCCGAGAAGCACCAAAACAATGATCACAGCAGCTGCTTCAAAATAGGTCGCAACCTCACCACCCATACTACGGAAGGAGACAGGGAAAATACCAGGAGCAACCACAGCTGCGATGCTGTAACAGTAAGATACACTCACTCCCAACCCTATCAGCGTAAACATGTTGGGACTACGATTGACAATAGATTGTGCTCCTCGAACAAAAAACGGCCACCCTCCCCAGAGTACAACTGGTGTTGCAAGAATAAACTGAAGCCATTTGAGCATCGGGGAATCGAAGAAACTCAACTGAGCCATGCCCGAAATATGTTTGCCCATCTCGATAACTACAAGCGGGAGTGCGAGCAGAAGGCTGATCCAGAAACGACGCGTCATCTCGATCAGCTCGGGATTCTTCTCTTCTTCGAGGCCCACTGTCTTCTGCTCAAGAACCATTCCGCAGATCGGACAATTCCCCGGAGAATCCTTGCTGACCTCGGGATGCATTGGACAGGTCCATTCGGTCTTCGTTATCGGTGCCGATGGCTCGATCGGCTCCAGCGCCATGCCGCACTTGGGACACGAACCAGGGCCTTCCTTACGGACCTCGGGATGCATAGGGCATGTAAAGATACCGAGGAGCTTCACCGATTCTTTTGGAAAAGAAGTTGTATCTGAATGTCCTATAAATTCCTCAGGATTTTTGTCGAAATCATCTTTGCACGACTTTGAGCAAAAATAGTAAGTACCGCCTTTATATGTCGAAGTGGCAATAGCGTCTTTGTCCTCAATCGTCATGTTGCAGACTGGATCGATAGCTTTCATTATTGTCTCCTGTCCAATATTATTATCAATCAAGCGTTGCCACACGAGTCAGGTCGAAGTTATCGCTACTCTTTTCAGCGCCAGCCGGAATCGCTACCACTATGACATTACTGACACATTCTCTGACGAGCCGCATTTAACACGGCGAATAAGAATTCCTCAGTCCTCGTCCTGTGATGTCTGGCGATGACCTCGGCATCATAGTTGTCTGCTCTAAATCCTTCAAAAAGCATATCAACGATTAATGATCAAGCAAAACAGACGATAAGTAATGGCTTCTTGCTTTAATTAGTAAGGACGCTCCGGGCAAAGAGTCGCCGATACAAATTATGGCTCACGTCGCTTACACACTTTTTTTGAAACCCCCTTGCATATTGATAAGCTTTTCATATGACATTTTATGGGGGGGGTGATGCGGTGGCTCATGTTGCATACCGTGCTTAATATGCAGTAGATGTTGGGCTTTCAATTCGTATAATCACTTAACCCACACTTAAAGGAGATTCAACAATGAAGAAAATCATTTTCTCTGCAGTAGCCGTTATTTTCGTGTTTTGTTTTGCACTTGTCGCCATACCTGGTTTTGCGGGGGCGGCCGACAAGGATCACGGCATGATGATGGATAAGGGTATGATGATGGATAATGGTAAGATGATGATGGACAACGGCAAAATGATGATGGACAAGGGACAAATGATGATGGATAAAGGCATGAAAAAAGATGGCGAAATGATGATGAAAGACGGCAAGAAGATGATGAAGCACGGCCAGATGATGATGAAAAAAGCCGATATGGGCGAAGGCAAAATGATGGAAAAACATGATATGAAGGATATGAACAAATAATAGATCCTGTTTATGCTCAGAGTGCACGGGATGGCCGTGCCCTCTGAGTCGTGATCGTAAGTAAGTTCAAAGCTAATTTGCACTCAGCAACCGTCTCATTCTTTTTTTCTCTA
>PMYY01000076.1 GCA_003170655.1 Nitrospiraceae bacterium
CTTGCATCCTGTACGGAAGCCGGGATCGATCGCTAGAACGCTCTTTTGTCCGAGTGGCGGCGAAAGCAGGAGCTGGCGGAGGTTTTCTGCGAATACCCTGATCGCTTCTTCATCGGCACGCTTCTTGGTTACAACTCTCATCTCGGTCTCCATCGAGAGCGATAGGAGTCTTTTATAACAGTCACGCACAGCTGTCCTGACCTGGTCAGTTGCATGCCCACTGCCTTTTACGAGCAGTGTTTCGAGCAACGAGATTGCATCTTCTTCAGGAGGGGCAAGACGTAGTGCAAGAAAGCCTTCATTCTCTCCGCGTCTCATAGCCAACACCCTATGTGAAGGCGCCTTTGCCGCGGGCTCCTCCCAGTCGAAATAATCCCTGTACTTGGCGCCTTCCTCTTCCTTCCCCGAGATGACCCTTGAACGAAAGACACCTTTTGTGATAAAAAGTGCCCTCATCTTTGCACGTGCAATATCGTTTTCATTGATCCATTCGGCAATTATGTCCCTTGCTCCGGAGAGTGCCTCCTCGGGTGAGGCAACCCCCTTCTCCGGATCGACGAATTTTGCTTCGCAAGAGAGAGGATCTATCTCTCCCTGGCCGAAGATCAGCTGTGCGAGCGGTTCGAGTCCCTTTTCCCGTGCTAGGACCCCTTTTGTGCGTCTTTTAGGGCGGTAAGGCAGATAGAGGTCTTCCAGCAAAGCCATCGTCTCTGCAGCTAGAGTCTTATCTTTCAGCTCACCCGTCAATAGTCCGCGTTCGTCGAGGGATTTGAGGATGGCGTCGCGTCTCTTGTCGAGTTCCTGAAGCTGATCGAGGCGTTCACGGATTGCGGTAATCGCTACCTCATCGAGAGACCCCGTCGCCTCTTTCCTGTAGCGCGCGATAAAAGGCACGGTAGAGCCCTCTTCCAAGAGAGCTGCAACGGCCTGCACCTGCCTGTCCCTGATATTTAGCTCATCGGAGATGATCGAATAATGTTTTATTTTCAAATCTTCCGCGAGGCTAATATTTTGATTAATCACTATCTTAACTCCTTTACGAAGTATTCAAGCAGCTTTAATCCGTGCCTTAACAAGGGGAGGGCAGGAGGGGTAGTTTGGCCAAGGGATAAATCTAAAGTGCTGCTCCCAGGATGTAAAACTGACTTTTATTGAATTCGAACATGCCGAGCGGCTTCATGCCCAGCTTCAGGTGTGCATTGAAAGATCGCTTATTCCCTTCCGAGATGAAAAGGACGCAATACCCATAACGCGACGCAGCCAGGCGTTTGAGCTCCGCATACAGGCCACTTAAAATACCGGCCCCCCGTGCAGATCTTTCGATACACACGGGTCCGTATACGAATGTGTTGCCTGAGGTGAGAGGCTTCTTGTCGATAGCAAGTTCATGCAGCTTGCCGAGCATCATCCTCAGGATGGGAAAGTGCAAGCTGTAGGAGTAAGATGTTCCGCACAGGTAACCTGCAATCGTATCGCCTGAAACTGCTACTGCAATGCCTAAATGCCTGTTGATCTCATCGAACTGCCATTCGTCCATCTCAATAGACAGAAATCCATCCTCCGCATCCTGCAGGCTGAGGTTGCCGATCAGGTTCAGCTTTTGCAGCGCTTTAATGCCGCGATAATCGGACGGGAGCGCCTTCCTAAAAATTATATGGGACCCATTCTGCACTTACTGCTCCAATACTGCGGCATCTTTCGGAGGGGTGAAGTTGAAGACTGAAGTTTTTAGTCCGGTATTTATCTTGACGTCCTTCAACGTAATCTCTACCCTGTTCGAAAGATTATCTATTATGGCAAGAGACTTTATCGGGAAGGCAGTACCGGAAGGCGTGATCTCAATACGCTCGACATTGCCCATGGGCGTCTTCGGTTTTAGCACTACACGCGCTGGCGTATTCGAGATGACGTCGAATTCCTCCCGGATATTGGCGAAACCTACGAGGAGCGATATCGGGGCCTGTCCATAGGTGGCACGGTCGAATTTCGACTTTATAACCTGGTTCTCTTTCTTCTGATAGATGATGATTTCGTTCCCCTTAACGTAGATCACCTGGGTTCTTTCACCTGTATATTCCCATTTCATCTTGGGCTGTTTGATAAAAAAGCGGCCATTGTATGTGTCCGTCCGCTTAAGGTCCTTGATGAAGCTCTTCTGGACAAAGTTACCTTTGATGTCCTTTATTCCCTCGTAGGCCTTTTGTATCTTCGCCACCTGGTCCTCTTCTGCATGCACAGACAAGACCGGCGTCAAAAGAAAGCTCAGCAAAAAGAAAATGGCGCTAATTTTTTTCATTATATCTCCTCCTTATGAAGTCCCTCGGCTTGCCCGCGCCCTTCGGCGGGCCTACAAATCCGTCTACTTCGAGCAGTTCCATGATCGTGGCTGCCTTGTTGTATCCGATCTTGAATCGCCGCTGAATTGATGATATGGAAACCTCTCCTGCCGATTCAGCAAAGTCTACGACACGTTGGTACATCTCATCCCTTTCGTCCGCGCTCAGGCCGCCTTTTTGGTCATCCACTACCACAATGCTCTGGAAGGCTGTGTAATCTGGGGTCCCCTGGTCCTTTATAAAACTTGTGATTTCCTTTACCTCGGTATCGCTGATGAAGGCACCGTGAATCCGGACGATCTTAACGCCCGGTATCATGTAAAGCATATCTCCCATGCCTAGCAGCTTTTCAGCTCCCATGGAGTCGAGGATGGTGCGAGAATCGATCTTTGATGTGACCTGAAACGATATTCTCGCCGGAAAATTTGCCTTGATCAAACCGGTAATAACGTCTACCGACGGGCGCTGGGTCGCGAGTATAAGGTGGATGCCTGAAGCACGGGCCATCTGGGCAAGACGGGCAATCGCATTTTCGACATCCGCTGGTGCGGTGAACATAAGGTCGGCAAGCTCATCGATGAAGACCACGATGTACGGCAGGCGCTCAGACGGCGAAACCTGACGGTTGAAAGTCTCTATGTTTCTCGCCCCTTGTTCAGCCAAAAGCCGGTAACGCCGCTCCATTTCGAGGACCATCTTCTTCAGGGCGTCGGATGCGTCCTTGGGGCTTGTGATGACGGGTGAGATGAGATGAGGAATGTCTGAATAGGCTGAAAGTTCGAGGAGCTTCGGGTCGATCATGAGCATCTTGACCTCGTTGGGCGTGGCCTTGTACAGGAGGCTGGTGATCATGGTGTTCATGGATACGCTTTTTCCTGAACCGGTAGCTCCTGCAACCAGGAGATGCGGCATCCTGGCGAGGTCCGAGACTATTGGATTGCCGAAGATGTCTTTGCCGAGCGCCAGGGTAAGAAGGGATGAGCTCTTCTGGAAGGTTTCGGATGAAATGATCTCCTTCAGCGCTACCGAGGCCCGCTGGCGATTAGGCACTTCGAGGCCTATGGTTGCCTTGCCGGGAATGGGATAGACTCTAATACTGGGGGCGCGTAGCGAGAGCGCAAGGTCGTCAGCAAGGGACACGATCCGGTTCATCTTAACGCCGGGTGCGGGTTCGAACTCGAACATAGTTACCACAGGTCCAGGATGGGCCTGTTTGATCTTGCCGTTTACTCCAAAGTCGGCCATCTTTCGCTCAAGGCCTGACGCAGCCGACATGAGCTCTTCTTTTGTTGGGCCAGGCACATCATCCACATCTTTGAGAAAATCGAGTGACGGCAACTGATACCCTGTTTCATCGATCTTCCTGATGAGGGGACGAGGCTGCGACGCCGGCTTCGGACGCGTTTCACGTATCGTAAACTCTTCCGGATCCTCTTCGTAGATATCGAATTCGGGTTCCTCGATCAGGGCAGAAGGCTTCTCTTTTATCTCTCTTCCTTTTTTCCTCTCGCTGATGAATGAGAATATCGACGCTGGACTGATGAGGACCATCGAAACTGAGATGAGTGCGACACAAAAGATGTACGCGCCGACAATTGAGAGCATACCCTCGAATATATCCGAGAGAAGCATGCCGATGAGTCCGCCGGATGGATCGAAAGAGCGGGATGATGTTTTAGATATCAGCTCCACAAGCATGGCAAGGGCGGGAATGAGAAGTGCCGATCCAAGTAAATGGAAGAGGTTCCGTTCCATGCCTAGAATTTTTTTTGTCCCATAGATGAGCAGGAATGCAGGCAGAAGATATCCCGGCAGTCCGGCGATGGCTATGATAAGATCAGAAAGATAAGCGCCCACAGGGCCGCCATAATTCTGCACCAGACGGTCGGAGAATGTGAAGAAAGAAGGGTCCCATCTATTGAAAGATATAAGTGAGATCGTGAGGTAAATACCGGCCAGTATCGCAAGGATACCAATTATTGTGCGTATCTTGCGGTGCTCGTGGTCCCCGCTTTTACCGCTCGGCGAGGATTGCCTCCGGCTGCGGGCCGGCTGATAGGCTAACTCCTCTTCCGTCTCCGTAACTACCCTTTCAGCCATAACATTATTATTATAGCAGCAAGGCCGAAGCGATAGTACACAAAGACATCGAAGCGATGGGTCCTGAGATAGTGCAGCAGAAAACGGATGGCAAAGAACCCGGATATTGCAGCGGCAATGACTCCGACAGCAAAGACGTCCAGTCGGTATTCCCCGGAGGTGACGAGGATCTTTCTGCCTTCATAGAGCGTGGCCCCGCCGATCAGCGGTGTCGATACCAGAAAGGAAAAGCGCGCCGCTCCTTCCCTCGTGAGTTTAGCGAATAAACCTGCAGACATGGTTATGCCAGAACGTGAAACACCAGGGATGAGCGCCAGGCACTGCGCCAGTCCGATGGCCAGGGATTCGCTCCAGAAAGGCTCAGATTTGGATCTCAGGGCACAACGGTCAGCATAACGGTCGGCACATAGCATTACGAACCCGAAGACAACGAGGGCCGCTGCAATGACAAGAGGGCTGCGGAGAGTATGTTCGACTAGCTTTTGCAGGAGAAGCGCCGCGATGCCTGCGGGAACGGCTGCGATCATTACACTTGCCAGTGTGCGCCGGTCGTTCATAAGCATGGTTATCCAGTCCTTGTAAAAACAGAGCAGCAGGGCTGCAAGTGTGCCCCCGTGAAGCGCTACATCAAAAGCCAGTGTGTCTATCTCACCTTTCCATCCGAATGCCCAGGGAAACAATATAAGATGAGCCGTGCTGCTGACCGGAAAAAATTCGGTTACGCCCTGCACGATGCCGAGAATAATAGCTTGCATGATTTCAGAATCCAAGATGCCCTCCAAATAACAATGCTGAAAACGTCCATTTAGGATACACGATAGTAAGATAAAAAATGAACTTGACAAGCAAAAATTTTCGTCAGATCCATGCATATTTGCCCAACTTAAATTAATCGAAATTAAGGATTGGTACATTCAGAATTAAGACATTTTAATAAGACGTTAATAGAGACTTCATTGTCAGGATCTATAATGAAGATTGTGTGGAAGCGGGATCAGTATCAATACGTGGTTGCATCATAAGGAGGACACTAATGAAACAAACTATCAACTTAATGGTTATTACGGTGGGTCTTGCCATTGGCGCAATGGCCCTTTTTCATGCAGTGCCGGCGGCCGCCGGAGATCAAGTTAACGAAAGGACCGGTTCGATTGACATAGCAAGCGTAGTCAATTTCAATGAGCCCGGCACTAAATTGGCCGGGGCAGCCGCCGAGGCCGGAATAATCTTAAGCGCAGGGGGCAACCCAAGTATTGTCATCAGCAGGCGGTCGCAGGCGCCCCCAAACGAATGGGATAGTTACCTTATGGAATCATCTCCGCAAGGCCAGAAGGGCGGCATCTTGGCCGGCGGTGTTATGGCGTCCTTCAGAATCCCACTCTGACAAGCTGAGTTGTTTGCAAATGGCTTTCCAATACGGCAATATAGACCGCACTCACTTTTACCAGTATTTCTCAGGTCGATGCTCGATGCGACCAAGTGACTAAAAGGGACATAATACTATTTTTTTAAGCCTGCAATCACTATCTCCATGAAGTTTTCACAGATGGAACTGTCCTGTAGCCGGACGTCGTCTTCAACCGGCAGAAGCGGGAAGCGGGCCATAAATTCACGTGCGAATAAGCCGATTCCTGTCTTCGATTGAACATCAAATGCATCGTAAACCTCTACACTCCTCATTCCGCAGCTTGGCGATTTACTTTTGAATATGAATCCTCGGAGGTCCATGCTGGAGAGTGTACGTAGTTTTTTGTTGGCCCATTGGATCATCCAGTCGGTATGATCAATACCCGAACTTGTGGTAACCAGACGTGATGAGACCGCATCTCCGACAAGCCTCATCGGTTCCCGCGGAACGGTAAGACCCATTTCGACTTCAGGGCAGACAGGAACCCATTCGACATATCTTCCCAGTAGTTCCTTGAGATGCTGGTCGAGCTTGTGTCCCCCGTCATAGCGGACTTTCTCTCCGAGTAGGCAGGAACTGACTCCAAGTTTAATCATATCTTCCATAACATTGTAAATTGTTAAACTGAGGCCTGCAAATTATGATGGGCGGGAGGCATCAAAGTCTTTATAATGCGATATGAAACCGTATGAACTCGAATAGTATAGTTATCTCCGGATATGATCCTGTTAATAGGTCAATGAGCTGCTATGAAAATCATCAAAGGTAAGGCTCTCAGCCCTTGGGAGTGTTGGAAGGTGAGAATCCTCGCCTTTCAGGCGGTGAGAATGTCAAACTTCCATTATTATCGGCATGATCATGGGCCTTCTGTCCATCGTATTTCGCAGGTATTTTTTGAGGGTCGCCCTCAATTTTGCCTGGATCAGTGCGGTATCTGAGATGATGTTGTCGTCGAGGTTTGTCAGCGTACCAGCCATAAGGTCCCTTACTTCGCTGATGACGTCCTGCGAGACATCTTCAAAAACGAAACCTCTCGAAATTATTTCCGGCCCCGAGATGATCTTCTTCGTCAGTTTTTCAATGCCGACTAGGATGATCACTATCCCGTCATGAGCAAGCCTCCTCCGGTCACGAAGTACGATATCCTCTACACCGCCGGCATCCCTTCCGTCTATGAATACACGGCCGGAATTTACCTTTCCTCTTGTTGCAGCGCCATTGCCGTTTATTTCCAGTACCATGCCATCTTCAAGGATGAAAATATTCTCCTTCGGTATGCCCGATTTGTCTGCAAGTTTGTAATGATATTTTAGATGGCGGTATTCGCCGTGGACTGGCATAAAATATTTCGGTTTCACCATGTTAAGCATCAGCTTGAGCTCTTCTTTCGATGCATGGCCTGACACATGGATGTCCGAGACCTTCTCGTACTTTACGTCTGCGCCCCTTCTCATCAGGTGGTTGATGATCTTGCCGATGGAGCGCTCGTTGCCAGGGATTATCTTGGCCGAAAGAATGACTGTGTCGCCTTCCTTTATTTTGATCTGTTTGTGTTCGTCGATGGCTATCCTTGATAGCACACTCATCGGCTCACCCTGGCTACCGGTGGTAATAATGACGACTTCTTCATCGTGCAGGTCCCTGAGGTTCTCCATCTTCACCCAGGTCCCCGCAGGGATCTTGAGATAGCCGAGTTCTAGTGCGATCCCGGCGTTGGATACCATGCTCTTGCCGCACATAATAACCTTGCGGTCATACTGGACAGCGACATCGATGGCCTGCTGGATCCTGTGGATGTTCGAGGCAAAAGTGGCGATGATGATTCTGCCTTTTGACTTGGCAAAGATGTCCTCAAAGGCCCGTCGCACTTCTCGTTCAGAGAAGGTGAAGCCCCCCTTCTCGGCGTTGGTGCTGTCCGACAGCATCAGCAGAGTGCCTTTTTCGCCGTACTCCGTAAACTTGTGGAGATCCATTAGTTCACCATCTACCGGGGTCGGATCGAGTTTGAAATCGCCGGTATGGATGATACTGCCGAAGGGTGTCTGTATGCCCAATCCCACCCCGTCGACAATGCTGTGAGTGACTCTTATGAATTCAACTTTGAATACTCCCAGCGTGATGATATCGCGGGGCTTTACCGGAATAAGCGAAATATCGAGGAGGTTGTGCTCATTTAATTTCTCTCTCACCAGTGCGAGGGTGAGGGCTGTGCCGAAGACCGGCACGTTCAGCTCTTTGAGAAGAAAGGGCAGGGCTCCGGTATGATCTTCGTGTCCGTGAGTCAGGATGATCCCCTTTACCTTTTCCCTGTTGTCCAGGATGTATGAATAATCGGGGATTACGATGTCGACGCCGAGCATCTCTTCTTCCGGGAACATGAGTCCCGCATCTACTATGATGAGGTCATCGGCGTATTGAAAGACCGTCATGTTCAGGCCAATTTCTTCCACCCCTCCGAGAGGTATGACGAGCAGCGAGGAGTCAGTCGTATTTTCAGAATAATCTTGCATAATCAGTCCTAATAAAATAAACCATTTTGAGTTCCTTGTAAAGTCCCGATGCTATAGCTTCTTCCGTTTTAGCCTCAATGAATTCGTAACAACCGACACTGAACTGAAGGACATCGCGGCTGAGGCTATCATAGGATTGAGCAGAGGACCGCCGAAGATATAAAGCATTCCGGCAGCAACGGGAATGCCGATGATATTGTAAATGAAGGCCCAGAACAGATTCTGCTTTATAGTCTTGATCGTAAGCCTGCTCAAGCTGATGGCATCGACAACGGATTTTAGGCTGCCTTTTATAAGAGTGATATCTGATGCCTCGATGGCTATGTCGGTCCCCGTGCCGATGGCGATACCCACGTCTGCAGAGGCCAGGGCCGGCGCGTCATTGATACCGTCGCCCACCATGGCAGTTATTTTGTTCTCGGCTTTGAGCTGCTTCACGATTGCAGTCTTTTGGTCCGGCTGAACTTCGGAGTAGAACCTCTGAATGCCGACCTGCCTTGCGATGGCCTCAGCCGTATTCTTGTGATCGCCCGTCAGCATTATCACTTCGATCCCCATCGACATAAGCTCGCGTACGGCAGCAGCCGAATCTTCCTTGACGGCATCAGCAATGGCAAAGACCGTTCTCAGCGTCTTGTCGATAGCCATGAATACCGGGGTTTTACCTTCCGAAGAGAATTTGTCGGCAAGAGCTCTTGCCGAAGAGATGTCGATACCCTCGCTCGCCAACAGGTTCTCATTGCCTATAATAACTTCCAGTTTGTCGGCTCCAGTGGGCACCCCGATAGTCGCTTTTACGCCGCCTCCAGATACGGACATGAACTCAGCCGGATCGATTATGTCGATATGTTCTTCGGAGGCTTTCTTAACAATGGCCCTGCCGAGCGGGTGCTCCGATAATTTTTCGGCAGATGCGGCAATACGCAGCAAGACGTTCAACGGCATATCATGATGCGTACCAGTTTCCGTAATATCCACGACCTCAGGCTCTCCCTTCGTGATTGTTCCTGTTTTGTCGAGGATGACAGCACTAATTTTATGGCAGAGTTCGAGGGCCTCTGCGTCTTTTATCAGGATGCCGTGCTCGGCGCCTTTGCCGGTGCCGACCATGATTGCCGTCGGCGTTGCAAGCCCCAAGGCGCAGGGACAGGCGATGATCAGAACGGCTATGAAGTTCATCAATGCAAGAGCGAAGGCGTGTTGCGGCCCCAAAACCAGCCAGAGCAGAAAGGTCATCGCGGCGATGCCCATTACAACCGGTACGAACACGGCCGCTATCTGATCGGCAAGCCGTTGAATGGGCGCCTTGCTCCCTTGCGCATCTTCCACGAGTTTTATGATCCTCGCAAGAGAGGTCTCTTTGCCCACTCTCAGCGCCGTGAATCTCAGGCTACCGGCCTTGTTGATAGTCCCGCTGAAGACCATGGAGCCCGCAATTTTTTCAACGGGGAGGCTTTCACCGGTCAGCATGGATTCGTCGATTGCAGATGAGCCTGAAACCACCTCGCCGTCGACAGGTATTCTTTCGCCGGGCCGTATGACCACGATATCACCTATAGTAACTTCATCTATCGGAATCTCTCTTTCCTGATCGCCTCTCAGTACAAAGGCTGTCTTTGGCTGCAGGTTTATCAGCTTTTTAATCGCTTCCGATGTCTTCCCTTTTGCGCGTGCTTCAAGGAGCCTGCCCATAAGAATGAGAGTGATGATCGTCGCTGAAGTATCGAAATAAACATTGGGGACGATGCTGCCCCGGGAAAAGAATTGAGGGGCAACGGTGGCCGCTACGCTGAAAAAATAGGCGGCATTCGTGCCGACGCTGATCAGGGTATTCATATTAGTGGAGCCGTGCCTTATAGCAGAAAAGGCTGCCCTGTGGAACCTCAGTCCTGACCAGAACTGCACCGGCGTTGCCAAGATAAGAAGAACGAACCAATTCGAGATGAGCGGCAATGTGATCATGCTCCCTAAGATGATCGGGGCAGTAAGGAGCAGACTTACCAGGAATCTGATGCGTAATGCGTCGTACTCTTTTTTGCGCGCATCGCCTTCGGTATTGACGAATTCTCGACTCACCAGGTGGGCCGAATAGCCGGCATCCGCGATTACCCGCTTGAAGTCCTCGAAGCCGGTAATGGTGGGAACGTACTCGATGGAGGCTTTTTCGGTGGCGAGGTTTACGGATGCGGCGATTACGCCATCGAGTCCCCTAATTGCTTTTTCAACAGCACTGACGCAGGCTGCACAGGTCATGTCGCTTATCGCGACATCGAGTTTGCGCGTGGCGACTCCATATCCTTCATCCTTGATCGCAGCGATGATGACCGGCAAGCGGACCGGGACATCCGACTCTGAGAATTCGATCGTGGCACGTTCGAGCGGAAGGTTGACGGCCGCGCTCTTGATGCCTTCAATCTTCTTCAGCGAACGTTCGACGGCAGAAGAACAGGCTGCGCAGGTCATTCCTGTCACAGGGATGTCTATTTTTTTTGGCATAAACAATTTAATCGACGTTGCACGTCGGCGCCTTGCCTTTCGGGGCAGGGCGCGGTGAACCGCGCGCCTGCATTAAATCTAGAATTTCACCTTCGGCGCTTCTTTTTCGGCCGCCGGTATTTCGTAATAGGCCGCCGGCTGTATACCGGCTATCGAAGAAATGACACTTCCCATTACTGACCTTCTGTAGGTATTGAGAGACTGCGCCACCTCGTTGTATCTCTTCCTCTCCACTGCTATCCTGTTTTCAGTTCCCTCAAGGCTGTCCTGCAGTTTCAGAAAGGATTCGTTTGCCTTGAGCTGTGGGTAAGTCTCCTTCAGGACGAGAAGGCGAGAGAGCATGCCTTCGAGCTGATTGGAGGCCTGTATCTTTTGAGTCGCCGTAGGTGCCTGGAAATATTTAGTTCTCGCCTCGGCGATGTTTTCGAAAAGCTGTTTTTCGTGTGTCGCATAACCCTTGACTGTCTCGACAAGGTTGGGTATCAAGTCGTAGCGGCGCTTCAACTGGTTGTCCACCTGCGCCCACTGGGCTTTTACCTGCTCGTCAAGCGTGATAACCTTGTTGTACTGGCCGACACCCCACCCAACGGTACCTATGACAATTAAAGCTATAACAGCCACTACTGCCAACGCAATTTTTACCCCATTACCCATAAAAACCTCCTGGATATTTTATACTATCGTAGAGACGATCCGGTGGTCGACTCTGCGTTTTGATATCACCAATCTCCCCCGGCTCCCCCGCCGCCGAATCCGCCGCCACCGCCGCCGCCGAACCCTCCATCACCGCCGCCTCCGAAGCCGCCGCCAAAACCCCCGCCGCCAAAACCACCGCCACCACCCCAGTAGCCGCCGGACCTGCTGCGGAACAGCATGAAAGGAATGATGAATACGAGAAGTATGCCGAACCATATCAAATCGCTCAAACCGAAGCCTCTTTTTCTCTTGGACTTCATGCCAGGCGTCTTGGGCATTCCGGTGATCTCAACTCCCTGTGCGGCTGCAATGGTCTTGATGATTTCGAGCGATGCGTTGAAAATGCCTGCACTGTAGTCACCCTTCTTGAAGTAAGGCACAAGGTACTGTCTTCCTATGGTTCCCACCATGCTGTCGGGCAATGTCCCTTCCAGTCCGTAGCCGACTTCGATACGGTATTTATGTTCATCTACAGCTACAGTGAGAAGAAGACCGTTGTCCTTCCCTTTCTGTCCCAGTTTCCATTTATCGTGGGCCATCCTCAGCGAAAAATCATCGATGCTACCTCCATCGAGACTCTTTATCGTAAGAACGACCATTTGAACAGTGGTCTTCTGTTCGAGTTCTTTTAAATACGCATTCAGCCGGGTCTGTACTCCGCCGTCGACGATTCCCGCCAGATCGACAACATAGTTTCCAGGAGAAGTTGGCGGTTCCGGTGTAACGGCATGAGAAGGACCCGAGTAAAAAAGCAAGCAGCCCAGTACAAGAAGGAAGGCGCTGTGCTTAAGCAAACGGGCTATTGGTCTTGTTCTACTGCTGAAGTGCATTGACCATCCCGGCAACGGTTTCCAGGTTACCGTAATAGCGCTCGAAGAGCGAAAGGAGCTCCTCTCTGTTCTTGATCGGGCTTTCTTTAAGCAGGAGGGCTTTGATGAGGATATCTTTGTCTATGCCGGTATTATCACTGATGGCGCCGATGACATCCATTTTCTTGATCGGCGGCAGTTTGCCCAATAAGAAGACTATGGAGCGGAATAAGGGCATGCAGCCTTTAATCGATCGATACAGAAGTTGGGCGATCATATCTGTTTCACCCGTCGATGAGATATAGCCGTTCCACAACCCGATGAGTCTGGTCTTTATTTCGCGCTCGCACTGAAGCCTTAATAGTACGGGGTCTATCTCAAGGTTTTGCACTATATCAGGTCCCAATGCAGTTTTGTGGATCAGCCGGAGTTCTAGGAATTCCATGGGGAATACATCCAGTGAGTCCTGAATATATGACGGCGTCATGACAAGGGGGGCAGCGATGCCTTTAGACTTGAACTTCTTGCCCAAGGGGGCGAGAAACTTGAAAAATTCGAAGTGGAGGTCGTTAAGCACTATCAGTGAGTTGACATCGGACGTACTCTCTCTGAAATCGGGAGTGACCGCACTGCCAGTCACGTATACGGAATGCACCTTTTCAGGACAGCACTGCATGACCTCTTCAAAAAAGGGGCGTATCTTGTTTGCCGCCATGGACGGGAGTCCTTTAAAATCCAAGTTTTCCACCATTTCGAATTATACCATATGGGCAATATTTCTCAGTGCATTTCCGGTGCAACGGGCACCTTTGCCTCCCTCATCAATAAGACGAGCGGAAGAACGCAGATCATGATGACGCAGACGAGATGGAAGGCGTCGTTAAAGGAAAGCATCGATGACTGCCTGAGCAACTCGTTATAAATGGTCGCGAGGCTTCCCTGCTGTGCTTGCGAGCTTTCTAACCCTCTCAGTTGCAGCGCCTGCGTGCCTTGGTGTACAGCGATCCGATACGCGGTATCGTATGGCGTCAGGTTATCTATCAATTGGGACTGGTGATATTGGGCCCTGCGAGCAAGAATAGTAGTTACAAAAGCAACTCCGAAACTTCCGCCGAGATTTCTCAGCAGGTTGTAAATGCCTGATGCATTGGCCATGTCCTCTTTCTTAATCCCCGACATGGTCAGGGTAGTAAGCGGGATAAAGAAGAACCCCATTCCGATGCCCAGGACGACCCTGGGCCAGATAACGGTGGCGAAATCGGCGCTCAGGGTGAAATTCGACATGAGATATGTTGCGTATGCATTTACTACTATACCGAAGGAAAGGAGCCCCTTGGGATTGACCTTCGTTACCAGCTTGCCCGCAATCGGCAACGATATCAGAGTTGCGATGCCGCCCGGCCCGAGAACAAACCCGGCAAGGTAAGAAGTGTAGCCCATGAGGGTCTGAAGATAAATCGGCAGCAGGACAATGCTCGCAAAAAGGTTGAAGAAACCGATGAACATTACGGTGCTGCCCGTGCTGAAGGATATGTTCTTAAATGTTAGCAGGTCGACAATCGGATGCTCGGCAAAGTAACGCTCGACGAGCAGGAAGGAGACTAGTGAGACTGCCGATATGATGCTGAGCGCGAGAATGAAACCCGAATCGAACCAGTTGTCCTGCTGCCCCTTATCGAGCACGATCTGAAGGCATCCGAGCCCCGTAGCGAGCAGGACGAGCCCCCAGTAGTCTATCTTCATTTTCTGTCTCTGCATGTATGGAGGATCGGTGATGAAGATTGTAGTCATGAAAACAGATATGATCCCTATCGGTATATTGATATAAAAGATCCAGTGCCACGACCAGTTGTCGGTTATCCATCCGCCCAGGAGCGGGCCGATGATGGGGCCGAACATGATTCCAACGCCGAAGACCGCCATAGCGATACCATGCTGTTTCGGAGGGAAGGTTTCAAGCAGTATCGATTGAGAAATCGGCTGGAGCGCTCCGCCCCCGATGCCCTGGAGTATTCTGAAGACAACGAGGCTCTGGAGGCTCCAAGCGGAACCGCACAACAAAGAGCTGATCGTAAAAAGCACGATTGAGAATATGAGATAGTTCTTCCTGCCGAAGAGCCTGCTCAGCCATCCTGTCATCGGTATTATGATTGCGTTCGATACGAGATAGGAAGTTACCGTCCAGGTCGATTCGTCGATGCCGGCCGAGAGGCTGCCGCGAATATGGTCGAGCGATACATTGACGACCGACGTGTCCACGATCTCGATCAGCGTGGGCAGCATGACCGTCAGAGCGATAATCCATTTACTCCATTTGTTCATTTCTCGACGAGAACGGTCGGTACCACTGACATACCGACCCGGAGAATGCCTGCCATATCTTTCCTGTCGAGGACGATCTTGACCGGGACCCTCTGAACGACTTTGACATAGTTACCCGTGGCGTTCTCGGGAGGGAAGAGCGAAAAAGCCGAACCAGTGCCGGCCATTATGCTGTCGACCTTGCCCGTGAACGTCTCTCCCGAATAGGTGTCGACCTTGATTTTTACCTTCTGTCCGGGGCGGACTTTTTTGAGTTGAGTTTCTTTGTAATTGGCAACCACCCAGACATCATCGAGAGGAACTACGGCCATAAGCGGCTGACCGGGCTGGACCTGGTTGCCCTTTTCGACATTCTTCTTTGTGATGCGTCCGTCGGCAGGGGCATAAATCATTGTATAGCCGACATTCAGTTGTTCGGTCTTCAGCCTCGCCTCTTTGGCAGTGACAGATGATGCTTGGGAAGCCACCGAGGATTCGGTCTGGCGCATCTGTTCTCGCGAAGCCTTTACTTCAGCAAGCGTAACGTCATAACCCGTTTTAGTTTTTTCATAGCGCTCTTTCGATATTGCACCCTTGCCATATAGCAACTCTGCGCGCCGGATATCGATCTCTGCCTGCCGCATGTTTGCGTCCTGCAGCTCCAACTGCGCCCGGGCAGTCTTGACTTTGGCCTGGTATTCGGCCAGTTTGGATTTTTCTGCGTTCACCGAAGACATTGCCTCATTCAGTCTGGCATCGTAATCCTCAGGTGCAATCTCGACCAGCATATCACCTTTCTTGACCATCTGATTGTCTTCGACGTGCACTGCTTTGACTGTCCCCGGAATCTTGGGTGCAACAGCATAGATTCTCCCGTCGACGAAGGCGTCGTCGGTAGTTATGTGTGTCGCCTTGTAGTCGAGATAAAAAAACAGGGTGATAATGCCGGCAATCAGGAGTATGACGAACGCAGCGACGATTTTTTTCTTCTTGCCGTTGTTGCCGTTTTCTTTTTTTTCCTCTTCCATTATTACTCCGTAAAAAAGCGAAGGTTATTTGTATGCAAACGTCAGGTCTGCTCCGGTGGAGTAGATCAGGCCTGCGTGCGCGCGTCTCATGTCGTATAACGCCTTGTAATAATTTTTCTCAGCCAGAGTGAGAAGCGAGATGGCGTCGAGCACGTCAGT
>PMYY01000105.1 GCA_003170655.1 Nitrospiraceae bacterium
CTATGATAATTGCCTTCAAAGGAGAGATCCAGGGCAAGCGCATATTCATTCCGGTCTCGGCGGTCATTTTTTCTGTGGCTATACTGGCAATCGCCCTTGCCGATAACTTTCATATCGCGATGTTGCTGATATTCTTTGCCGGATGGGGTATTGTCAGCTTCCTGGCCGTCTGCAATAGCTTCATCCAGCAGGTGGTCCCAGATTCGCTCAGGGGAAGGGTCATGAGTCTCTATACGCTTGTTTTTCTCGGGTTCGCGCCACTCGGCAATTCTGCAATCGGGTTTGTGGCCCATGCTTTCGGTACTATCGTGTCTTTGAGAATTTTCGCTGCAATATGTATCTTCAGCAGTATCATATTCTTTGTGTTGTTCGGAAAAAGTTATAAGGAGAGAATCTATGAAACTTCTAGCCATTGAGACGGCCACGATGCTGGGAGGTCTGGCGATCATGGATGGTATGACGCTCGTGGCTGAATCGAGGATCAATGTCAAGGTGACCCATTCGGAACGTCTGATGAAGGAGATCGATCATGTTTTGAGTGGCGCCGGTATGGACCTGGGTGATATCGATGTCTTCGGCATCTCGGCCGGGCCTGGTTCGTTTACTGGGCTTCGCGTAGGGCTGAGCACGATAAAAGGCCTTGTTTATGCAACCGGAAAAAAGTTCGTGGCAGTGCCGACACTTGAGGCATTTGCGTGGAACATCCCGTTCAGCAATTTCCAGATCTGTCCTTTGCTCGATGCGCGCAGAAAAGAGGTTTACGCAGCAGTCTTCAAGTGGTCGAAAGACAGGTTCTTCAATGTGATCGACGAGCGGGCAATAAAGATCGGCGATCTTCTGCCGGTGATAGATGCGCCTACGATATTTTTGGGTGAGGGCTCTCTTCTCAACAGGGAGACGATTGAGCGTGAGCTTGGTGAAAAGGCATTCTTCGGGGCTCCTCAGCACATGGTGCCTTCGCCTGCCAACGTCGCACTGCTTTGCATGAAAAGGGCCGAGAACGGTGATTACAGTGATGCCCTTACTGCTGTGCCGGCTTATCTGAGAAGGTCCGAAGCCGAGATTAAATCGGGCAGCTGATGTCATTATGGATTCCCCAAAAGCATGATTGCCCCATGAATGCAATGCGTATCCGGGATATGCTACCAGAAGATGTGCCCGCCGCTGCGGACATTGAGAGGATATCTTTCAGTACGCCCTGGTCGGAGAACTCTTTTTACAGTGAAGTCTACGGCAAATACTCGATCGCCCGCGTAGCTATCATAAACGAGCGTATTGTCGGTTATATCATCGCAAGGCTGATTCTCGATGAGGGCCATCTGCTCGATCTGGCTGTCTGTCCCGAATTTAGAATGAGGGGCATTGCCAGGATGCTCATGGAAGACGTTATAAGCGGGCTGCAGATAAACAGATGCAAGGCCTTTTTTCTGGAGGTTAGGGCATTAAATTCCGTGGCCCTGAAACTCTATGAGGAAGCTGGCTTCAGGGTCATCGGAACGAGAAAGAATTATTACAAGGCCCCTGTGGAGGACGCCTGCATCATGATGCGCGATCTTGCGGTGCGCGGAGTTGACTTTGATTCAGTGAATGGGAAAAAATAAACAGGGTGTAGTATTACGGAGGGAAGATAATGCCTATCTACGAATATGACTGTCGCAAGTGTAAGATATCTTTTGCCGTGCTTCATGCTGCGAAAGCGGGCAGCGCAAAGTGCCCTAACTGCGATTCGGAGGATGTCAAGAAAAAGATTTCCGCCTGTAGTTCTTTTTCGCCTGTTTGCGGTGTAAAGAAGACTGGAAGTTCGGGTGGGGGGTGAGTGCCGAGGTTCTGAACCGTTGGTTCAGGAAACAGGATTAATTAAGCCCCATCATATTGATCCGGTGGGCCAGGCAGCCGGCACCGAAGCCGTTATCGATATTTACTACTCCGATCCCCGGCACGCAGGAATTCAGCATCGCAAAGAGCGCGGTAAGCCCGCCGAAGCTTGATCCATATCCCACTGATGTAGGGACTGCCACAAGTGGTCTGTTCGTTAGTCCTCCCACGAGAGAGGGAAGGGCGCCTTCCATGCCTGCGACTACCACGAATACCCGCGCCCTTTGAAGCAGCAGCCCGTGATCGAGAAGCCTGTGAAGCCCCGCGATGCCCACGTCGTAGAGCCTTTCTGTTTTTGACCCCAGGAAAGATGCGGTCAGTTCGGCCTCTTCTGCGACTGGAATATCCGAAGTCCCGGCCGAAATTACGAGTATCTGGCCTTTTAGGGTCTTCGGCCCGCCGCATGATATGATCTTGGAGTCGGGATAAAACCGTGCCTTCTTTATCTTCAGCTCACGGTAAACTTCTTCAGATGCACGTGTAATGAGAAATTTACCGCTCCTCTTCATCATTGACTTCGCGATCGAGACGACATCTTCGGTTTTCTTGCTGCCCGCCAGGATCACCTCGGGAACGTCCGTCCGCATGGCACGGTGATGATCGATCTTAGCGCACGAGATATCTTCATACGGAAGATGTTTGAGGCTGCCCAGGGCGTCATCTACGGTAATCTTTCCATTTTCTACCTTCTCGAGGAGACGTCTTATCTTATCGATGTACATGTTTAATATCCGTGAAATTCGGACTTCAGTGAGCGGTTCATAAGGTTTTTTACCGCTTCGGCGGGAGATTTGTCTTTATAGAGTGTAAGGTAAACCTGTTCAGTAATCGGCAGCTCAATCCCATGTTTTGAGGCCAGTTCATAGGCCGAGAGTGTCGTGGCTATCCCTTCGGCGACCGACTGCGTCTGGTTGATGATATCGCCGAGTTTCATTCCCTTTCCAAGTTTATGGCCTACTGTGAAATTCCGCGACTGCATGTCGGTGCACGTAAGAACGAGATCGCCGATACCGCTTAACCCTGAAAAAGTGACCTCGAGCGCATTCATCTTGAGGCCGAGTCGAGTCATCTCGGACAGCCCTCTCGTGATGAGAGCAGCCCTCGAATTATGCCCGAGACTGAGGCCGTCGCAGATGCCTGATGCAATGGCGATAACGTTTTTTAGCGCCCCGCCGATTTCGACACCGATTATATCGTCATGTGTATAGACCCTGAAATAATCGGTATTGAAAACCTCCTGAAGCAGCAGTCCTATTTTGGGATCACCGGTCGCAAGGGTGATGGCAGTAGGCTTCTTGTCAGCGACTTCGCGTGCGAAACTCGGGCCTGAGAGTACCGAAACCGGCCTGCCCATTATCTCTTCTAGTATCATCGATGGCGTCATCAATGTATTGTTTTCAATCCCCTTCGAGGCGCTGACAATAATAGCCTGATCGTTGATGTAAGTGCGGATTTTGTTAAAAATCGGCCGGATGAACTGGGTCGGGACAGTATTTAGGATATAGCGGGCAGTAGAAAGCTCCTCGCCGTTGAATGATACATTAAGCATTGGATGCAGCGTAAAGCCCGGCAGAAATATATTGTTGACCCTCTCCCGGTTGATAGAGATTGCGAGTTCAGGATCATGCGTCCAGAGTGCAACGTCATATCCTTTTTCAGACAATAGCGAAGCAAGGGTGGTTCCCCAGCTTCCCGCACCGATCACTGCAATATAGCTCATAGAGTTATGAATATATACAAAAACTGCGGGATTTGGCAAATAACTGAATTTATTGATGACGTCTAATCGATCAGATTTCCAGCTTAGACGTTTCGTCCCGGTGCCTGCACTACCTAGCAGCTCTGAAAGCATTGATCAGAGCTTCGATATCCTCATCGGTATGAGCTCCTGATACTGTTACTCTAATGCGCGGCGTCTTCACAGTCGGCGGTCGGATGGCAGGCGCGTAAATGTGACGCTGTCTTAATTTTTCAGAGAAGGCAAGTGTTATCGCAATATCTCCGATGGAGACTGCGATGATAGGTGTATCTTTGCAGATGATGTAGAAGCCTGCGTTTGCAATGCCCTCCATAGCTCTCCGCTGATTTCTCCAAAGTCTTTCGACGATGGATTTGTCGTTTTCGATGGTCCCTATTGCGGCCGCAGAAGCAGCGACTACGCACGCAGGAAGAGCTGTCGAATAGATGAACCCGCGCGCTGTATTTACAAGCCAATCGATTACCTCGCGGCTGCCTGCGATAAAAGCGCCGAAAGAGCCGAGTGCTTTCGAGAAGGTGCCCATCTGTACGATCCACGGCTCAGGCTTGAGATTGAAATGGGCCAGTGCTCCATGACCGCCCCCAAGCACTCCAGTGCCGTGAGCATCATCCAGGTAAAGCAGGGTGTCAGGTATGCTCTCGCAAAGTGTGTAAAGCCCGCTGACCGGCGCGATATCGCCGTCCATGCTGAATATTGTGTCGCTGATGACAATCTTCCTCGCTGCTCTTTCCTTTTGCATTAGAGTCGAAAGAGTATCTACATCACCGTGTGGATAGACTACTTTTTTAGCCCGGCTCAGCCGGCAGCCGTCAACAATGCTGGCATGGTTTAGCTCATCGCTGAAAATTACATCACCCTCTCGCGCGAGAGCGGATATGCAGCTCACATTTGCCTGGTAGCCGGAATTGAAAACAAGTGCTGCACCTGTTTTTTTGAAACGCGTTACCACCTCTTCGAGCTCTGAATGAAAAGTAGTTCCGCCTGAAAGCAGACGCGATGCCCCGGCTCCGAACGGAAAGACTTCCAGCGATTTCTTTGCAGCCTCCAAAATGGTAGGCGATGCCGCGAGGCCTAGATAATCGTTCGATGCAAAATTGATGTATTGCTCACCTGATATTTCGATTCGGGCAAGGGATGGAATGGGTTGTCCACAGGATGCAATTCCTCTGTCGGATATCTTCCGCAGTAGCCCCTTGTAGTCCAGATTCTTGAGATCGTTGTGGAACATTATAAATTTTGTCACTCTTATGGCATGAATAATTGTCTATATGTTGTATGTGGCATATCGCTATTACTACATTATATGGGAAAAAATAAAAACACACACTTGTCTCTTGACACAGACATATATTTATATTAATCTTGGTGGTATAAAGTGTCAAAAAGTGGAGAAAGTTAAATGGCCTCCTTTACTGGAACATATTATTACACCTTAGACCCGAAAGGGAGAATCATCATTCCTGCTCCTTTGCGGGAGATGTTATCCGCCAAATATGGCTTATCCAAAATATATATCACGAATGCGGCCTTTGACAAGTGTCTCCATATCTATCCCGAGGCCGAATGGGCGCTGCTGGAAGAGAAGGTCAAGGGCAAGCCGACGACCGATCAAGCCATGCAATATTTCATGCGGCGGGTCTTTTCGGCTGCAGTCCCTTGCGAAACAGACAAGAACGGAAGGGTAATGGTCCCCTACGAACTCAGGCAAAACGCAGGCATAGAAAACGATATCGTCATAGTCGGCCTCATGGACAAACTGGAACTCTGGGACAAGCAGAGGTGGGATGCAATCACCGATCCGGACAAGATAGATGTCGAAGCCTTTGCTAAGAAACTCGCCGAATATGGCATTTAGCGGACAGGCGGCCCATGTGCCGGTGTTGCTCAATGAGGTGATCGAGATGCTCGAAATAAGGGAAGATGGCGTGTATATCGATGCTACTGTCGGGCTCGGCGGACATTCTTCGGCGATACTGGGAAGGCTGGGAAGCCATGGCGCGCTAATCGGAATAGACCGCGATGAAGAGGCACTGACCTATGCTGCGAACAAGCTCGGAACTGACAAGGTATATCTCCGGCAGGGCCGTTTTTCGGAAATCGGAGAGGTCCTGCAGGACCTGAGGATAGAGCGCGCCGACGGCGTGCTTTTCGACCTGGGGGTATCTATGCTCCAGCTGAAGAAGCACGAAAGGGGATTCAGCTTCATGTCCGATGCCAGGCTCGATATGAGGATGGACTCTTCACAAAAACTGAGCGCGTGGAATGTGGTGAACAGGTATCTGGAAAAGGACCTTCAGAGAGTCCTGCAGGAGTTCGGCGAAGAGCCGCTCTTTAGAAAAATAGCGAAGAGGATTGTGATAAGCAGAAAGTCCGGTCCGATTAATACATGTGCGGAACTTGCAGATATTGTCCTCCAGGCATATGGGGGCAGGGGCAAGACGCACCCTGCTACAAGGACATTTCAGGCAATCAGGATAGAGGTCAATAGGGAACTCGATGAACTCAGGAACGGACTCACATCCGCCCTCGGCGTTCTGAAAGCAGGCGGAAGGCTCTGCGTCATCTCGTACCACTCTCTTGAGGACAGGATTGTCAAGAACCTCTTAAGGGACTGGGGCAAAGAAGGGCTCATCAAGGTATTGACGAAAAAACCAATGACTCCGGGCAGAGAAGAAGTGCTGAGAAACTCGGCGTCACGAAGTGCAAAATTAAGGGGAGGAGAAAAGCTATGAGACGTACGAAGAATAGAATGGTATCGGCAATGAAGGCAATCTCGGTCCTCCTCATCGTCATGTTCGTTTTCAGCATTGTATGGCTGAGGGCGAGTGTTACATCCCTCGAATACAAGTTGAGTAGTCTCGAAACGATGAAGATGGAAGTCCTGAGGGACCAGAAGTCGCTGGTTGCACAAAAAGCGGGGCTTATGAGCCTTGCAAGAGTTGAAAAGGCGGACCTGGCAGGTGTGGGCTTATCATTTCCGGAGAGAAAGAGGGTTGTTTATGTGAAAGCGGGCGATTTCAAAGGCACTTNNCTTGTCATGCTGGCCCTGCTCTCAATCGGCTTCATGGCTGTCTTTTTTCGCTTGGCCGACATCATGCTGATCAATCATGACTGGTATCTGCTTAAGGCGCGCGGCCAGCAAACGAGAAAAGAAGTCATACCAGTCAAGCGTGGGGTCATCATGGACCGCCGCGGCCATGAACTTGCGGTAAATCTTGAAACCGAATCGATCTTCTGCAATCCTGCCGAGGTGATATCAGCAAACCAGGTCGCCCGTACGCTTTCCTCTACAATTCATAAAGATAAAAGCGCCATATATGCAAAACTGGTGACCAATAAACACTTCAGCTGGGTCGAGCGAAAAATGGAAGTTGAGAAGGCGAGGTATATCCAGGGNNCTCGCTTCGCATGTAGTCGGCTTCGTCAATCTCGATAACAAGGGCATCGAAGGCGTCGAAAAAGGATACGAAAAATACCTCACCGCAAAGGAAGGAAGCGCCTATGTCGGCCGTGACGCTAAGGGCAATTCACTCTCGGAAGGCAGCAAACAAGATATACGCGGCAACGATATCGTCCTGACTATCGACGAAGGCCTTCAATATATACTCGAAAAGAACCTCGATGTGGCCATGAGCAAATGGAGGGCGGTGTCGGCAACCGCTATCATGATGGACCCGTATACCGGAGAGATCCTTGCACTTGCCAACAGGCCAAACTTCGATCCTGGCGAACTGTTCGAGGCCAATCAGTCCGAGATCCGAAACCGTGCTATCACGGATTGCTATGAACCGGGTTCTACCTTTAAAATAGTAGTCGGTATCGCTGCTCTTGAAGAGAAAGTTGTGACTCCGGAGACACGTTTCGACTGCAGTGCCGGAACTATCGAGGTCGGCGGCAGAAGAATCAAGGACGACCACAAACATGGCGTTCTGGCCTTCCGAGAGGTCATACAAAAATCCTCCAATGTAGGGACTATTAAGACAGCCCTAATGGTCGGGAAACCGAAGTTGTACGAGTATATCAAGAAATTTGGCTTCGGCGATAAGACTGGCATCGATCTGCAGGGCGAAATCTCCGGACTTGTGAAGTCGCCTGACAGGTGGTCAGGTACGTCCATTGGTGCTATGGCAATCGGGCAGGAAATAGCAGTGACGCCACTCCAGGTCCTGAGGGCATATTCGGCAGTTGCCAATGGCGGATATCTGGTGACGCCACATGTTGTAAAAGAGATCCGTTCGCCGACCGGCGCCATAATCTCGAAGATCGAGCCGAAGACGCAGAGGATCATCTCTGCGGAGACAGCCGCTATTTTTAGAGGCATTTTGAAGACGGTAACCGAGGCCGGGGGCACCGCAACTGAAGCTGCTGTGGAGGGCAACGAGGTGGCCGGAAAGACTGGAACCGCCCAGCTCTTCGATCCGCAGACAAAGCACTATTCGAAGACGAGATATATCGGCTCCTTTGTGGGGTTCGTACCGGCAGAAAATCCTCGATTGGCCATGATAGTTGTTATCAAGGAACCGAAGGGCCAGATATATGGAGGCATTGTTGCAGGGCCGGTTTTTAGGCAGATCGCGAACGAGGCACTCTCGTACCTGACTGTCCCGATGGATAAAGCTGTGGACAAGGGCCTGCTTCTGGTTTCGGACAAGAAGTGAGAATTGAGAAACCGATCTGACTAATGGACATTACCACAATATTAAAAGGCTATTACTGCGCAATTAGCGGAGCTCAAAGCGTCCGGATAACCGGTATCACTTACGATTCGAGGGCCGTCAAAAAAGGCTTCCTCTTTGTTGCGATCAGGGGAGAGAAATCGGACGGGCATGATTTTATCGAGAAGGCTATCGCGAAAGGTGCAGGTGCCGTCGTTTACGAGACCATGCATGCGAAAGTCCCTGCTGTCATCGGGACACATCATCTTATATCATGGATCGGCGTGAACGACTGCCGGGACGCTCTTGCTGCGCTGTCGAATAACTTCTATGGCGAGCCTTCCAAAAAGATCAGTGTCATCGGTATAACCGGCACGAACGGAAAAACCACTACATCATATCTGATAAAGTCGGTACTCGAAAAATGGTCGAAAGGTGTGGGGATTATCGGGACCATAAGCTATATGATAAAGGATGAATGTTTCGAAGCGCCCCATACCACGCCTGAAGCGAGCGACTTCCAGGGCCTGCTGAGGGAGATGATGGATAAAGGATGCGATTATGCGGTCGCTGAGGTTTCATCTCATGCATTGGCCCAGAAGCGCGCGGATTATATACAATTTAAGGTGGCGGTATTCACGAACCTTACAGGAGACCATCTGGACTTTCACGGGACTATGGAGAGTTACTTCCGCTCCAAGTTGAGGCTCTTTATGGAGTTGCTGATTGACGGCGGGGCGGCAGTGATTAACCTCGATGATCCATACGGCAAGAGGCTTTCAGAGCTGCTCAGAGAAGCCAGACCTTCGATCAGGCAGATTACATTCAGCCTGGCGGACCAAAATGCCGACGTGCTTGCTTCGGAAATAGTATCGGGCTTCACGGGTACTTCGTTTATTATAAGTGCGAAGAATGCTCTCGACGGCACTAAACTGTTATCACCGATGGTAGGGCGCACGGGCATATACAATGTCCTTTCAGCGGTCTGCGCCGCTTTGCCATTGGGTGTTCCGACTGTGGCCATCACGCAGGGCATAGCCGCCCTCGATATAGTGAAGGGCAGATTCGAGCGCGTAGACCTTGGACAATCGTTCTTGGCCATCATCGATTATGCACATACTCATGACGCGCTTGAGAGGCTGCTGGAAACCTCGCGGCAGCTTCTGGATGCCTGCTGGGTATCGGGTAAGGTGAAGAATCTGGCTCAGGGTAAAATCATAACCGTCTTTGGCTGCGGCGGCAACAGGGATAAGGGAAAGCGGCCGAAGATGGGCCGTATTGCTTCGGAGATGAGCGACTTCGTGATAGTGACCTCTGACAACCCGAGGAACGAAGATCCCGCAGCAATTATAAAGGACATCGAAGCCGGGATAGAGAAGGACAACTATATAGTAATCCCGGACCGTCGCACAGCCATCAGGATGGCTGCGCTGCTCGCTTGCCCCGGAGACATTGTTATAATTGCAGGCAAGGGACATGAGGATTACCAAGAGATTGAGGGAGTCCGTCACTCCTTCAGTGACAGGAACGTATTGGAGGATGCAATCAGAGAATCATTTGTCGTTTCACTTCGGGGGCGCAGAAGAAGGCGTCTTAAGGGGCGGGCATGATGCTGAAGCTGAAGGATATTCTCGATGCGACAGGAGGCGCGCTGGTCTCAGGCGGGACCGACCAATTTAAAGGCCTCTCCATCGACTCCCGTACTATAAAAGATGGAGAATTGTTCATCCCCATAAAGGGAGAGAGATTCGACGGACATGATTTTGTCGACGCGAGCCTTAAAACATGCGCGGGCGCGCTCGTAAGCCGTCAATGGAAGGGCCGCATAAATTCCGGCGATGGGAGGACGATCATCCAGGTAGATGACACTCTGCAAGCCCTTCAGGACATAGCACGGTTTATAAGAAAAGGGTTCAGGGGGCCGGTTGTTGCAATCGTAGGCAGTAATGGTAAAACGACGACAAAGGAACTCATCGCTTCTATACTCGGCACCCGCTTCAAAGTGCTCAAGACGGAAGGCAACCTCAATAATCATATCGGTATGCCGCTATGCATGAGTCACGCCGATGAAGAAACCGGCGTCATGGTCCTCGAAATGGGGACCAACAGGCCCGGCGATGTGGACCTTCTCTGCCGGATAGCCTCACCGGATATCGGCGTGATTACCAATATAGGCTTCGAGCACCTCGAAGGCTTCGGCTCCCTTGAGGCGGTAAGAGACGCGGAACTCGAAATACTGCCGTATCTGGAAAAGGTAGTGCTGAACGGTGATGATGATTTCCTCATCGGCGGAGTTTCGCTCAAATTCAAAGGCCCGATTGTAACATTCGGCATCGGTAACGAGAAGCATGATGTAACAGCTAATGATATCGAGGCGGCAGGTGCAGGATCGAGATTTGTCCTACACTCCTCGGGATCGGCTTTTGCAGTGCAGTCGAAACTTTCGGGCAGATTCAACATATACAACTCACTGGCAGCGTGCGCTGTCGCACATACATTAGGTATAGGGAATGATAAAATTAAACAAGGACTTGAAGCATTCGGTGGTGTGCGGATGCGTTTTGAGATTAGAAAGATGCGCGGCGTGACTTATCTGTACGATGTTTATAATGCCAACCCGTCGTCAATGAAGGCATCTATAGAGGAACTCGCTGGAATGGCCGGCATTACGGCGGGGCATGCGACGCCCAGTGTTTCAAGGACAATCGCTGTCCTCGGAGACATGCTTGAACTTGGAGAGTACGGCGTAAGCGCTCACAGGGAAGTCGGAGAGATATTATCCAGTATGGGTGTTGCCCATTTGATAGCGGTCGGCCCACTAATGAAGGAAGCTGTTGCGAGATTCGGCGGAAATGTGATAGCAAGGGAAAGCTCAGAAGAGGCGGGTGCAGAACTTGCAAAGTTGGTTAGGGAGGGAGATGTGGTCCTCATTAAGGGATCACGTGGTATGAAGATGGAGAAGGTCATGGAAGTTATGATAAAAGGCATGGAAAATAATGCTGTTGCTGAAGGGAGAAACTAAGAGTGCTCTACGAGTTGCTTTATAGCCTTTATCCGTATTTTTCTCCTTTTAACGTATTCCGCTATATAACCTTCAGAACATCGCTGGCTGCCCTGACGGCCCTTGTTGTTACGCTTGTCGTCGCCCCGCGCATAATACAGTGGCTGAAAAAGATCAGTATGACCCAGCAGATAAGGGACGATGGACCGAAAACGCACCTATCAAAGGCCGGTACGCCGACCATGGGGGGGATCATCATCATCATCGCAGTAACTTCTTCGATGATTCTATGGGGGAACTTCCGGAACATCTACGTGTGTGTGGTGCTGCTGTCGCTCCTCGGTTTCGGGGCCATCGGCTTCATCGACGACTACCTGAAGGCTGTAAAAAAGAATCCAAAGGGCCTCAGGCCCATTTATAAATTTGGCGCTCAACTGTTGCTTGCACTTGCAATCGGCATATTCTTGTATGTCAATCCTAAAGACCCATATGCTTCAGTGCTGAGCGCGCCCTTTTTCAAACAGTGGCTTTTCGATCTTGGCATATTCTACATTCCCTTTTCGATATTCGTAATCGTCGGCTCATCGAATGCGGTGAACCTTACCGACGGCATCGACGGACTTGCCATCGGCTTGGTCGCTATCGCGACACTTGCAAACGGAGCGCTGGTTTATCTTTCAGGGCATGCCCAGTTCGCACGCTATCTGCAGGTCCTTTATCTGCCCGGTACCGGCGAACTGACCGTGTTTTGCGGAGCGCTTCTGGGGGCCTCACTTGGTTTCCTATGGTATAACGCCTATCCAGCCGAGGTTTTTATGGGAGATGTCGGTTCTTTGGCCCTGGGCGGATCACTCGGCACTCTCGCAGTCGTTACGAAGCACGAGATCGTCCTTGCCGTCGTAGGAGGCATTTTTGTGATCGAGACCGTCTCGGTGGTACTTCAGGTGGCTTCATTCAAGCTGACGGGAAACAGGATTTTCAAGATGGCGCCGATCCATCATCATTTCGAACTCAAGGGGTGGTCCGAGCCTAAGGTAATAGTAAGGTTTTGGATAGCAGGCATAATACTTGCTCTTTTCAGTCTTGCAACATTAAAATTGAGGTGATGGTTATGAAGATAAGAAATGGTTGGAATTCATCGTTCAATGGCGACATCGGTAGAATTGTCATTGTCGTTATGTTTTTACTCATTGTTTCCCACTTCTCTCTGCTCACCTGTTTTGCGGATGATATAAGCGCGAGGGCCGCAGTGGTAATCGACGGCTCCACCGGCAACATACTTTATGCGAAAAATCCGAATGTTAAACTCTTCCCGGCGAGTACAACGAAGCTTGTCACCGCCATGGTTGTTCTTGACAGGCTGGACCCCGAAACCGTGGTTACGGTCAGCCAGGAGGCGGCCAATACGCCATCNNGCGGTAGCGCTTGCAGAGGCTGTCTCCGGCTCCGAAGAGGCCTTTGCCAAACTGATGAACGCGAAAGCCCTTAGCATTGGTGCGGAGAGTACACGGTACGTCAATGCCTCGGGACTTCCCGGAGACGGGCAGCACATCACTGCGTTTGACCTTGCTCTCATAATGAAACAGGCCCTCTGCTACCCTATGATCGTCGAGATAGTGAACACTCGTGCCCAGCAGATCTTTACCGAGGGTGGCCGGAAGATACTTGTTAGGAATACTAATCACCTGCTCTGGACGGATGAGGATATGGTTGGCGGAAAGACGGGATATACTAGGGCGGCGAGGCACTGTTTCGTCTGCGCGGGACAGAAGGGCGACAAGATTCTTGTGGCTGCGGTACTCGGAGAATCGGTCCGGAGTGAGCTCTGGCATGACGCTTCTACCCTTCTTGCGCGCGGCGAAGATGTACTGAGCAAAAAAAGAGAGCCTGAAATTTATTACACATCCATTTCGGATAGCCCTGTAGTCTACGCTTCCCAGAAGGTAAAAAATAAGCATAAAGTGGTCAAATCCAAATCGAAGGACGATAAGGCCTCAAAAATCGCCAAGATATCGAAAAAGAAAAGATCCGCTTCCGCCAAGAATAAGACGAGAAAGAAAAAGGGAGGCGCAGTAAGCGCCGAAAATACAGTGATCGCCAAGGGTATTTCGTAAATGTATCAAGTACCCGGAGATTCATATTTTTACTAATAATGGTGACGGCTTTTCATGAAAAAAAAATCACCGTAGTAGGTCTTGCGAGGAGCGGCGTCGGTGCAGCGAACCTTCTTGTTTCATTGGGGGCAAAGGTCACAGTTACCGACAGAAAGAAGCCGGAACAGCTCGATGCATTTATAAAGGCCCTCAGCCCCGAAGTTTCTCTTTCACTCGGAAATCATCCCGCAGAACTATTTGAATCATCCGATCTAATCGTTATAAGTCCGGGGGTCTCACTTGAAAGCGGGCCCATGGCCCTTGCGCGCAGTAAGGGAGTTAGGATTATAGGAGAACTCGAACTGGCATTTCAGGCCCTTCGGTCCTACGGTTCTGTGACTGTGCCGGAATTTCTCGCTGTTACCGGAACTAACGGGAAGTCGACTACGACAGCTCTTCTCGACGCAATGCTCAAGAGCGGCGGAATCGGAACGATACTGGGCGGAAATATCGGCAATTCCCTCGCGACGGAAATACTCGATCTGCTCGGCAACAGCCCTGCAACTGCCGCCGCACGCTATATTGTGGCCGAGTTGTCAAGCTTTCAGCTCGAAACGATAGAGACCTTCAGGCCCAAGGGTTCGACAATCCTGAACATAACGCCAGACCACCTCGATCGCTATCACGAAATGGATGCATACATTAGCGCAAAGTGCAGGGTGGCAACTAACCAGATTGCTACTGATTATCTCGTCCTAAATGCAGACGATCCATATACAGCCGAATTAAAGCGCATAGTAGGCAGGCAGAAGCAGGGGCCGCAGATCTTTTATTTCAGCCGAAAGGGCGCGGTAGAAGGCATATATTATGAAAAGGGAAAGATCCGTTTCAATCTTCCACAGGATAGGCTGCGTCAGCTAGATCCCAGTCTTGATTCGCCCGATTCAGCATTCACCCTCGATCCCGAATCGTTTGCGATCAAGGGAGTACATAACGTCGAAAACGCTATGTCGGCCGCTCTGATGGCTTATTTGTCCGGTTGCAACTTCGATGGAATAAAAGACGCACTTGCGACGTTCCCCGGACTCGAACACAGGCTCGAATTCGTGCGTGAGCTTAACGGTGTCAGATATATCAACGATTCGAAAGGGACGAATGTAGGAGCAGTCCTGAAATCGCTGGAAGGGTTTACAGAGCCCGTTATCCTCATAGCCGGCGGGCGTGACAAGGACAGTGATTTTTCACTCTTGAGACAGATGATAAAGGAGAAGGTAAAACGACTCGTGCTTGTCGGAGATGCCGCCGAAAAGATCGGCAAGGCGGTCTGTGACATGACTGAGTGTGAGATGGCAGGGTTCGATTTCCCGAGTGCAGTTGCGAAAGCGAAGGAAGCAGCGGCTCCCGGAGATGTGGTGCTGCTTTCACCGGCCTGTGCGAGCTTCGATATGTTCAGGGACTTCGAGGATAGGGGGAAGCAGTTCAAAAGGATGGTAATGGAATTATGACCCAGCGCTTCGACAGGGTCGTACTGGCCCTCGTAATCCTCCTGATCCTTATCGGCCTCACGGCTGTTTACAGCTCTACCTCCGTAATATCGCCGGCGCTGCAGCACAAGGGCAAGGCGCTTGGTACTACGGTAAACCAGTTCAGCTATTTGAAGAAACAGTTTCTCACTGTACTGATCGGCATAATTGCAATGTTCGCGGCATATAAAGTGCCGCTGGAATATCTGAAAAAGATGGTGATACCACTTCTTGTCATATCTCTCGTCTGCCTTCTCCTCGTCTTTACGGGCCTCGGCATAAGCGCCGGAGGGGCACGGAGATGGCTCAGGCTCTGGCCTTCGAGTTTTCAACCCTCGGAGCTTGTAAAGCTTTCGATGGTCATCTTCCTTGCTTGGTTCATGAGTCATGCTTCATACAGCCGCGATAAAATCCTCTCTTTTCTTATTCCGATTATGGTAATGGCAGCTTTCCAGGTTGTCTTTCTGAAGCAGCCCGACTTCGGCGCGACCATGAGCCTGGCTATCCTTACCGTGGCGATGCTCTTTCTATCGGGGACCAAGCTAAAATATCTTTTTTCCCTCGGGCTGGTCGCAATTCCGGTGCTTGCAAAGCTCATCATGGAACCGTACCGATGGAAGAGGGTAACGGCCTTTCTTGATCCGTGGAAGGATCCCCAGGGCTCAGGGTTTCAACTCACTCAATCCTTCATAGCATTCGGAAGCGGAGGACCGCTGGGAGTCGGATTGGGCGAGAGCAAACAGAAGCTCTCCTTCTTGCCTGAGGTTCATACTGACTTCATATTTTCCCTTATCGGTGAAGAGCTGGGGTTCATAGGGGCAGCGGTTGTCGTGGCTCTTTTCTTCTTCCTGTTCTTAAGGGGATTCATGATAGCAAGAAAGATCGAAGATCCTTTTGCTTATTATCTGGCCTCCGGCTTGTCCCTCATGATCGGTATTCAGTCTGTCTTCAATTTTGCGGTCGTCACGGGACTCATTCCTACAAAGGGTCTCCCGCTGCCTTTTATAAGTTATGGAGGGTCTTCCCTTGTGATCAGCATGGTTGCTGCAGGCCTCTTGCTAAATGTGTCGAGGTTAAGAGACGATGCGCGGACCGGACACGATATATTGCACATCAGGAACAATCTTGCCGTGACTGATGTGACTGCCGGAGATGAAGCGAAGGCAAACCAGTACGTCTTGGGCCGGGGATATGGTCAATTTAGTGCAAAGCGACGCACCAAGTTGAGCTATTTCAAGAAAAACAGGAATAAATCATGAGGGTCATTATCGCAGGCGGCGGCACAGGGGGGCATCTCTTCCCGGGGATCGCAGTGGCCGAAGAATTTATGAAAAGGGGCCGCGCTGCCAGGGTTGTCTTTGTCGGCACTGAACATGGCATAGAAGCGAGGATAATCCCGAAGGAGGGATACCCGATCGAATTCCTGAGCGCTGAGGGTTTGGTCGGCAAGACCCCTCTCAAAAAATTGAAGGCCCTTTATCTATTTCTGGTCTCTCTTGGCCAGTCGCGCAGGATAATTT
This sequence comes from Nitrospiraceae bacterium, assembly GCA_003170655.1. Taxonomy (GTDB): domain Bacteria; phylum Nitrospirota; class Thermodesulfovibrionia; order Thermodesulfovibrionales; family Dissulfurispiraceae; genus Fen-1308. The sequence goes on from PMYY01000105.1 coordinate 16,427, forward strand.
TATCGGTCCGGCCCGACATCGTCGTCGGCGTCGGCGGCTATGCTTCTGTCGGAATGGTCATTACAGCTCATTTCATGGGAATCCGTACAATTATAATGGAACAGAATTCAGTGGCTGGACGTGCCAATCGCTTGCTTGGCTGGTTTGCTGATGCGATCGCGGTCACATATCAGGAGAGCATCTCTTTTTTCCCGAGGGAAAAGACTTTTTTGACAGGCAATCCCGTCAGAAATAAAATACTCGTGCGGGATGCAGTCGACATCAGGGAGGTATTCGGTTTAGAAAAGGACCGTTTCACCGTCCTCATCTTCGGCGGAAGTCTGGGAGCGCGTACAATTAACAACGCAATGAACGAGGCATTGCATTATCTCCTCGATTTGAGAGAAAATATTCAGTTTGTTCATCAAACCGGTGAGAAAGACCTGAAAGGTGTAAAGGAAGGTTATAAAAGGCTGGGCTTCGCCTGTGCGGTGCTGCCGTTTATATATCAGATGGCTGATGCATATTCTGTTGCAGATCTGATCGTATGCAGGGCCGGCGCAAGCACGCTGTCCGAAATTACTGCGATGGGAAAGACTTCGGTGCTGATACCGTATCCCCACGCCGCATCGAACCACCAGGAGTCGAATGCGAGAAAACTCGAGGACATGGGGGCCGCCACCGTGATACTGGATAAGCATCTGTCCGGAGAGGTGATGGCCAAGGTAATCCGCGGTCTTTACGACAGCCCGGAAAAGAGGAGAGAGATGCAGAAAGCGTCGAAGGCGTTTGGGAGGACCGACGCAGCGGAGAAGATCGTCGATCTGGCGATGAACCTCACCGGCAAGACATAGCACAGGAAAGGGTCCAGGCAATGTTCAATCAATACAGGGTAATACATTTTGTCGGAATCGGCGGCATCGGTATGAGCGGAATCGCAGAGGTGCTGCACAATCTCGGATACGAGGTGACAGGGTCCGATATACGTGAATCTGACACTACTTCAAGGTTGCGGGACCAGGGGATGAAGATATTTATTGGCCACGATGAAAAGAATATCGATGCGGCCCACGTGGTGGTGACATCGTCAGCAGTTTCACCGACCAACCCGGAGGTGACGGCCGCAAAAGATCGTGCTGTCCCGGTCATACCGAGGGCGGAGATGCTCGCGGAACTTGGCAGGCTCAAATACGGCATCCTCGTGGCGGGTGCGCACGGCAAGACTACTACCACGTCGTTGATTGCAACTTTGCTCGGCGAAGGCGGTTTCGATCCCACGGTAGTTATAGGCGGCAAACTGAAGGCATTTGGCAGCAACGCGAGGCTCGGGCAGGGTGAATTCCTAGTCGCGGAGGCGGACGAGAGCGACGGCTCGTTCCTGAAGCTCAGTCCCACCATAGCCGTCATCACCAACATCGACAGGGAACACATGGATTATTTCAAGGATATCGAGACCCTTAAGAGCGCCTTTCTCTCATTTATCAACAAGGTTCCCTTTTACGGTGTGGCGATTGTCTGTAAGGAAAACGAACATACGCGTGAAATCATCCCTCAAATAAAGAGGAGGGTGCTCACCTACGGACTTTCGCACGATTCAGATATGTATGCGAGGAACATCACTTACGGGGGCTCCGGGATGAGCTTTGAGGCAATATTCAAAGGTGAACCAATGGGTGTTTACAGTGTTCCGGTGCCGGGAGTACATAACGTTCTCAACAGCCTTGCAGCAATGTTGACGGCGATGGAGCTTCAGATACCGCAGGACAAGATCAGGGCCAGCCTCGGCAGCTTCGGTGGGGTACAACGTAGGTTTGAATTGAGGGGCGAGTCAAGAGGCGTAAGAGTCTATGATGATTATGGACACCATCCCGTCGAAATCAGGGCCGTGCTCAAGGCGGCACGGGAATGCTTCAAGGACAACCGCATCGTAATCATATTCCAGCCACACAGGTATACACGTACGCGCGACCTGATGGCTGATTTTGCCCTCAGCTTTGCTTCTGCGGATAGGCTCTACCTCCTCGACATTTACGCGGCCAGCGAGTCGCCTATCGAGGGGGTCGATTCAACTGTCCTGCTGAAAAGAATACGCGACGTCGGATCATTAAAGGCAGACCATATACCGGACAGGAAAGAGCTGGTGAAAACGGTGCTTGCCGATCTCAAGCAGGGAGATGTAGTGATTACTCTCGGCGCGGGGGACGTCTACAAACTAGGCGAGGAGATACTGAAGGCGCTATGATTACAGCTAAAAAGATTGGTGTCCTGGCAGGTGGCATATCAGCGGAAAGGGAAGTTTCGCTAAAGAGCGGTAATGCGATATATAAGGCGTTATTGGGCAGGGGCTATAACGCCGTGTTTATCGATGCGGCTGAAGACTTGCACGCCTTGATTACCTCGCAGAAGGTTGAGGTTGTTTTCATAGCCCTCCATGGTGGTCAAGGCGAGAACGGCTCAGTGCAAGGGTTCCTTGAGGTAATGGGCATACCATATACAGGATCCGGGGTGCTAGCATCGGCTGTCGCCATGGACAAAGAGACATCGAAGAAAATATTTTTGTATCATGGAATCCCGGTGCCTCTATTTAAGATCATACATCGCGACGAGCTGCTGGGTACTATTGAAACAGTAGCTGCGGGATGTCTCATCGGCGGACCGATGATAGATTTCGGTATGCCCTGGGTGATCAAGCCGGCTACGGAGGGTTCCAGCATAGGGGTTCATATCGTAAAGAATGGCGACGAGCTTGGACCCGCCCTCGATGACGCATTCAAGTACGGAGACACGATCATCGTTGAACAGTATGTGAAGGGCAAGGAGGTGCAGATAGGCATCCTGGGGCAAAAGGCACTTGGAGGAGTGGAAGTGAGGACTTCTCTCGAATTCTACAGCTATGAGGCTAAATATATTCCGGGGCATACAAACTACGTTCTTCCCCCTGATGTTAGTGAGGAAGATTATGAAATGCTCAAAACAACGGCTTTACGCGCACATAATGCTCTGGGTTGTGCGGGCGCGACTAGGGTTGATCTCATTCTTGACGCCGGGGGCAAGGCCTATCTGCTCGAAATCAATACGATACCGGGCATGACCGAGACCAGTCTGCTGCCTAAGATTGCCAAACTTGCGGGTTTAGAATTCGCCGATCTGATTGAGGAAATTCTCAAATCCTCCCTGGAGCATTGAAGCCAAAGGCCATGTGATGGAGAAAAAGAAAACTAAAGGAAATGCGCGGACAGGAACAAAGAGAATAACTGTAATAGTTGTTGGCTTAGTCGTCCTTTGCATGGCTGGCATTGCTTTTCTGGGCAACAAACATCTGTTCATCAGGGAGATACATTTCTATGGTAACCGCCATCTGACCAACACTGAGTTGCTGTCGCTGACAGGGCTCTCGCAAAAGAGGCCGCTTTTTTCTGTCACAACCGGTGATATATACCGACGGTTGAAGACGTCTCCATGGATAAAGGACGCTCTTGTGCGGAAGGACCTTAGCGGAAATGTAACTGTATATCTCACCGAAGCGGTGGCCGCAGCCGTATTGCAAATGGATGAAACACCCTGCCTTGTCGACAGTGACGGCCTGCGGCTGGAAGATATTAAGCCTGAACCTGTCTATTTTCTGCCTGTGGTGAAGATTGACCCGGCCTCTCACAAAGAGGCTTATCGCGATGCAGTCGAACTGGCGAGGGCCTTGAATGAAAGAAAAGTGACAGCCCATGGAGGAAACATCGAGCTTACCGGAACAAGACCCGAAGATGTCACCATGAAGGTAGATGGCGTTCCGGTCAAGATCGGTGAGGGTGACCTCACTAGGAAGCTCGATAAGCTCGACTTTGTCATGGATGAACTTGGGAAGCGGAATATGTCGGTAGAATATATAGATCTCAGGTTCGAGGACAGGATCGTGGTTAAGCCGCTGAAGCAGGCTGTCAGGGAGCCGGAACGCAAGGGGAAGCCTGAAGCGGATAAGGTCCGGAAAAAGCCTAAACAGAAAGAAGACAGACATAAAAAGAGCGATAAAAAAGTGGCAGGGGGTGAGACAAGAAAACATGCCGGCTAAAAGAAAGAAAAGCGGCCCCTTTATAACGGGCATAGATGCAGGTACTTCCAAAATTAGTGTAGTTGTCGCCGAAATGACCGACGAGGGCATTGATATCCTTTCGATCACATCTTCTCCCTCCGCAGGGATGAGAAAGGGTGTGGTTGTCAATGTGGATTCTGCTTCTTCAGCGATAAGGGATGCATTGGCAGCGGCACGCCAGCAGTCGGGGGTCTCGATCAGGGAGGCCCTTGTGAGTATATCAGGCAGCCATATACAGGTCACCACTGGGAACTCTTCGATCTTGGTCAGAGGAAGAAATGTGTCACAGACCGAGATTGAAAAAGTCATCGATGCGGCCGGCTTGACGTCCATCCCTTCAGGAAGGCAAATTCTCCATGTGCTGCCTACCGATTTTATCGTTGACGGGAGGCGGGGAATAAAGGACCCTCTCGGTATACCGGGTTCCAGGCTCCAATCTATCGTCAATATTGTTACCGTTTCAGACGAGCCGCTTCAACGGCTTGTGGCGAGTTGTGAAAAAGCTGGACTTCAAGTGTCTGACGTTGTATTGCATTCGATCGCCTCTGCCGAAGCGGCACTGAGTGTCGAAGACCGTGATATGGGAACGGCTCTTGTGGATATAGGCGCCGGAACGACCGATATCGCCATCTTCAAGGATGGCTGGTTGCAGCATACTATGGTACTGGGAATCGGGGGCAATCACTTCACCAACGACTTGAGCGTCGGCTTGAGGGTCTCTTTTTCCGAAGCCGAGCGGGTCAAGAAGCAGTTTGGCATGCTGGCTATCGCCGATGGCGAAGATGAAGAAATTGATGTCGTTGGTCTTGACGGCGAGGTCAGGAAGATATCAAGGAAGCTGGTGTTCGAGATACTGCATCTTCGGTGCGAAGAGCTCCTGGAACTGATAAAGAAGGAATTGTCTCGGCCTGAAACCAAGGAAGCGGTTACAGGTGTTGTATTTACAGGTGGCGGAGTTCTGATTCCGGCTTTTGATCGGCTTGCAGAAAACATCATCTCGCTGCCCATCAGGACAGGGCACCCGGATCTGGCACCCGCACATACGGGTAAATCCACCCCTTCATTGCCCTTTATAACAGTAGCCAAGGAACAATATCACGGCCCGGAATTTGCCGCTGGAGTAGGCCTGGTGCTTTACGGCGCCGGATATTCACACCAACCTGAGGATACAGACGGCGCAGGATTGCTTAATAAAATGACCGGTTTTTTTAAGAATATTATGGGTAACAAAAGATAGGAGGTCCCCATGTTTGAAATAGAAGATGTAGGAAGACCGGCGGCGAAGATCAAGGTGATCGGAGTGGGAGGCGGTGGCGGCAATGCCGTCAACAGTATGGTAGCCGCCCATATATACGGCGTGGAATTCATCGCGGTGAATACCGACATACAACATCTTGAAGCCTCGCTTGCGCCTGCAAGGATACAGATAGGAACAGACCTTACAAGGGGACTGGGGGCCGGTTCCAATCCTGTAATCGGACGCGAAGCTGCGCTTGAAAGCAGGGACGTGCTTGCAGGATTTATCGACGGATCCGACATGGTCTTCATTACCGCGGGCATGGGAGGAGGAACGGGGACCGGCGCTGCGCCCGTAATCGCCGGTATCGCCAGGGAAATGGGGATACTGACCGTGGGTATAGTTACGAAGCCCTTTTTTTTCGAAGGGAGGAAGAGGGCGCTGAATGCCGACGAAGGAATTCACGAACTTAAAAACCACGTCAATACGCTCATTGTGATACCCAATGACCGAATCAGCCTGGTCGTGGAGAAAGGGACATCATTATTGCAATCCTTTTCCACGGTAAATGACGTTCTCAGGCAGGCTGTTCAGGGCATCTCTGATCTTATCCTCGTTCCGGGGCTTATAAACCTGGACTTCGCCGACATAAAGGCTATCATGCAGAAGCAGGGGAAAGCCGTTATCGGCATGGGTATGGGTAAAGGAGAAGGAGGGGCTTTCGAGGCGGCGAAGAAGGCAATCCTGAACCCGCTTCTAGAAAAATCGTCGATCGAGGGTGCGCGTGGCATCCTGATCAATATCACCGGGGGACTTAATGTAACTCTCGACCAGGTCCAGGAAGCGGCGTCGCTTATACATGACAACGCACACGAGGATTCTAATATTATTCTGGGCGCGGTGATCGACCCTGAAATGGACGACCATATTAGGGTTACGGTCATAGCCACCGGACTTGACGAAAAAAACGAGAAGGTTGAACTGCCCGAAACCCAGACGTGGACTCCTAAGAAAGAGGTGCCGTCTTCCCCGGTTAAGGTCTCGGGGAAGACGTTCTCGAAGAGCATCGACATGTTCACAGAAAGCATTCCAAAAGAGGCCGCTGCCGTTAAAGAAGTTTACCGGCAAAAAGAGTCTTCTGGTCCGCTGCACGAGAAGAATGATGTTCCAGTTGCTGAGCCGTCTGCCCCGGCAGTTGTTCCGCCAATTGAACCTATAGTTGAACCGATAGCAGTGTCGGCATTCGAACCGCCAATTGAGCCGCCCGCTGAATCACCCATTAGAACGATTATGGCACTTGCTCCAGAACCGGTCGTCGAAACAGTTATCTTGTCGCGCAGGGGCGAGCCTGCTGAGGTCGAAAAGGGAATGGCTCTCGCCGATGATCTTCATCACGAAATGCAGCTTGCGGATTCGGCCATCCCGCCGGAGGACCAGTACGACATACCGACATTCCTCAGGAAAAAGTTACAGCAAGCTTGACAGGTGAACCGCAAGCTTGTTGAGAATGCCGATGCCCTGCTTGCAAAAGAAAAAGGGACTGTCTTTAAGGACCCCGGCGGCAAGATATCATTCTGTCTTGTCTATCCTAATACCTACCATGTCGGGATGTCGAACCTCGGGTTTCAGGGACTCTACGGACTTCTGAACCGTCGTGAAGATGTGGTCTGCGAACGCGCATTTCTTCCGGATGATGCCGACATAGCCGAGTACCGGAGAACCGCCACGCCTGTCTTTTCTCTCGAAAACAAGAGGCCTCTGACCTCATTCGACATAGTAGCCTTTTCACTCTCGTTCGAAAACGATTATCCGAACATCTTTAGGATACTCAGCCTCTCTAAAATACCTTTCAGGACAGACGGCCGCGGAGATTATCATCCACTTATCATTGCAGGAGGAGTAGCTGTCTCATTCAATCCGGAGCCGGTTGCACTCGCGCTCGACCTGGTATTTATCGGAGAGGCCGAAGAGGCCGTCGGAGAATTTATCGAACTATACAAGCAATCTGGAGACAAGGACGGTGTCAGGAGAAAGGCATTGCAGCTGGAGGGAGTGTATGTACCTTCAGAATACGAAATAGCGTATCTCGAAGATGGCACCATATTGCGACGGACTACGAAAGAGGGCGTTCCTGGTTGCATCCAGAAGAGAACTGTGAAAGACCTTTCTCTTGCCCCTCTTAACACGTCGGTCATCACCGCGGAAACCGAATTTTCGGGCATGTACCTTGTAGAGATAATGAGGGGATGCCCCTGGAACTGCCGCTTCTGTCTTGTCGGAAATTTCTTTGGCCCGCTCAGAAAGAAAGGAGTGTCGCAGGTCAGGGAAGAGATAGAGGAGGGCAAGAAGGTCTCCGAAAAGATAGGGATTATCGGACCGTCACTTTCCGATTATCCCAACATCGGCGAGATCCTCTGCATAGAAGGTGTCCAATTTTCGATAACCTCTCTTCGCGCAAGCGGACGCAGTGCGGAACTGATCGGCCTGTTGAAGGGGCACAAGAGTGTTTCCATAGCCCCCGAAGCCGGCACTGAAAGGCTGAGGTCGGTCATCAACAAACAGGTGACGGAACAGGACATCGTTACTACGGCCGGACTTCTCTTTGACTGTGGAATCGAGACGCTCAGGCTCTATTTCATGATCGGTCTTCCGACTGAGACTGAAGAAGACATAGAGGGCATAATTGACCTCGTGGGCAAGGTCAGGGCCTTAAGCAAAAAAACAGGCATTGTGCTGAGTGTCAGCACGTTCGTTCCTAAGCCATTCACGCCCTTTCAGTGGCATCCAATGGAGCGACTCGACAGTGCAAAGAAGAAGATCAGGCAGATAAAAAAGTCTTTAGAGCCGAAGGGTATAAAGGTTTTCCATGATGTTCCCAAGTATGCGCACATGCAGGGACTTTTCTCTTTGGGTGACCGTCGGATATTCTTGGTGATCGAGAGGATGGTTGAAACAGACGATTGGCGCACGGCCTGTGCAGAAGCTGGAATCGACCCGGACTTCTATGTTTTTAGGAAGAAGCTGTTTGATGAAACCCTTCCGTGGGACTTTATCGACATCGGCGTGCCAAAGGAAAAAATATGGGAGGAATACAGCAAAGCGATTAAAAGTACATGACGGGTTTCACGGGGCCTGCGTCATAGAATCGGG
>PMYY01000178.1:0-401 GCA_003170655.1 Nitrospiraceae bacterium
AGCCTCGAACCTCAGTTAAAAAACTGCTGGAAGCGGCGAACATCCAACTGCCAGATGTGCTGCCTAGCAGAGGGGTGATTGTAACCACTAAAAAGAAATTGACTTCACGTCGTAAAGTGAAGTGATCTCAATCAGTTATAAATGGAATGTCAGTATCTTTCAGAGGGAACATCCGTTGTAACAATTGAGTGAAGTACAAACAGAAATTTAGTCCGATCGGTGTTAAGAACTAAAGCGGGAATTCCCGGTTATTCATATCCGGGATGAAAGCGTCTCTTGTGAAGAATATTCGGCTTAGGGGGTTGACAAAATCCCAAAACCACTTATATGTATGTAACGGTGTCTAAATGAAACAGGCGTGCAGTGCCCCATCGAAGCATCCCAGAGCGAAGCGGGTCAAA
>PMYY01000178.1:474-2602 GCA_003170655.1 Nitrospiraceae bacterium
CACAGTCAGGTCAGGCAGAATGTAGCGGCCTTGCAGCAATCTGGCACTGGGAACGCCCCAGAATTCAAATATAAAGATACTAAATAACTTTAATGAAGACATTCTAACTAAATGATAACGAAAGATACTGTATATCAATTACTGAAGGATAAAATATCCAGTCCGATAAGTTTCATGGAACTCGCTACCCAACTGCGCCTCGATTCTCCGGGGAAAAGAGCAACAAAAAAGATCTTGCGGGCACTTGTCAGCGAGGGCCAAATAGTCAGGACGAGGAGAGGGCTCTACGGCCTGGCGGAGGAAATGAGCCTCATAACCGGATACTTTGAGGCCCACAGGGACGGCTATGGTTTTGTGATTCTCGACAAGCCCGGAGAGCGGGATGTCTTCATTCCCGCCAGGGCGACTTTTGGGGCAATGGATAATGACCGCGTGGTCGCCAGAATGGAGAACAGCGGCGAAGGGAAGGGCAGATCATCAGGATACTCGAAAGGGCATGCGCGAGAGTTGCCGGAACATTCGAGAGGGGAAGGGCTGCCTATTTCGTCAGGCCGAAAAGCAAGGCGGTTCCCTTCGATCTCTACATTTCCCCCGCAGACATAGGACAGGCAGAGGACGGTGACAGCGTGATCGCCGAGATAATCAGCTATCCGACAGACAAACGGCCTCCTTCCGGTAAGGTAATAAAGGTGCTCCAAAAGCCTAAATCGCCTCTGGATGACATAGAGATGATTATAGACGAACTCGGGCTGCCAAGGCGGTTCTCTCATGCAGTCGTGGAAGAAGCAAAGAATTTATATAATTCGCCCTCGGAAGAACAGTTACACCCAAAGCGAAAGGACCTCCGCGAACTTAACACGGTTACCATCGACGGCGAACGGGCTAAAGACTTTGACGATGCCATTTCTATAGCTCGGACTGAAGAGGGATTCCGGCTGTGGGTCCACATCGCGGATGTCGGCCACTATATCAAATGGGACGGCCTTATCGACAAGGAAGCTCGAGAGAGGGGCACGAGCGTCTATTTCACTGACCGCGTCATTCCCATGCTGCCCAAAGAGCTTTCGGAAGATTTGTGCAGCCTGAAGCCCAAGGTCGACCGTCTTGCCTTCACCGTCGAGATGGTCTTCAATGAGGAGGGCGAGCGTATTTCTAAGAAATTCTATCCCAGCACTATCCACAGCAACGAAAGGATGACTTACACCGCAGTCAGACAAATACTTGTCGACAGGGAACAGGCCGCCCGGAGCAGATATGAGGGCCTTATCAGTGATTTCGAGCTTATGGGGGAGCTCTGCAATATATTAAAGGAGCGAAGGCTGAAGAGGGGAAGTCTCGATTTCGATCTGCCTGAGCCGGAAGTGCTTCTCGACATCCAGGGAAATCCCCAAGACATCATACGGGCAGAGAGAAACTTCGCACATATGATAATCGAGGAATTCATGATCTCGGCCAATGAAGCAGTGGCTGAACATCTGGAAGGGCTGGAGACACCAAACGTCTACAGGATACACGAAGAGCCCGACCCGATGAAGCTGGATGAGATCATCTCGGTGATTGCCAGGCTGGGATTGATGTCCCGGAAGAATGGTCTGAAAACGAAGGATTTTTCGGCGCTTCTTGCCAAAGTCAAAGGCAGTGATACCGAGGACATTATCAATCACATGGTCCTGCGCAGCCTGAAGCAGGCGAAATATTCGACCACTAATATCGGACATTTCGGCCTGGCATCGGAAAGCTATTCCCATTTCACCTCGCCGATACGCCGGTATCCCGATCTGGTTGTCCACCGTCTATTGAGAGAAATCCTTACCAAAAAGCATCTCAGCGAAAGAAGGGCTAAAGAGCTTGAATCGATTCTGCCGGACATTGCTTTTCATTCGTTNNTACAGAGAGGATGGCTGATGAGGCCGAGCGAGCGGTGCTTAATGCCATGAGGGTGTGGTTCATGAAAGAAAAGGTGGGCGAAACGTTCGATGGAAAGGTCATTTCGGTCACGCCTTATGGGCTCAAAGTCCGACTGAAGGATGTTTATGTTGAAGGGTTTCTTCATGTGTCATATATGACCGATGATTTCTACGAATATGATGAAAAGCATTTGAGCCTAAATGGTCTCAACCGGAAAAAG
>PMYY01000191.1:0-5076 GCA_003170655.1 Nitrospiraceae bacterium
ATGTCCCATTGCGTTAGCGCGCTAATGCCGGCAAGCAGCAATGTGGCGGCACCTATGACAGCAACCGCCAGCTGGACCTGAGGGGCTAGGGTGAACAGTACATGTGTCCGCGCTATCAGGTAAACGCCGGCTGTAACCATTGTAGCGGCATGTATCAACGCGCTTACAGGGGTAGGGCCTGCCATAGCGTCTGGCAGCCATGTCTGAAGCGGAAGCTGCGCAGATTTGCCTACNNGCGCCGCCAAGCAGAAGCGCAGCCGCAGCTATAGCGAGCGTCGAACCGGCCGGCCATTGCTGTGCCGCTCTCACAAGGACTTCATGTATCTGGAGAGTCCCCAAGTTGTGATAAATAATGAACAAGCCGACCGCCATTGAGGTATCGCCTACCCTCGTTACGATAAAGGCCTTCATTGCTGCGCGCCCATTTGCGGGGTCTTTGTACCAGAAGCCTATCAATAGATAACTGCAGAGCCCTACACCTTCCCAGCCGAAATAGAGCAGAAGGAGATTGTCGGCCAATACAAGGGTCAGCATTGATCCCACGAAGAGATTCATATAAGCGAAGAACCTGCTGTAGCCTTCTTTTTCGCCTGCCATCGACTCGGTTGAATAAAGGTGTATCATGAAGCCGACGCCCGCGATCACAAGGACCATGACCAGAGAAAGCGCATCTATCGTTAAAGCTATATCCGGTTTGAAACCGCTCACGGAGATCCATCCCCAGAGCAGTTGAGTATAAACATGTCCATGGGGTGGGGCAGTAATGAAGGCAGCGGCAATGCCGAGTGCAACCAGTGCGGAGATCCCAACAGAACCTGCGCCGATGGCTGCGGCAACGGGCCTCGGTATTCTCGCACCAATAACGGCTAGGATGATAAATCCCGCAAAGGGAAGCGCAGGTATCAGCCAGAGATAATCGAGCATTTATCCTCTCATAGTGTTTGCTTCGTCGCTATTGACTGTTCTGATTCGGTGAAACAATTGAAGCACAATGGCAAGACCGACAGATACTTCGGCGGCAGCCATCACCAAAATAAAGATGAACATGACTTGTCCGTCAGCTTGTCCCCACTTCGAACCAGCCGAGATGAAGGCGAGCCCGGCAGCATTCAGCATGATTTCGATAGACAGCAGGATGAAGATGATATTGCGCCGCGCCAGCACGCCGGCGAGCCCTATGGCGAAGAGTAGCGCTGCCAATATCAATCCGTATTCCGCCGGTACGCTAGTCATGTATCGTCACGTCCTCAGTCTGTGCAGCGTCATCCTTTCGCTTGCCGAGGTGATAAGCCCCGACGAGTCCCGCAGTCAGCAAGAGGGACGAAAGTTCAACACCAAGCATATACGGACCCATCAATGCTATGCCGACCTGCTTTGATTCTATGACCGGCTTTGCACTCATCGGCTCACGGGGAGGCGATATGACAGCAAACAATTCTATGATCAGGACCGCCGAAAGCACGGACGGACCGATCCATAACCGGAAGTTCATCCATCGCCGCTCCTGCTGTGTCGAACCGGGCCCAGAACTGATCATCATAATAACGAAGACGAAGAGGACCATGATCGCGCCGGCGTATATCACCACCTCGAGCGCCGCTGCAAAGGGAGCCCCTAGCATGAAGAATATCAGTGCCACCGACAGGAGGGAGACGATAGCATAGAGCAACGCATGGACAGCATTCGATCTGCTTATTGCAAGTACCGAAGAGATCAGCGCTACAGCTGCCGAAATATAAAAAAAGGTCATCATCGTCTTTCCTCCAATAGTTTCATGGCATCAAAGACCTTATGTCGACTGGCGGTCTTTCGTTTTCCGCCTCGCCCTTGTCTTTGCCTGCGATTGATGTCCCCGCTACATTGTAAAAATTATAATCAGGATATTTGCCCGGACCGCTGATGAGTAGGTCCTCCTTTTCGTAGACCAGATTTTCACGCTTGTATTCAGCCATCTCGAAATCAGGAGTCAGCTGAATGGCGTAGGTCGGGCATGCCTCTTCGCAAAAGCCACAAAAGATGCAGCGCGAAAAGTTGATGCGAAAGAATTCCGGATACCTTCTGCCGTGTTCGTCCTCCGTCGCCTGAAGCGAAATGCAATCCACCGGGCACGCTACGGCGCAAAGATAGCATGCGACGCAGCGTTCTCCACCATCGGCATCACGAGAGAGGATGATGCGGCCTCTCCAGCGCGGCGGCAGGTACGGTTTCTCTTCAGGATATTGGACCGTCTCTTTTTTGTGCCAGAGATGCAGAAAGACGTTCCAGATGCTTCTTAAAGTTCCGAGCATAATCTCCTCATTTGGGCGGTGCGCGAACCGCCCCTACATCGCTCTCAATAACAACGCGCCTGTGATAAGCAGGTTTGCCATGGCAATCGGCAGTAGTATCTTCCAGCCGTATGACATGAGCTGATCGTAACGCGGTCTTGGCATAGCCGCCCTGAGCAGTATGAAACCGCAGATGAATAAAAAAGTCTTTATAGTGAACCAGACGATGGGCGGCAGAAATGGGCCGAGCCATCCTCCGAAATAGAGCGTTACGATCATCGCGGAGACCAGCGTGATGCCTATATATTCGCCGACAAAGAAGAGGCCAAACTTCATTCCGGAATATTCCGTATGGAACCCAGCTACGAGTTCGCTCTCGGCCTCGGGCAGGTCGAAGGGGAGGCGGCGCGTCTCGGCGAGTCCCGCGATTATGAATATCACCATCCCGAAGAATTGAGGTATCCAGAACCATCCGATCCGCTGGGCCTCGATGATATCTCCTAGATTGAACGAGCCCGCCATCATCACCACACCCATGACCGAGATGCCCATGAATACCTCATAGCTCAGCATCTGGGCAGAGGCCCTCAGACCGCCAAGCAGCGAGTACTTGCTATTGGAAGCCCAACCGCCGAGGACAACGCTATATACTCCTAGCGAAGACATGCCGAGGAAAAAAAGCAGGCCGACATTGAGATCTATAACTACTATCCCTGGCGCAAACGGGATGACCGCAAACGCCAGGACCACCGTAATTACGATCACAATTGGAGCGAGTATAAAGACGGGCTTGTCGGAGAAGGGCGGCACCCAGTCCTCCTTGAACATGAGCTTGATCGCATCCGCAAGGGGCTGGAGCAGGCCGTATGCGCCGACTCGGTTCGGACCGTAACGGTCCTGCCAGAAGGCCAGCAGCCTGCGTTCGAGCCAGATCAGTCCCGCCGCGACCGTGAGGACGGAGAAGAGGATGCCCAGGGGTACGATTATGCCGATGAGAACGTTCATATCCGCCCCCTCAATGCCGTTTCTATCCTGCATCTCTCCGAATAATTGAACGGCTCCATACCAGGCAGTCCGAAGGGCAGGCCTGCAACGCCTTTTGGCAAGGAATCATCCTGCTTCACAGGGAGCTCCAGACGGTCCGTCTTTCCGATCAGGGTGATCATGTCGTCTTCGGCAATCTTCAGGTGCTTAATATCTTCAGCATTGAGCGCCAGATACGGGCGCGGCGCCAGTTCCGCAACCGCCGGAGATAGCATACTCCGTTTTTCTGATCCATAGATATGGTGTAGCGGGACTACTATCCACTCCTTCGCCTTGTGGGCTGAATGTTTGGGCACCTTCGTGAAATATTTCATGACGGTGCCTTCACGGGGCTCTATCAGTCGTTTGCCCGGATCCCCGCCGTTCAGATGACCTCCGGCTTCATCCTGGAATTTATTCAGGGACTGCACTGAATTCCAGCCCGGCGCCCAGTAATGCGTGATCAAAGACGGCGGAGGCACGTTTTCATATCCCTCCATCGAAAAGGCGAGGGGCGTATCGGGATCATTCGGGGATTCGGGTTCATGCACGCTGATATCCGCATGCATAGCTGTCCGGCCGCTGTAACGGTGAGGCTGGCGTGGGACCTTCATCCCGTTTATCCTGAAATTGGCCGGCGGAGCGATATCAGACATGTTGCGAAAGAGCGGCAGCGAATCAGCCATCGATTTGCCTATATCGTCAATCGTATTCCAACGCGCTGCATCCGTATTCCCTGCGGCCTTCAGCATATCTACAATCCAGCGCCAGCTGTCCCGTACTTCACCTGTCGGCGGTAACACCCGATAGAAACGCTGCGCGCGGCCTTCGTTGTTGACAAGGGTACCGTCGCCTTCAGCAAAGGTCGCAGAGGGAAGCAAGAGTCCGGCCTTTGATGCGGTTTTAGATGGCAGGCAATCCAATGCGATGACATTTTTTATTTTTGACAGGAATTCGTCGACCGATGATTTTTCCGCGAGATCGTAAATATCTCGCTCAAGAATAACTACGGTATCGGCATGCGTTTCAACCGAAGAGATCGCCTCTTCAATGCTGCCGCCCCCCAGGAGCATAAGGCCAATGGAATTGCATTCAGGCACAATGTAACTCAGCCTGGCGGTGCGGCCCGTAGCATTCAGTGCTAGTGCGATATTGGCCGCCGCCTGGATCACGGCCTCGCTTCCGCACCCCGTTCCGGATATTATCAAAGGTCTCTCAGCATTCTTAAGCGCTGCTGCGATCTCACTCGTCAGGGAATTTTCGGCTTCTGAAATCTCTCCGGACTGCTGGGCCTCGCCATGCACTTCATGGGCAATAGCGAATCCGAAACGGGCTAGGTCGTCGGGTGTTGCCCGATATGTGGAAGTCGCGATGTCGTCGAGTTTTGTCCTGGCTGGCGACGCAATGAATAGCGGTCCCTTATCGTTCTGCGTGACATAACCTATTGCCAGATTGTTCCAGTGCGCTATGCCGGCACCGTCCATCTTTTTCATGGGCTTCTGACACCCGGCCCTGCGCACGGCCAGATCAGCGAGTGGAGCCGTGTTTGTAACATCCTCACCTAAAATGAGCACCGCGTCGCAATTCCTCATATCTTCAAGCGAGGGGATGACTGACGGCCGCTCTTTCATTATGTCCGCTATAAGAGAGACGAGTCTGTAATCCGTGGAGGTCATTCCGAGGTAAAACGATTTGGGTCCGACGAGAGTGCGCAGAGTATAATTGGCTTCCAGTGAAGCTGCCGGAGAGCCGATACCGATAGCGCGCATGGCGAAATGGAACGAAC
>PMYY01000191.1:5152-5340 GCA_003170655.1 Nitrospiraceae bacterium
GATCCGTACCGTTCTCCCGGGAGGGTATTGCATCCGAGGCTGCAATGGACGCATATCGACGGTGCGGTCTGCAGGTCCCATTTACGGGTATAGTGCTCCTTGAGGGTCTTGTCGGTGAATACGCCGGTCGGACAGATTTCAACCAGATTGCCGCTAAATTCGCTTTCGAGAGGACCGTCCTTGTAACG
>PMYY01000191.1:5350-5861 GCA_003170655.1 Nitrospiraceae bacterium
TGTATGCAGCGGTTCATTTCATGATTTACGAACGGCCCGAGATACTGGTTTTTGTGGGTGCGTTTACGGAAGCGGGTCTTCCGGTAGACATGCCCTGTCATCACCGTCATGTCCTGAAGATGGCACTCGCCCCCTTCGTCGCAAACCGGGCAGTCATGTGGATGATTGAGCATGAGCCACTCGATGACGCTCCTCCTGAAATGGATCACCTCAGGATCGTCGACGGATATGCGCATTCCGTTCTTAACCTGTGTCATGCAGGACATGATGATCTTGCCCTTTGTGTCCTTATCGTCGCGGAACTGCTTCACCGCGCATTGCCTGCAAGAGCCGACGGACCCGAGTGCCGGATGCCAGCAGAAATAGGGTACGTCGAAGCCGAGGTCGAGACAAGCCTCAAGAAGGTTCTTGCCGTCTTTGACATTGTGAGGCTTATTTTCTATGTATATCGTTGCCATTTTCTCTTAGTATCTTCTGGCATGATGCAGGCGGCTTGCATCATACCTTTGCT
>PMYY01000086.1:0-21319 GCA_003170655.1 Nitrospiraceae bacterium
ATCGCCCCACTGGGCGCCGACAATAACTACTGTAGACATTCCGTACCTCGCAAATAGATTATTCTTTTCATAACGCAGAAGCCCCCGCAGGTATGACCTCCTAGCGGGGGACTTTTTAAGATTACATGCTTATTACTTTTAAATCCAGAATATTTGGCAGCTTCCGGATTTCATCAAGGACCTTGTCATTAACAGGTGAGTCGATATTTACCACCGAGATTGCCATGNNACCCGACTGCTCCCTGCCGAAGTGCATACGTGCGATATTAATATTGTTTTTGCCCATCACCGTTCCTATATTTCCGATAACGCCGGGCTTATCATTATTATGCATAAAGAGCATGGTGCCCTCGGGCACGATCTCGACATTGAAGTTGTCGATCCTGACGATCCAGGGATCCTTCTTGCTGAAGAGGGTCCCGGAGACGCTGATCTCTTTTTTCGGAGATTTAATGGTGAGAGTAAGAAGACTCTGAAAGTGCCCCGAATCATTGCTCTTCGTTTCCTTCACTTCGATGCCTCGCTCCTTGGCGATGAAGGGGGCATTGACAAAGTTCACTGTCTCTTCAAGAATCGGAGTGAGGAGACCTTTTATAACCGCAATGGTGACTGATGAAGTATTCAATGCAGCCGCCTCACCGAGGTACTCAATGGTAAGTCCGGTTATGCCGCCTTCGAATATCTGGGAAGCAAAAGCGCCAATCTTTTCAGCCAGCGTGATATACGGCTGGAGCGTTGCGACCTGGTCTGCGGGGATCGAAGGAAAATTGACTGCGTTGCGGATGGTACCGTGGACAAGATAATCGACGATCTGCTCGGCTACCGCAACAGCGACATTCTCCTGAGCCTCTTCGGTAGACGCGCCGAGGTGCGGGGTGCAGACGACCTTCTCGTGCCCGACCAGCGGGTTGTTTACCGGCGGCTCGACCTCGAATACGTCGAGGGCTGCCGCGCCCACCTGGCCGCTCTTGAGCGCATCTAGCAGGTCTTTTTCATTTATAATGCCGCCGCGTGCGCAGTTGATCAGCACGACCCCTTTCTTGCAGATCTTCATCGTTTCTGCGTTGAAGAGGCCCTTGGTCTCAGCGGTGAGAGGCGTATGAACTGTGATGAAGTCGGCGCGCTTCATGATATCGGAGATCTCACCTTTTGCTATACCCATTTGCGCAGCCTTCTCTTCGTTGAGGAATGGATCATAGGCGATGACATGCATGCCGAGGCCCTGTGCGCGCTTCGCGACCTCGCTGCCGATCTTGCCGAGGCCAATGATGCCGAGGGTTTTATTGAAGAGCTCGATGCCCATGAATTTCTTTTTCTCCCACTTGCCCGCAGCCATTGACGCATTGGCTTGCGGAATCTTGCGGGCAGCGGCAAACATCAGGGCGAGCGCGTGCTCGGCTGTAGTGACGGTGTTGCCGCCCGGCGTGTTCATAACGACGATACCTTTCTTGGATGCGGCAACCTTGTCCACGTTATCGAGTCCCGAACCGGCCCTGCCGACGACCTTGAGTTGCGAGGCTGCGTCGATTAACTCTGCAGTCACCTTCGTGGCGCTGCGGATGACGAGGCCGGAATATTCACCGATGATGGCCTTCAGTTCCTCCGGCTTGAGGCCGGTCTTGATATCGACTTCAAGGCCTGCTTCCTTCAGGATCTCAACACACTTCGACGAAATGTTGTCGCTGATGAGCACCTTCTTCATTCTTGTGTTCTCCTTACATAGCTTAACCCGCCGCAGTACCATCATGTATAGATCGGTCCCCTGCGGTCGGCTTTACGGAACGGCAATTATTTCATCAGAATTTCTTGGGCAACCGCGACGCCCGTTCCGAGTTTGACCGGGTATCCGAGATCCTTGAGTACCATTTCGATTGCGGCGATGCCGGTGATAACATCAAAGGTATCGGCGTAACCCAAATGGGCGAGCCTGAAGATTTTGCCTTTTGCCTTGTCCTGTCCGCCTGCACCGGTGATACCGTACTTTTCGCGGAGGTTTTTGTATATCTGCTGCCCATCTATGCCTTGCGGGGCCTCGATTGCGGTGACGGAATTACTGGGAGATTCCTTTGAATAGATGCCGCAGCCGATGGCCTTTACCGCTTCACGCGTTGCATGGGCAAGCGTCGCATGGCGCTTGAAGATATTTTCGAGGCCTTCCTTCCGGAGCATGTTGATTGCTTCATTAAGGCCGATTATTAAGGTGACGGCTGAAGTGAAGTTTGTCTGGTTTTTGGCCAGGTTCTCACGCTCCTTTTTGAAATTGAAATAGAACCTCGGCATCTTTGAGGTTTCGTTTCTCTTCCATGCCTTTTCGCTCACGCTTACAAAGGCAAGACCTGGAGGCAGCATAAGGCCTTTTTGCGAACCGCCGATCATGACGTCGATGCCCCATTCATCGGTCTTTATGTCCTGGGCCACTAGGGCGCTTATGGCGTCAACAATGAAGAGAGTCTCAGGATAATTCTTGACGACCTTGGCGAGTCCTTCAATGTCATGATATACGCCGGTAGAAGTCTCGGTCGCCTGTACAAAGACTCCCTTGATTGAGGGGTCTTTTTTCAGTGCAGCTTCGACTGCCGAAGGTTTTATGGAATAGCCCCAATCGACGACAATCTCTTCGACCGTCAAACCATATGCCTGGCAGATCTTGGTCCATCTCTCGCCGAATTTACCGCCGTTGACTACAACCACCTTATCGCCGGGGTTGAAGAAGTTGTTGACCGAACCGACCATGCCGCCCGTACCGGTCGAACAAATGATAAGAACATCATTTTTTGTCTGGAAAAGCCACTGCAGACCTTTCTTTGCCGCTTCGAGTATGGGCAAGAAATCAGGGGAGCGATGATGTATCATCGGCATCGCCATAGATAGAAGGACCTCGGCAGGGACCGGTGTGGGACCTGGGGCCAATAGATATCTCTTCAACATAACAAGTACCTCCAAACGTTTTTTAGTGTGTACGTTACCATTATCGCAAGTTAGTATAATAATACAAAAGGCTTACCTTTGAAAAGACTGAGGCGAAGGAGTAAAATAGCTGGCGGATAACTTTAGTGCATTTGCCGGGGAAGCAGGATCGAAGAGCAAGATGTCTTCACAATGTAATTGATTTTTTTACTCGATTAAGTGGCACTATGTATAAGAGAGATTGCTGTGATTTAATTTCANNTCTGCCTTCGAGACTAAGGCGGTATTATAAATTCCGGGACAGGAGCTATCAATATGGACAAGAAAAAGCTTCTCTTAAGCCTTCCAGCAGTGGATGAGATCGTGAAATCGAAGGTGGGTATCGAGTGGCTGCGGAAATATCCGAGAGTATACGTGATACGCGCCATTCGAGAAATCATCCAGCGGAAGCGTAAGACGATACTCGGGGGGAAATACGAAATGGATGACCCGTCCGACCTTCTCCAGGAAATCGAGCGGATCATAGAAAAGCTTTCGGGGTTCAACTTGCAGCCTGTCATCAATGCTACCGGCGTTGTAATACACACGAATCTCGGACGGTCGGTGTTGTCTGAAGAGATTATGAAAAGGGTCTCGATGATTGCCGGGGGATATTCTAACCTCGAATACGATATTGATAAAGGCGAGCGCGGTAAGCGATACTCCCATGTACAGGGGCTGCTTAGGGAAATTACTGGTGCTGAAGACGGAATCATCGTCAACAACAACGCGGCCGCTGTCTTCATATCTCTCACAGCACTGGCAAAAGGCCGTGAGGTCATTGTATCACGGGGAGAGTTGGTCGAAATAGGCGGTTCATTCAGGATACCCGATGTTATGGCCAGCAGTGGAGCTATTTTAAAGGAAGTAGGGACTACAAATAAGACTCACGCTTATGATTATGAAAGGGCCGTTACCGATAATACCGCTCTGATGCTGAAGGTGCATCAATCTAATTTCAGGATGATCGGATTCACAGAAGCATTGTCGATTGAAGAGATGGCAGCGCTTGGGAAGAAATATTCAGTACCAGTCATGTTTGATCTGGGGAGCGGATGTCTTATCGATCTCAAGCCATACGGCATTCATATCGAGCCGACAGTCCAGGAAATGATTAAGGCCGGAGCTGATATCGTGACCTTCAGCGGCGATAAACTGCTGGGGGGGCCACAGGCGGGGGTGATCGTTGGCAAAAGGGAACTAATTGAAAAGATAGCAAAAAATCCACTCATGAGAGCTGTCAGGGTCGATAAAATGACCTTGGCCGCATTCGAGGCCACTCTCAGGTATTATCTTGATGAAGGGGTTGCGAAGGAAAGGATCCCAACTGTGTCTATGTTGTTGCAGGACCCTGAAAAGATTAAGGAAAAAGCAAAAAAGATCGCCCGGATGCTGAAGGCGGGTTTGGGTGTTGATGGAGCGCAGACTGCCGGTATAAATGTGATTGAAGATGTATCGCAGTCGGGTGGAGGGGCCCTTGCAGAAGTCCCTTTAAGGACTTTTGTTGTGTCGGTAATGCCGTCTGCGATTTCGATAAATGAGCTAGAAGTGAGATTGAGGCTCGGAAGGCCGCATGTTATTGCAAGGATAAGGGATGCCGCATTGCTGCTCGATGCGAGGACGGTGAAGACTGAAGAGATTGGGCCGCTGGTGCAGGCGGTCAGGGCTGCGATGAATTAATTGTTCCACGTGGAACATTCTAAATTTATGTTCGGTGGTGTTTGAGAGTGAATATAGTCGTAGTAGGGCTCGGTGCGCTGGGAACGACCTTCGCAACCCTTTTGAAGAAGGCGGGTCATCGTGTCTTTGCAATCACTAAGGACAAGTATCTTTCGGCCTTGTCGGAAAGGCGAATTAGGATCTTAGGCATATGGGGAGAGCATGAGGCTGTGCTCGACGGAGTTTTCGCTGGGATTGATCCTTTGAAGAATGAAAGAATAGATATCATAATTCTTACGGTCAAATCGTACGATACTGCGCAGGCTGTGGCAATGTTAGCACCATTGGTTGCTGAGGATGTTATTGTTATATCGGCACAAAATGGGTACGGAAATTATGAAACCGTTGCGCATACTGTGGGTAGGGAACACGTGCTGCTTGCCAGGATCATCTTTGGTGCACGCACAGTGACGCCCGGCAAGGCCGAGGTCACTGTCATTGCAGATAAGGTGAGAATAGGGCAGCCTGAAGAGGCTATTCCGGATGATATTATAGTCAGAATCGCATCTGAAATCGATAAGGCCGGAGTACCGACCGCCTATGCAGCCGATGTAAGTGAGATACTTTGGGACAAAATACTCTATAACTGTGCCCTGAATCCGCTTGGAGCTTTGCTTGAGTGCAATTATGGAAGCCTTGCCGAGCATGAGGATACGAGGCGCGTGATGAATCAGCTAATTGGGGAAATATTTGAGGTGGCCAAGGCGCATTCGATCAAGTTGCACTGGGCTAATCCCAAAGGGTATATCGACCACTTCTACACAAAGCTTGTCCCGCCGACTAAAGAGCATTACCCATCGATGTATCACGACTTGAAGGCTGGTAAGAGACTCGAAATTGACGCGCTTAATGGAGCGATAGTTAAACTTGGAAGCGAAAGAGGAGTCCCAGTACCCGTCAATGAGACGATTACCCGCATTATAAGGGTAAAAGAGGCAATGTCGCTGGGAAGTAAATAGTTGCAGCTATCCGGAATGAATACTTAAGAATGTGCCACGGGGAACATTCGACTTGATCGCGGCAAGCTTTATGTGAATCGGGCAGAGATGGTATTATAATCGGATGGAATCGGGCGACATCACCAAGAAATACATCGCAGGCACTGTCGATAAACGCCATATCAATACAGCTGGCCATGAGCGCCAGAGCAGACGCCTGACGGATGCCTTTATAGAGGAAGGGAAAGTCTCAAAAGTATTGTTCCACGTGGAACAATACAGAGTTGAATTCAAATGTGTCCAATAAATACAGTGAGGGTTACGGGATGAGTGCAGTAAAAAAAGGCGATAAGGTTAAGTTGTCATATCAACTGAAGTTGGAAAACGGTACGGCTTTTGAGACATCAGAAACGCATGGGCCGCTGGAGTTTATTGTGGGGGATGGCGCTGTTATGGGTCTGCTCGAAGAGGGCGTGATCGGAATGTCCATAGGTGAGTCTAAGGTCATTCAAATTCCTTCAGAGCAGGGATACGGACCGAGGAAAGAGGAGCGTGTCTTCCAGATGCCCAAGGCCAAGGCACCCATTTTTTACGAAGTGGGAAAAACGGTAACGGTATACCGCGCTGACGGCAAGGCAATTTCTGTGAAAGTGATAGGCGAGAATGAAGAGGCGTTTGTTATCGACGGCAATCATCCACTTGCCGGGCATGATCTGACATTCGAGGTTACGCTGATTTCGGCTGAATAGGAGCGAAATAGTGTGGTTTGCTCAGATCCAATGAATACCGGGCAGTTCACGACCTACTGCCCGTTGTATTCATGATGTGGTTTAGCCGTCATCGCGGATGCCACTGTGCGGTTTTTGTAAGGCGAGAGGGCAGGTAGTGGAGTATCCCTCCTCTCGAGTATCTGCTTTCGGGATAAAAAAGCCCCCCCTCCCTTAATGCTATGGTATAACATTGGGATGGTTCAAAAGAATCACCTTTGAAGGGCTATTTTTGGGTATGGGAACTAGATTGGAAATATATTGACAAAGCGGTCATCTGGAATTTAAAATACCTCCTTGTGGACATAAATGCTCATCATTGGACTCTATTAGACAATTATGAACTTAAGTGTTAAAGATGTTGCGGGACTTTTGAAGGTCTCGGATAAGACCATATACCGTATGATTCAGAATGAAACGATCCCCTGCTTCAGGGTGGGCCGGCAGTGGCGATTCGACCGTAGAGAAATCATGTCCTGGATGGAAGATACCAGGGCTTTTTCGTATAAAACAGCGATAGAAAATAGCGCCGGTGACGAAGAAAGTATTTCGATAGCGGAATTCCTCCTGCGCGGAGGTATTTATCAAGCCATCCACGCCTCTACGAAGGGAGAGGCTGTCCGGTCGAGCCTTGAGCGCATAAAAACGCGGATTATCGATATCGATATAAAGAAACTTTTCACTTCGATCACGGACCGCGAGGCGTTGTGCCCGACATCGGTTGGCAATGGAATCGCGCTGCCGCATCCCGGTTCATTCGGAAAATTCACGGCCTCATCGTATATTGCGCTCTGTCGTCTCGAAAGGCCGATTCCCTTCGGAGCGGTCGACAACGAAGACGTGGACACTCTATTTTTTATTTTCCCTAAGAATGAACGGCGGTTCCTAAGGATACAGGCAAAGCTGCTCAGGTTGTTGAGGGAAGAAGAGGTTATTTCGGCGGTTAGACGGTTGCAGTTTTCAGAAGAGCTATACAGGAGCGAGATATTGCGGGTCCTGGCAGAAAAAGAGACGCAGATCTTCAGGCAGATTGACGTATGATGTACGATCCGATTTCAATGGCCGGCGCATCAGTTCTGCTGCTTTTCGCAACGGCGATGCTGGCGCCCCTTTTCAGGAAACATCAGCAAATTCTTATCACCATGGCATTTGCACTCGCTACAGTAGNNGTAACCGCCGGTATCTGGTCTGTCGGCAGCGGCATTACAAACCAGGTCATACTGCCGATAGGGCTCCCTGACCTTCCTTTTCATCTGCGTCTCGACGCGCTCTCCGGTTTCTTTCTTACGGTTATTGGCCTTCTCTCTCTCTTCGTCTCGGTATATTCCATCGGATATATTAAAGGATACCTCGGGCAGCGTTCTGTAACCAGCCTTATTATCTTTTATTGCATATTCATTGCCGGTATGATGATGGTTGTACTGGCGGACGACGCCCNNTGGTGATCTTTGAAAACGAGAGGCAGGAAAATCGGAGGGCCGCATTCCTCTACCTTGTCGTGGCACATGTAGGGGCAATCGCCATCCTTCTGTCCTTCGGAGTCCTGGCAGGATTTGCCACCAAGTCCGAAAGCTTTCTCGGTTATACCTTCGATGCCATGCGCACAGCCCAATTACCCATCGAATGGGCCACTGCCGCCTTTTTTCTGTCATTCTTCGGGTTCGCCGCAAAGGCTGGCGTCATTCCACTTCATGTCTGGCTGCCCGAGGCCCATCCCGTTGCTCCTTCCAATGTATCGGCACTGATGAGCGGCGTAATGCTCAAGACTGCCATTTACGGAATTGTCAGAGTAACCTTCGACCTGATTCACGTATTCCCGGTTTGGTGGGGGGCAATCGTTTTGAGCTTCGGCCTCATCTCGGCGGTCATGGGCGTGCTGTATGCACTGATGCAGCATGATCTGAAGAGGCTTCTCGCATACCATTCGGTAGAGAATATCGGGATCATCCTGATCGGGATCGGGCTGGCCATGATCTTCAAAGCCTTCAACCTGCCGCTGCTGGCAGCCCTCGGTCTTATCGCGGGACTCTATCACACTATGAACCATGCGATGTTCAAGGGGCTACTTTTCATGGGTGCAGGGGCGGTCCTTCATGCCACCGGCGAGAGGAACATGGAGGAGATGGGTGGACTCATTCACAGGATGCCATGGACTGCGGCCCTTTTTCTCATCGGATGCGTGTCGATTTCCGCTTTGCCGCCCTTTAACGGATTCGTCTCAGAGTGGCTTACATTCCAGGCATTCCTGCTTTCACCTGCCCTGCCGAGTCCCCTAATCAGGCTCCTCATACCTCTGGGCGCCGCATTGCTGGCGCTGACAGGGGCACTGGCCGCCGCCTGTTTTGTTAAGGCCTTCGGGGTTACTTTCCTGGGTCATTGGAGGGGCCATCATAATCCCAAAGTCCATGAAGTAGACTGGTCCATGCGGATAGGAATGCTCCTGGCAGCCTTGACATGCTTCGGTCTCGGCATCCTGCCTTCCGTCTTCATCGACTGGATGGATATTATCGCAGAGCAATTAATTGGTACGACGATTGCCTCCTCGGCCGGCCGCTACGGCTGGATGTGGCTAACACCGGTCTCTTATGAGCGCGCATCATATTCGGGCTTCATAGTATTCGTAGGAATAATATTAGTTTTAGGCATCGCATACGCGCTTCTTCATGTCAGGCCGGGGACTATACGCCGGGTGCCGATTTGGGACTGCGGCTTCGAGAAGATCAATCAGAGGATGCAATACAATGCGACCTCCTTCGCGATGCCGATACGAAGAATATTCGGGTATCTCTTCAGTATCAGGGAGCGTGTGGAACTGGCCCCACAGGCCGGTCACAAGGCCTTCCCGAAAAAAATACAGTATCACCTCAGTATACGAGACCGTGTGTGGGGATGGCTCTATAAGCCGGTCGTCGAAGCAAGTTTCTGGATGTCGCGCAAGGTCGGAAAGCTCCAGCAGGGACGCATCCAGGCATATCTTATTTATTCGTTCATAACGATCATAATACTGCTGGTATTCTTACGATGAACCTGAACCCATATATTATTGAACTTCTGCAGGTACTCACCCTTC
This sequence comes from Nitrospiraceae bacterium, assembly GCA_003170655.1. Classification (GTDB taxonomy): domain Bacteria; phylum Nitrospirota; class Thermodesulfovibrionia; order Thermodesulfovibrionales; family Dissulfurispiraceae; genus Fen-1308. Next base: position 9,441 of record PMYY01000086.1, read on the forward strand.
TGGGGCTTGCGCCCGCCTTTGTAGGCTGGGTGAGGATGGTGAAGTGCTGGGCGCAGGGGCGCACATCCGCAGGGCTCTTCCAGCCTTACCGGGACCTCGCGAAGCTTTTTTCAAAGGAAGTACTTTTGGCCGAGAATGCTTCCTGGATATTCCGGTTCACTCCTTACCTCGTCTTCAGCACCGCTGTCCTTGCCGGTGGTATCATTCCAATATTGTCACTGGATCTGCCGCTCGCCTCGACCGCAGATGTCATCGTTATCGTCGCATTATTTGCAATTGCCCGTTTCTTTACTGCCCTGGCGGGGATGGATATCGGGACCGCTTTCGGAGGAATGGGATCGAGCCGCGAGATGATGATCGCCTCGCTTGCCGAGCCGGCGATGCTTATGGCTATTTTTACGGTCTCACTGGCAAACAGGTCTACATCGCTTTCAGAGATAATACAGGTCATCTACAGTGGGCAGTCGGTGCTGAGGCCATCTCTCGCCTTCGCTTTCCTAGCGTTCATATTGATCGCCCTCGCCGAAACGGGCAGGGTGCCAGTGGACAATCCGGCAACCCATCTCGAATTGACCATGATCCATGAGGCGATGATCCTCGAATATTCGGGCAGGCACCTGGCCCTCATCGAATGGGCAGGGATGATGAAACTCTTCCTTTTTGTGATATTGGGCATAGCGGCATTTGCACCGTGGGGAATCGCAGCAAAGGGAAGCCTGCTGGGGATCCCAGAGGCATTAGTTTATATGGTACTTAAACTCGGAGCAGTTGGAATAGGCATAGTCCTGATAGAGACCGGACTGGCAAAGATGAGATTATTCAGATTAACAGAGTTCCTTGGGGCGGCATTCCTTCTCGCGACCCTCGGCATGCTCTCCTTTTTTATACTGGACTGATATGGACCTGATTACTGCGGCACATGTTAACAGTTTCCTGGCGGCGCTCGTACTCCTGACTGCGTTTGGCATGCTCGTCCAACGGCGGATCTACGGACTGATCAATCTGTTTGCATGGCAGGGGCTTTTCCTTTCCCTGAACACGGCTATAGTCGGATACGTCGCCGGCAAGCACCATCTGTATATTTCTTCGCTTCTTACCCTGTCGCTGAAGGTTTTCCTTCTGCCTTACATTCTGCATGTCTTAATACATCGCCTGAAGATACGCAAAGAAGTCGAGACCATCGTCAATATCCCGATGACAATGCTTATTGGGATAGCTCTGGTCATATTCTCTTATCACCTGACGGCTCCTGTAAGAGAGCTGTCTGCCATGATAACGCGGTCGACTCTTGCGATAGCCCTTGCGACCGTCATGATCGGCTTGCTGATGATGATAACCCGGCGGCATGCCGTCACTCAGATTATCGGCTTTCTTGCGCTTGAGAACGGGCTCTTCTTTGCCGCAACCAGCGCTACTTACGGGATGCCACTGGTCGTTGAACTCGGCGTTGCGCTCGACGTCCTGATTGCAGCCTTCATATTTGGCATCTTCTTTTTCCATATACATACCACCTTCGACAGTCTCGACGTCGATCAGATGGCCCGGCTGAAGGAGGAGGATTGAGCATGATGAACACCAGCATAATGCTCCTCATCTTACTGGGCGTACCGCTGGTATGCGCTGCTGTACTCGCATTCATGGGGGACCGGAAGTTCGCGCCCGAAATGAATATATTTTGTTCGGCGGCAACATTCGCGGCAGGCAGCGGCCTTGCGCTGGAGGTCTATCTGCAAGGTCCGATGCTGGCCGGTGGCAAGTTTTTCTTCGTCGACGCCTTCAATGTCTACCTAGCGGTTCTGACCTCATTCGTCTCGATGACGACTGCGATCTTCAGCAGGAGATATATGAGAAGAGAGAGAGAGCACGGCCGTGTGGGACACATCCGCATGAGGTTCTATCATGCCATGTTCCAGCTCTTCATATTCGCCATGCTGCTCTGCCTGCTGACCAACAATGTCGGGGTGTTGTGGATTGCGATGGAGCTAGCCACGCTTTCCACCGTTCTGCTCGTCTCTCTATATCGCACTCCGAGAGCCATTGAAGCAGCATGGAAATATTTCATCTTATGCGGCGTCGGCATTGCGCAGGCACTGTTCGGGACCGTGCTTCTCTATTTCGCCGCTGAAAAGGTGCTTGGAGAGGGCGGGGATGCACTGCTATGGACGAATCTAAGCAGGGTCAGCGGACAGCTCGAGCCTACGGTATTGTCGCTGGCCTTCGTCTTCCTGATGGTCGGCTACGGCACAAAGGTCGGTCTCGTGCCACTCCATAATTGGCTGCCGGATGCCCACAGCGAAGGCCCTACACCGATCTCGGCCGTTCTTTCAGGGCTTCTTCTGAACATCGCCCTTTATGCCCTTGTCAGGTGCAAGGTCCTTGTCGACGGCTCTACCCGGACCCATCATGCTGGAGACATCATGATGGGTTTCGGAATCCTTTCGATACTTGTGGCGGCCTTCTCTCTCCTCAGGCAGAAGGACATAAAGCGGATGTTTTCATACTCATCTATAGAACACATGGGGATTGCGACCTTTGCATTCGGATTGGGTGGTCCCCTGGCTACCTTCGGCGCTCTGCTGCATATGCTCGTTCATAGTCTGGCGAAATCCGCGATATTTTTCACGGTTGGACATGCCTCTCAAATGCATCGGACGCAGGAGATGGATAAGATTAAGGGTCTTTTCAAGGGCAATCCGCTGGTCGGCTGGGGATTGATGTTCGGGGTGCTGGCCATCGTAGGCATGCCACCTTTCGGCATCTTTACCAGCGAGTTCCTAATACTTACCGCCACGATCAAGGATGCACCTTTATGGACCCCGCTTCTGCTCCTCGGACTCGCGGTCGCCTTTGCCGCACTCCTGCGCATGGTTCAGCCCATGGTCTCGGGTGAGATTCCGCCGAACCAGAAACCTATGACTGCGGCCCATGTCCCTGTGATGCTCCACATGGCGCTGGTACTGATGATAGGCCTTTATATCCCGGACTTTCTGAATCAGTGGTTTCATACCGCAGTGGAGTTGCTGAAATGAGCGTTTTGAAAGCAGCCATAGTTTCCGCGCTCAAGGAAGATGCCAGATTTCGTGCAAGGCATTACCCTGAATCAGTCATTTTTTGCGTTGTCCCAAGGGCCAAGTTTGTCGAGGCTGGGAGGGTGCTGAAAAAGGCCTATGCCCTGCTTGCTGCCGAATGGGCGACCGATGAGACGCCTTACGTAAGAGGTTACGCTATATATGCCTGCTATAGGTATGGAAGTGAATACCTTATAGTGAAGTCAGATATTCCCTTAGACGACCCGGTCTTCCCGAGCCTCACCAAACACTTCGTGCCTGCCTACCGGTTTGAGCGCCAGATCGAAAGCCTGATGGGACTGACTGCCGACAAGCATCCCGATGCGCGGCCATGGATAAAATTCGAGGATTGGCCGGCCGATGCCTGGCCGCTCAGAAAGACCTTTGATGCATCCAAACCGTTGCCAAGAGTGCAGGGCGAGTATAAATGGGCGAGGGCGGAAGGCGAAGGTATATACGAGATCCCTGTCGGCCCGGTTCATGCCGGTATCATCGAGCCCGGACATTTCAGGTTTCAGGCTGTCGGAGAGACTATAATTAATCTCGAAGAGCGGCTGGGGTACGTCCACAAAGGGATAGAAAAAAGGTTCGAGGCGCTTTCATGGGATGAAGGGGCGAGGCTTGCGGGCCGCGTTTCGGGTGACGCTACCGTCGCCCATAGCCTGACATACTGTATGGCACTGGAATCAATGACTGCATGCAGCGTGCCCGACCGCGCTAATTGGCTGAGGGCGCTATTTCTCGAAAGGGAGCGCATAGCAAATCACCTGGGAGATATCGGTGCCATCTGCAATGATGTCGCCTTTGCGTTTATGCTTTATCAGACCATGAGGCTCAAGGAGATGCTCCTGCGCACCAATCTGAGACTTTTCGGGCACCGCTTCATAATGGACAGGGTCCTACCCGGCGGTGTCACGGCTGATATCGATTCACAGGGAATAACGGACATCTTGGGAGAACTCAATTACCTGTCGCAGGAATTCGAGAAGCTGGTTGTCATCATTGATGAGAACTCCTCACTTGAAGACAGGACCCGCGCTACCGGCATTCTTGATCCGGAGACAGCGAGGGACCTCGGAGTCGTCGGCCTCGTTGCGCGGGCGAGCGGGCTGAATCTCGATTGCAGAATACAGAACCCGTTTCCCCCTTATGACCGAATCGTGGTAAACGTGCCTGTCCTTATCGCGGGCGACGTCCACGCACGCGTCTGGGTTAGGGTAGAAGAAATACGCGAATCAATACGGATCATTAGCGAAATACTGACGACGCTCCCGGAGGGTGATATCACGACTGCGGTTAATGCGCCGTGGCATGATACCTCGGGGTTTGCTGCTGTCGAAGGATGGCGCGGAGAAATCATCTACTGGCTCCAGGCAGGCCCGCAGGGTGAAATAAATCGCTGCATGGTCAGGGACCCATCGACCCTAAGCTGGTTGGGGCTCGAAAGGGCAGTTCTTGGGAACATAGTTCCTGATTTCCCTGTCTGTAACAAGAGCTTCAATCAATCATATTCGGGGCATGATCTATGATAAGGATATTGCATCAGATATTCCGCACCGGCATAGTTACCGAGCCACTGCCTCAGGAAATTTCGGCGGAAGTTGCGGCTATAGGCGCGGAGCTGAAAGCGGAAATCTGGAAGCGTTTCAACCGGAGCCTCACGATAAGGCAAGTCGACGCAGGCTCATGTAACGGCTGCGAACTTGAGATCCACGCGATGAACAATGCGATTTACAATTGCGAGAAGTTCGGTATCCACTTTACGGCATCTCCGCGGTTTGCTGACGTTCTGTTGGTTACAGGCCCAGTCACGCATAACATGGAAATAGCCCTCAAGCGGACCTACAATTCGACCCCATCCCCGAAGCTTGTCGTCGCAGTAGGAGATTGTGGCTGCAACGGCGGCATATTCGGCGAGACCTACGCATCGCTTGGTGGGATAGACAAAGTCATACCCGTCGATTTTGTCATTCCGGGCTGCCCTCCAACCCCGACCGATCTGCTTCGCGGACTTCTTCAGGTTATGGATAAGATGGGCGGGAAGGGACGAAGATAATTTAGTGGTGATTGTAAAATATGCTGCAAATTATACGATTATGGGCCAATAATTACTTTTGCCGCCTGCTGTACTTCGTCGAGTTTCCACGCGACAGTTCGACCGGATACCTCGACTCATTGAGTTCGATCTTCTCCATAACAGCCTCTTCTATGTCCACATTCAGCTTGTCTGCAAGCCGCACCAGATAGATAAAGACATCGGCCATCTCGTCCCTGACATGCTGCATCTCTTTTTCGTCGCCGATGATCTCGCACGATTGCTTTTCAGTGAGCCACTGGAAGATTTCGAGCAATTCAGCTGCCTCAGCAGCCAGCCCCATCGAGAGGTTCTTGGGCGAATGAAATTGATCCCAATTTCGTTCAGCAGCAAAGTGCGCGAGTCGGTTTTTGATTCCAGTCAGGTTCAAAGATTGCTCCTTGGTTAGACACTGTAAAAAAGTCGCCGATACAGGGCGGCTCCTTTACAGTGCTGTAAGCTTCTATTTCACAGCTCTCTTCAGCCCGAGTCCGGCGGAGAACTTGGGGGCCTTTCTTGCAGCTATCTTTATTTCCTTGCCTGTCTTTGGGTTGCGGCCCTTTCTCGCCTTCCTTTTTAAAACAGAAAAGGTCCCGAATCCAATGAGGGTAACTTTCTGTCCTTTCTTAAGAGACACCGTGACGGCATCAATAAGAGCGTCAATACACTTCCCTGCGTCAGTCTTCGTCAGTGCCGCGTTCTTCGCTACCTTTTCGATCAGATCTGCTTTTGTCATTCACACCTCTCCCATTCAAACGTATTTATCGCCACATAATGCCTGAGAGTATACCACACCATGCCAATATTTTTGTGATTTTTATCCTGCTTTTGAGGTAGATTGAAGATTATTGCGGGATAGACATGAAGCCCTCCGACACCAGATTGGTCAATATTTCAATTTCGCTCTAGCACTGCCCACTTTTCCTAGCTGCTATTACATTTACGACGACAACCAGTCCGATTCCGATCATGATTGCTGCTGCTGCCGACACGACGCCTTGCGAGGACAACAGTACAAGCAAGACGGCACCGCCCAGGATGAACTTCGACGCCCACGGCGCCTTGTTATTTACCCCTCAAACATTTCCCATCCCAGTTCTCCTTAGATTATAGACTTCTTTCATGATATCCGATCTTGCCCTGTATTCTCAAACTACAATTTAACGCCATCATTTTCGGAGCAATCGAATTGAACAAAGTAAAATCCAGCTTGTATGATAAGAGAGCGGTATATAGACGATAAAAGAGTCCATCACAAGGGAGGCACCATGCAGAAAATAGTCTTTCTCACGATAATTTCCGCGGCATTGTTATTTGTATTTCTTCCAGCATTCGCCTTTGCCGATAAGGTTCCGCCGGCACACTCCTGCACCCAGCCGCACAGGCCTTTCAAATTCAAGACTGAGGCCGAAGTGGACGCCTATAAGGTCCAGGCCGAGAGTTATAGGAAGTGCATAAATGATTTTGTCGAAGAGCAGAACCAAGCGATGCAGAAACACAAAGACGCGGCCAACCGTGCGATAGAAGAATATAATTTCTTCGTAAATACGGAATCACGCTGGTAACTTGCTATGCTCTAGAGCCTATGTGCGGTGAGGAATGAATCTATATATTCGTCCAGCTCGATATCGAACTCGTACGAAACCCTGACTGCCGGCTTATCTAAGTGCACTATTCTTCTCAGGTCCACTGTGTTGCAATGACAGCCACGTCGAAGGATGTGCGCGAGATCGTCTCTTCGAGCTCATGCCTCTGGGCCTCGGAATATCCCATTGCGGGCAGTACCGGCCCGATGTGCGAATATTTTGCGTAGGTATCTTTGGTCGAACCTACAGCAAAGGGTTTCGGGTTCGCATATTCGGAGACAATACCCGGCCGTGAAAGGCGCCGGTAAAAGCGATTATCCCTTGGCGCTTCGTATAGCTCCTGATTAGCTTCAGGGCGCCCTCGACAGCCTCGCTACCAGAGTTGCTGAAGAAAAATGTATCGAGTCCCAAGGGAGTGATTTTATTCAGCCGTTGAGGCAGATTAACAAGCGGTTCATGATAAAAGATGCCGCCGGCGTGAATAAGGTCCCTTGATTGGTCCATGATCGCCTTTATAATGCGAGGATGGTTGTGTCCCGTATTTACGGTGGCCAGACCGGCGGTGAAGTCCATATATCGCCTGCCCCCCGCATCGCTGACGTACATGCCGCGGGCTTTTGCTGCCGTGATACCTGTATGGATAACTAGGGCTGATGTCAGCTCTGCACTTGCCTTTTCACAAGGATCAATTTTCATGGGCTTCCATTGAAGGCTTTTTTAAGAGCGTGACCTTTGAAGGGCAGACTTCTGCTCGTACATCCGTTTGTCCGCCGCAACGAGCATTTCTTCAATCCCGCATGGTATCAACGGATCGCATATAAATATCCCTGTGCTGATCGAAAGGAGATAGGGACATTTACCTATAGCGTTATAGGCGTCTATATTGGCCTTAAGCCTTTCCATGTATGTCCTTTCACTACGGGCCCGGAATGTAGTGGCAAGAATTGCAAATTCGTCTCCTCCGATACGGGCTATGATATCAGATTCCCGGAAGGTATTCTTCAGGATTTCAGCCAGGGCCTTTATGGCTTCATCACCCTTGGCATGCCCGAATGTATCATTAATCTTCTTCATTTCATTCATATCGGCATAGATCAGAAGCAAGCGTTGTTTCATTCTCCTGGCGATCTTGATCTGCTGTTCAGAGAGTGTCAGGAATCCGCGGCGATTGTACAGACTGGTCAATTCGTCAGCTAACGACAGAGCATATAACTCTGCCTCGAGGGTTTTTAGAGATGTTATATTTTTGGATATGACGGTTACCGCTTTGATCGTATCGCTCGAACCCGCAACAGGACTTAGAGTTCGGAGAAAGTAGCCCCCATCTCTCACGCTTCTATGCTCATATTGGCATGATTCGCCTGTCTTAAATACCGTGTCTACCTGATGAACGAAGGTACCCGTTTCGTCCTGAGAGTGAAAATCTCCGTAGCCTTTGCCGAGAAGTTCTTCGATGCGAAGTCCCATTCGGGCGAGATGCTTCTTATTCATGAAAAGATAGCGGGCCTTCTTGTCGACAAGATAAATAGAGTCGTCTGTCGATTCGATCAGGGCCATGTATTTCTCGAGGTGGTCGCGTAGTTCATCGGCCGCCTGCGCCATTCCCTTTAGCATCTGGTGCAGGTCCTGATTTTGCTCGCGAAGTTCAAGCAATTCCTTTAGAGTCTCTTCTTTGGTCTTGTCTTTATCCGTCATAACCGCCTCCGAAACTCATGCCCCGGCCAGTTCAAATAACCGGAACAATTATATCACGTTTTGATGCCTGTCGCACTTTTCTTATGTAGACGGGTTTAATCGGCATATTTCCTGTTATCCTAAAGTGAAGCGATGATCGAAGGCGAGAACGAGAAGATAGATCCGGTTGAGTTCCCTATTGACGGGACCCTTGACCTGCATACCTTCAATCCCAAAGATGTGAAAGAATTGCTGCCGCACTATCTGGAGGCCTGCAGGGGTAAGGGCATCCGTGAGGTGCGAGTAATACATGGGAAAGGTACGGGTATGTTGAGGGAGACGGTCCATGCTATCCTCAAGAAAATACCGGCCGTCGTGTCATTCCAGCTTGGAGGAGAGGATGCAGGCGGATGGGGTGCCACACTGGTGATTCTAAAGCCGATGCCGCAAGACGAAAAAAGCTGAAACATTCTTTCGTTGACGGTCTTTGTGGAGTTCAGGAGAGGTCAGCATTCAGCCACTCTGAATTAGTCCGCTGATCGGGCAGGATATTCGTCGGAGATATGATTGCTTGGTCTTTGTGATTCGTTTGACCTTGGCCGCAAGCGCGCCTCTGATGACTCAGACAACGCTTCTGGTGCAGATCTCTCCTGAACTCCGGGTTCGCATTGTACAAAGCTTTCTTGACCAACCCAGGATTGACAGCCCGGTGCATGTTGAAAAACTTTCATTAAGAAATAAGTTGTCACGAGGGCATCATGAAAAATGATATAAGCAGAAGAGACTTTGTCAGGAGAGTCGGGCTGGGGACAATCGGGCTTGGGTTCGGCGTCTCTGTTTTTGACGGAGTATTTCATTATGCCGAGGCCCTGACCGAAGAACAGAAACATGCGATGCTGATGAAGGGAACCGTCAACTTCATGGGATTTACAGCGAAGGAAATAACGCCGAATGAGGAGTTCTATATCACTACTTATTCCAGCAAGGTGCCGGAAATCGACGCAAGCTCATTTAGGCTGAGGATGGAGGGAATGCTCTACGATCCATATTCCCTTAATTTCAATGAATTGGAAGCTATGAAAGACGTGAGCGAATTCATTACCCTGGAATGTATAGGCAACTCTGTAGGCGGAGACGCGATAGGCAACGCTTTGTGGGAGGGAGTGACACTGAAAAAAGTCATCGAAAGGGCATCGCCGAAACCTGGCATTGTGAAGACTGTTTTTTACGCTGATGACGGCTACAGCGACAGCATCCCTTACGCCCTGTCGCTCTCCGAGGACGTCTTTCTTGCATTCAAGATGAATGGGAAATTGCGGCCGCGGGAGCATGGGTATCCCTTAAGGGCAGTTGTGCCGGGAATTTTCGGAATGAAGAATGTGAAGTGGCTGTCGAAGATAGAGCTTGTCAATTACGACTACAAGGGATATTGGGAAAAAGAGGGATGGTCGGACAGCTCCGTTATACCGACGATGTCCGAGATACTAATGCCCATGTCCGGAAAGCAGGTACCGCTCCGTAGTTACGTAATAGGCGGCATAGCATCTTCGGGACGCTATGGCATAAGCAGGGTGCAGGTATCTCTAGACGATGGTTCGAGTTGGCATGACGCCGTGCTGAAGGAGCCGCTTTCAAAATGGTCATGGGCGGTATGGAGCTACGACTGGAAACCGGCTAAAAGGGGTAAGTATACCCTTAAGGTGCGAGGCATCGACAGGATCGGGAAGATGCAGGAGTCAGGATCGATCTTCAGTGTCATAACGAGGAGCTACCCGAATGGTTCCCGAGGATTACACTCGGTAGATGTAAGGGTTGTTTAACCTTCGTCCTCAATCCATACGCAGTTAACCTGCAGAATTATTAAGTAGCCATGCCTTTCTCACCAAGTGGCATATCGGTGCGACAGAGAAGCCTTTCATGGATTTCTGTATGATGCGCTGATAGTTTCTCTATCCTATAGTGATTGGGGTCCCTATGACAACCTTAATCTTTTTATCTTGCCGTGCATGGTTTAGGGTCTCCCGGAGTCCCGCAGTTCAGCACCTCTGTCGGACTGTTCGGATTGACATATCCGCCCTTAGCNNTAGCCGCGTCGAACATTGGTATCTTTTCGCATTGATTCATCCAACGATTTATTCTTATTCTCCCATGACTTCATTATCATATCACCGGTTGTATTGGGATTGTTCTTTGCAAGACCTGCGCTTGAACTAGTGCTAGGATGTATAAGCTGATTATTGCCAAAAGCTTCATTGGGGTCAGTTAGAATTATGCTTTTTGCAATTGGCTCGAGATTGTTCTTGCTTTGCTGAAAACTGGATACCGGCGCCCACCAACCATTTACGAATGCATCGTTCAGATTGTAATAATTGGCAACTCCACATCTCCAGATCCCTTTCATCTGGGACCCGCTTTTCCTTGTAGCAGTCACGTCGGCTTCTATCCAGGTCCAGGTTGGGTGGCCCATTTTCTGATTGGGAAGCTGTCTGACAGCTACCAACTTAACTTTGGAATAAGCCATGCCGAGCATCCGGCGAAGGAACGCTGTGGGCGTGGTATGCCCTTGCGAACGCATGAGTCCAGCCAGAGCAGCTTCGTATTTTCCGTCCGGAGATGTGAGCGTGACTCCAGCTATAGATTCACTATGACTCCATCCTTGTGGGGCGGCCCACTTCCAGTAGCGTCCCTGTTGACTACTAAGATTTTGAGAATAAACTGTTCCGCAGAGCAGGAACATTATTGCCAATGTGAGAATAACTGTGACGGTTGAACCATTGAATCTTTGGGTGCTCCTCGTTTTCTTTTCTGACATTACACTTCTCCCTGAGCTAAATACGAGTGAAGTAGTGAAGGTACAACACTCGAAATCCAGTTTATGATCATAAAATCCCTAAATTTCTATACCTTCATATCGATCAGACTTTTATAGACTTGATCTTCTGTCTCCAAGGATTTGACATTCAACTGAATCGCATTTTTTTCGATCAGCATGTCTGTCATCTCCTTAGCTGGATCAACCTCTGCATTCTGGCTTTGGCTCAGAGTAACCTTAACACCGCCGTTGTCGCCCTCATTCATCACTGCACTTGAAGGCTTAAAGCCAGTAGTGTTCATATTGGCAATATTGTTGGCGGTTACGTTCAGGCCAGTGCTAAATGCGTTTAACGCGCTAAGCGCACTGCTAGTGATATTCCCAATAGACATTATTAATTCCTCCATTCCTTAATATCGCTGTATCCATACAACTACTTAATTATCGCGGAAATACAAATAATATCAAGTGTCGCAACACATAAAATAGGAACAATCTGAACGTTTGGTGACATCCATCACCAGTAAGCTATCACGAAGAATACTCAGCAATGTTGATTAACAAACATCTCCGACACGATATTTATTGGGCGCTGTTTGTTTTTAATAAGGCCCCGCTACAACATTTGCCACATGCCTACAGAGAGCTGAAAGATATCTTTGTCT
>PMYY01000086.1:21493-23699 GCA_003170655.1 Nitrospiraceae bacterium
TCATGGAAAGACCTGAAAGATTCCTTTTTGTCATGATAGTCACTAGCGCTGGGCTTTCGGCTATATTTGTCAATGACATCGTATGCCTCGTATTTGCGCCGGTGCTCACTGTCACTCTTCTTAGGGCCAGATTGAATCCCATACCCTTTCTTATTGGCCTTGCGGTATCGAGCAACATCGGGTCAGCCGCGACCATCATGGGAAACCCCCCAGAACTTGCGGACTGAAGAAGACTGTTTCCCTTGAATCAGGAATCCAAAATAGTTAAAATTGAAAAATAAACACTCAAACCAAAGGAGGAATTAGGATGAAAAGATTTCTAGCAGCTGTAGTTATTGGCGCACTTCTTGTCGGCGGAACAGTCGGCATTTGTGCAGCCGACGAGCCTCATATGAGGGCCGCTCTCGAACATCTGAGGGAAGCAAGGCAACAATTAGAGAAAGCTGTACCCACTAAGGGAGGGCACAGGGAAAAAGCGATTGAACTCATCGATCGCGCTATGGATCAGGTAAGAGAAGGTATTGAGTTCGGCGAACACCACGGTGAGAGACGTTAGGAGACTTTCATGAACAAAAAAACAATCCTTGCCTCTGTCATCATCTCACTATTAATTGGGTTGATGGCCGGATGCGCCGGCCCCCAGTTTGATCATCAGCCCCGCATGGATGCTGCTCTGGATGAATTAAGAGCGGCAAGGCAGGAGTTGGAGAGGGCTGCACCCAATAAGGGAGGGCACAGGGAAAAAGCGATTGAACTCATCGATCGTGCTATTAACCAGGTAAAAGAAGGCATAGAGTTCGGAGAAAGATACGTTAGATAGTAAAACTAAAAACGAGGGGGGCTCGTCTATGGCCCTCCTCCTTAAATCCTTTTTTCATGTGTCTCCTTGACCCAGTCCGGCCAAGACTTGCCTGCGAGTCTTATCCTCAGATACTCCAGCAACTCCTGAGAACTCAGGCCACGCGCGTTCACAATTAGGGCAGACCATGGGAAAGCGTACTTCAATGTGTTCGCGCACAATCCGATTATGATCTAACATATTATTAACACCAGTTCTCAATCATAATTGGTTGTTTATCTTGTCAACATGTCCCTGATTTTCCCTAGAAGATCTTTAGGTGATACCGGCTTAAATAGGAAATCGACATTTTCTCCAACCATGCTCTCTTTATCAATCCTGTCGGCAGTATACCCACTCACAAATATAACCTTCACATTCGGCTTAATTCTTTTTATTTCATCATAGACTGCTTTGCCGCTCTTCTTGGGCATTATCATGTCAAGTAGGACAAGGTGAATTCTATCCTGATTTTCGATAAACTTCTCTATTGAATCCTCCCCATCTTCAGCAAGAATTACCTTGTAGCCATATTGCTTAAGAATGATTTCAGAGAGTTTTCGCAATTTCTCGTTATCCTCAGCCACAAGTATAGTCTCTGTCCCGCCCGATAACACCGATTCAATTGTTGTCGCATTTGCTCCCCCTTTCGATTTAGCTTCGGGAAGATATATATTAAACGTTGTCCCTTCCCCCAGTTCGCTATGGACGTCGATGTACCCATCGTGCTGTTTGATAATGCCATATGCCATTGCAAGCCCAAGACCTGTACCCTTTCCCGTCTCTTTTGTCGTAAAAAATGGTTCAAAAATCTTTGCCGCCGTTTCTTTGCTCATGCCGATACCGGTGTCTGAGACTGAAATGAGGGCGAACATTCCCAGCCTTCCATACCCATGATCTCGAATAAAGGATTCATCCATCTCCGCGCATGCTGTGCCAAAGGTAAGTCTGCCTCCATGGGGCATTGCATCCCTTGCGTTGGTCGCAAGATTCATAAGTACTTGCTCTATCTGAGCGGCATCTGCCATACATTCCACTTCATCGCCTGAAAACGAAGTGTTTATTGTTATATTCTCGCCTATGACTCTGGACAGTAGTTTCTCGGATCTTTTTACAACGTCATTTATCAAAACCGGCTTGGGATTTAATTTAAGGCAGCTATGACCCTNNTATCAAAACCGGCTTGGGATTTATGCTCTGTTCTTTGCTGAATGCAAGAAGGCTGTGGGTAACTTCAGCAGCTCTATGGGCCGATTCGAGTATCTGTTCCACATCATCTCTTGATGGATCGTTAATGCCCATCCTGGATTGCAGCAGATATGCATACCCCACTATCGCCGAAAGGATATTGTTAAAATCGTGAGCAAT
>PMYY01000069.1 GCA_003170655.1 Nitrospiraceae bacterium
GGATCTACGTTGCAGAGACCGATAAGATATGCGTAGACATCGGGCTTGTCACGGCAATGGCTACCGACAAAGGTGACCTGTTGGGTAGGGACTTTATGGATCGGCTACTGTATTACGACAACAGGATCACCCCACTGGCTGCAAACAGGCAGCGGCAGGGACTGGGTGTGCGGAGTCCAAGGTACGATCGTCGGGTTGCGGAGTTGAGGGATTATCTGAAGAACGAGATCAACANNAATCAGAATCTTTCAAAAAGAATGAATCGGTTACTGTCGCGGTTTGGTAAGTCCTGCATCGTCGCCAAATTGAAAGCAATGGAGGAAGAATTTGGTATAGTCACCAGATATGAGAATCCAGCATACACCTCGCAGGAGTGCTCAGTATGCGGGTATGTGGACAGGAATAACCGGAAGTCGCAATCTGTTTTTGAGTGCAAGTTCTGTCACAGTATCATGCATGCGGACGTTAACGCCCCACGGAACCTCAGGCAGAGAAGTTCTCTGTCTAATGCATTTCCACTCTATATGTCCCATGCAAATATCCTTCGTAGCCTGACAAAGAGTTTTGTTGACTCTCTATCAGATACGGAGCGGAAGTATCATCTGCGGCATAGTGACGCAGTCAGTTTACTGTCGGCCAACCCTTACTTCGCAGGGAACCTGGCACAGCTTAAAGGGTCGTAATGGTCAGTGAGATCTTTGACTATGAAAATCCATACTATTATCTGCATGGCAGAGTGCATATTTCTTTGCCGCTTTCGACATCCCATAATTTGACTGTATCATCCCAGCTTCCAGAGAGCGCAAGGCGGCCGTCGGGAGACAATGCCGCAGATGATACATAATTGGTATGTCCCTTAAATATTTGGACGTTGGCGCCTGTAGATAAGTCCCATAATCGCAGTGTCAGGTCTTTCCCTCCTGCAGATAGCAAATACCTGCCGTCGCGGGATATCGCCAGAGATGTAACCCAGTAATCATGACCAGTCAACCTCTCAATCAATTTGCCTGATGTGATGTCCCAGATTCCGATTGTATGGTCCCAGCTTCCGGAAATAGCTCGTTTGGTGTCAATCGAAAAGAGCACGGCACTTACCACGCTTGAGTGGTCATCGAAGAATCTAAGTTCCNNTGTGAAAAGATGACGGAGGTAACAACATCATTATGGCCGATGAATGAGCGGACCTTGCTTCCTGATTTAATATCCCACAGTATGGCGACTTTGTCAGAACCTCCTGAGACTATATTCTTTCCGTTCGGAGAAAAGGCGATTGCATTGACGGCAGCTGCGTGACCTTTGAATGTCTTGACCGGAAAACCCTTTTCAATATCCCACATAATGATGGTTTTGTCCAGGCTCCCTGACAGGACGAACCTCCCGTCAGGGGAAAACGCAACGCACGTGACGTGGTCCATATGTCCCTTAAAGGTTGAAATCTCCTTGCCGGCCGGGATCTCCCATAGCTTGACGGACATATCCCAACCTCCTGATGCAGCTTTTTTACCATCGGGAGAAAAGGCCACTGCTGCTACCAGGTCTTCATGGGATGAGGAAGTCGTCGTTATGATCTCAGGCGTTGCACAACTTGAGACCCCAAAAAGGGAAAGCAGAATGAATGAGATGAGTTTACCTAAGACCCGCAGCTTACACCCTGTCATCAGTCAACACCACCCTGACATGCTGTAATAGGCGTCCATGATGTAATATAGTAATGTACCGTGATTGAAAATGTATAGTTCCGGGATACCCATGATCAACCTGTCTCCAAAAGCGTTTCTCGATGAGGTCAAAAAAGGGCGGATACCGCCTCTTTTCATTGAGCTGGCTTATACCGATCCTTTCGCCGTCTATCAATCAATTGGAGAACGAAAGTATACTGTCTTTCTGGACAGTGCTAAAGGGACTTCGAAGATCGCGCGATATTCATTTATAGCTACAGATCCTTATCTCATATTCCGTCTGAAAAACGGGGAGGTTGAGGTCGAGGACCGGACCTGCGGACGCAGGACGGCTTCATACAGGGCCCCCCTGGAACGCATGCATGAACTAATAGCGGTCTACCCGCAGCAGCCTGACCCTGAATTACCTCCTTTCCAGGGGGGCGGCGTCGGTCTCTTTAGCTATGATTTTGCGCGATATATCGAAAAACTTCCTGAACATGCGATCGACGATCTGAGCATACCCGATGCCCATTTCCTCTTTTTCGATACCATTCTTGCTTTCGATCATCCGGCGAGAAGGGCATGGATCATTTGCGCACCTGGAGCCAGCTCGACGGGACTTGGGTATCGGGATATTCAAGACATCGACTGGCCTGCTGCTTATGATGAGGCTGAAGCTAAAATCCTGAAACAGGTTGGCATGACAGTTACGACGGCACCGGAACGTGGTTACGCTGCTTGCGGAATTCATCACCTTCGCATATCCGCGATTCAGCATGAAATGGCGAAAGACAAATATATGGGCATTGTAGAAAAGGCGAAGGAATATATCGCTGCTGGAGATATCTTTCAAGCGAACCTGTCACAGCGCATTTCCGCCGAAATCGGTACTGCAGATCCATGGAGGATCTATGAAGTTTTGCGAGAGGTAAACCCTTCTCCTTTTGCCGCGTATGCCGACTTTGGAGATTACCAGATTGCAAGCTCATCGCCGGAGAGGCTCGTCGAGATGAGGGACGGCATCATCGAGACCAGACCTATCGCGGGGACGAGGCCGAGGGGAAAAAATGTCGCAGAGGATACTCTGATGCGCTCTGAACTCCTTCTCAATGAGAAAGAAAGGGCCGAGCATATCATGCTTATAGATCTTGAAAGGAATGATATCGGTCGTGTGTCACGGTATGGTAGCGTTCTGGTCGATGAATTAATGATCACGGAGGATTATTCCCACGTGATCCATATAGTGTCAAACGTCAGGGGTTTTGTGAATGATGGTATGACGTGCCTCGATGTTGTCCGAGCGACGTTCCCGGGCGGGACGATCACGGGTGTTCCAAAGGTGCGTTGCATGGAGATAATAGATGAGCTTGAGCCGGTGAGAAGAGGCCCCTATACTGGATCCCTTGGATATATTGGATTCTCAGGCAATATGGACCTTAACATCATTATACGGACCTTCGTTATCAAGGACGGCCGTGCCTATATTCAGGTTGGTGCGGGGATTGTGGCTGATTCCGATCCGGAACGAGAATACTATGAGACACTGAAAAAGGCTGAAGCTCTCGTGAAGACACTGGATACATTTGTAAAATAAGGTACTAATTTTGAACAAAATTATTGTATATTAGAGTGTTATGAAAGTTTTGGTCGCCACCAATGCCCGTACTTCGGAGAAGGAGCTGCGACTGATCCTCGAAGCCGAAGGTCACGAATGTCTGATGGTGGATAAAAGCGATCAGACCATCGATACTATTTATCATGACACTCCCGAGATGGTGATGCTTGATGTAGCCTTAGCGCGCCCCTCTGCCATTGAGATCCTTGCAAAGCTTAAGTCAGCTCCTTCGACATGGGACATTCCCGTAATCCTTATAGCCTCGAGCAAATCTGCGGCCAAGATAGCAAAGTGTTATGAACTCGGCATGTATGACTATATTTCCAACCCCTTTTTCAAGGAAGAGATTGTTGCGAGGATCCGGAATATAGGATATGTTTGCGAAAAAATGAAGGAACTCGAAAAACTGCTTGTCAGGGATTATCTTACCGGTATATACAACCGCAAGTTTTTTATGGAGCGATTTGTCGAGGAGCATGCTTGGGCCGCCAGATATCAGGAACCGCTGTCGTTCATCATACTCGACATCGATCATTTCAAGAAGATCAACGACACATACGGGCATAGCTGTGGCGATGAAGTGCTCAGGCAATTGGCGAAGACGCTCACATCAGCGTTGAGGGCCCATGACATCGTCGCGCGGTACGGTGGCGAGGAATTTGTCATACTGCTCTCCAACACCAGCGTGGATGACTCCCTTACGGTAGCTGAAAAGATCAGAGTCACAATCCAGGAGTGTGATTTTTATTGTCAGGAGAATACGGTCAAGCTTCCTGTGACCGTCAGCGTCGGGGTGACATCGACGGACAGTGAATTCGATCTGCAGCCCGACAGTCTGATCATCAGAGCCGATCAAGCACTATACGAAGCCAAAGCCGCCGGCAGGAACAAGGTAATGGCCTCTTCTGTAAAAGGCAGTATAAGGTTCAATGAAAGTTAACTTCCTTACCAGGTTGAATACCTGGCTCTTCGTAATCCCCGTCATGTTAATACTAGTCTTGTATTTCGCTATAGGCGTGTGGTTTTACATTTCGGGCGCTACATATGTTCTGAAAGATTTCCATTCTGCTCAGCTTGTGACTATGCTTTCCGACAAGAAAAACGCCATAGAATTATGGGTTGATGTCAGGAAGAAGGCCCTCGATGAAATCGCCAGGAGCAATGTGGTGGCGAACGGCATCCAGGCCATAATCAAAGGGCAAGTTGCTAAAGACGAGAGTGTGGCACCCGATGAGAAGGATAAAGAGTCCGACGCCGTCGGTGCCGAAGCTCGGCAAAGGATAGCAAAGTTTATGGAGGGCTTCGGACAGTTCAGGGAGATATCGATTCTGTCACCGGACGGAAAGATTATATGGAGTACCAACGGAGAGTCCGTCGGCCGGGAGTGGGCCGATCAGGATATCCCTAAAAAGGCGTCTTCCGGAAAGTCCGATCTCATTGCAGGCAGGATCGGTCTCGGAGCCAATTCGGAGATCCTATTGTTTACAGCGCCTGTGATGCTAGAAGGGCAGGGATTGCAGACCCTGATAGTCGCAATTCCCAATGCTGCGGATCTGGCGACCTCTCTTAAAGTTGAGAAGGGTTTCTATGAGACCGGAAAAGTTTCGATCATTGACTCTGCAGGTAACGTTGTCGCTGCCAAGGATATAACCGATGTAGGCACCGTTCGGTACAATATTCGGCCTGGAAGCAGCGAAGAGGTCGGTTATCGTGACGGGCTTTACTATTCAGCCGCTTCCCTCAGGTCCGGTCAACTAAGGCTGATTGCTACGCTTGATGCCGTCGAGGCTGCAAAGCCGCTGAGATCACTGATGACGGTTTATCTTGCATTTGCGGGACTGATTGTTCTGGTGATGTTGTTGCAGGGTTTTTTTATTGCGCCCAGACTCATAGAAAAGCCCTTGGCTAAGCTGCTTAAGGCGACCCAGTCCGTTGCCGAAGAAGACCTGCGTGCGAATTTGAGGAAGGGATTTACCGGCGAGTTGAAGATGCTTGCCGATGGCTTCTCGCAGATGATAGTTGGTTTAAGCAGGAGAAGGACAATATCCGTCAGGGACTCTTATGGAGCCGAAGGCGGTCGCGCCAAAGTGCAGATCTCGGACTTCATGCCGACAGAAATAAAGGCCAGGCTCGATGGCATTGCAGCGAGTCTCGAGAATGCCGGAGCGGATCTGTCCGGTCACGAAAGGGATATCGCTAGCGCAGCAACCGAGATAAAGAGTCTTGCGGCGACTATTGTGGACATGAATCAACTCCTCAGTCTTAGGCAAGATCCTGCGCGAATATCAAATAAAGAATTCAGGGTCTGCGAAATGTTTACGGAGGTCGAAGATGCTTGTCGTAGCCTCGCCAATGGAAAAGAGATCGAACTGATTGCAGAATGTCCCGAAAACATCTCAGGGCTTACGGTGCCTGTCGACAGTTCATTATTACGGATACTCAGCGCTTCACTCCTGAGAAACTCGATTAGGAATACAGGAGTCGGGACAATAACACTTTTACCTTCTCACATAACTGAGGATGGGGTGGAATATCTCGAGTTGTCGGTTTCGGATAATGGCCGCGGACTGGATGAACAGCTCATCGAAAAGATAATGAGAAAAGACGTCTTTATCTCTTCTCATCTCGAACTTTGCATCGCCCGCGCAACAGTGGACTTACTGGGCGGTAGGATGGCAATAGAGAGTATGCCTGGTAATGGTACTCTTGTTACAGTCGGCATCCCTTTCAGCGGATCGTCTCTGGGTGATGCGGAGCCTGTAAAGACTGGTTAATACAATTCCTCATCACCCCCTCACCTATTGCAGTAATGTTGAAGATTGAGCCGGTTTTTGTTAACATAACTTATGCTTCGAACCAGCCTGCATAACGAAACCATGACGGTCGTCTAGAATAAGCACTAAAGAGATAATCTCCAGGATAAAAAAGGAGCAGATATTGGATACGAACAAGGAAAAGACGGGAATTGTCGACAGGGTGTGGCGATATTTTTCATCGGTCTCCCTCGCGGTCGTGATTTTTTCAATAATATCCCTCACCTCTATAGTCGGGACGATTATTGAACAGCAGGCGGAGCCGGCGCGTAATATAAAGCTGCTTACGAAGTTTTTCGGAGAGTCTTTAGCGCCGACGCTCTTCAAGGTGCTCGATGCAATGGGCTTTACCGATATGTTCGGTTCATGGTGGTTCATGGGGCTTCTCTTTTTATTCGCATCCAACCTAGTTGTCTGTTCCATAGACCGCCTCCCCAAAATATGGAAGGTTGTAAAGACGCCGATTACGCCGCTCAGCGATGATCAGATCAATGCTATAACCTCGAAACAGGAACTGGTCCTCAAGGGTAATGTGGAGAAGACAGCGCAGAAGGTGAATGACTCATTAACAAAAATCGGATTCAGGGGTGATATCCGCAAAGAGGGGATCATCACCCAGATTTGTGCCGAAAAAGGCAGATACAGCAGGCTCGGGGTGTATGTCACTCATCTCAGCATCCTCCTGATACTGTTGGGTGCCGTTGTAGGAATGAAGTTCGGATTTAACGGCAACCTGAATCTTATGGAAGGAACGTCGTCGCATGTTGCATTCAGGAGCAACGGGCAGGAGGTCCCTCTGGGATTTGAGTTGCGCTGCGATGATTTCGATGTTGATTTCTACCCCGATTCAGACAGGCCGAAGGGATATAAAAGCTGGTTGACCGTCGTGGAAAATGGAAAAGAAATAATGAAGAAAGAGATCGAGGTCAACTCCCCGCTCACATATAAAGGCATTACCTTTTACCAGGCCAGTTTCGGATTTGAGCCGAACAGGGACGCAATCTTCAAGTTCACGGTCACTCCTTCAGGTGGCAAGGCCCAAGACATTTCGGCCAAATTCGGCGAACCCTTTGCCGTTCAGGGAACCAATTTCACGGGCATGGTCGTAGACTTCAGTCCAGCACTCGGGGTCGACGAATCCGGCAAGCTCTTCACCTATGCGGAATCGATGAACAATCCCGCCGCCTTTGTCGAATTCTCTGAGGCCGGCAAGCCGAAATTCAAGCAGTGGATCCTGAAGCGGTATCCTGAAACCTGGAAATCGCAGATTGGCACTGTCGAATTCAAAGAACTCTGGGGAGTACAATACACTGGGCTTCAGGTGAGAAAGGATCCCGGCGTATGGATCGTATACCTGGGATGCATCATAATGGCGCTGGGCCTTTTTACCGCTTTCTTCATGAGTCATGCAAGGATATGGATCAGGCTCCGTGAGGAAAAGAATTCAACGCGGCTTACCATTGCGTCGTCCATCAACAAAAACAGAATAGCCTTCAGCCGGACACTTGACCGGTTTGTTAAGGAACTGCTGGACAAGGCGTAGATTTCATAAGGAGTAACGGAGGGTTTTTATGAATAGCTCAATTTTTTTCGGTGTTGCAACGATTGCATATATATTCGCGATGGTCGCTTACATCATATATCTGGCGTTTAAAAAGTCGACTATAGGGATTATAGGGACTACGGCTACGGTTGTCGGTTTTGCTTCGCAAACGTTGGCCTTCGGATTAAGGTGGGCAGAATTTTATGATATCGGCCGGATGGGCGTCCTCCGATCCATCCCTCTGACCAACCTTTATGAATCGCTGGTATTTTTTGTATGGTGCCTCATATTAGGTTATCTCGTTATCGAATGGAAATACAAGACCCGCTCATTCGGGGCCTTCATCACTCCCATCGCCGTCATTACCCTCGCTTTCACAAGTATTTCCGGCGTTTCGACGGAGATACAGCCCCTTGTCCCGGCACTGCAGAGCAATTGGCTTCTTGCGCATGTGACAATGAGCTTCATTGCCTATTCGGCTTTTGCCATTTCCTGTGCCGCTGCGCTAATGTACCTGGCCGTGACCGCGGAAGACAGGAAGAGTTTCCCATATATATTCTGGACAGTGACCCTAGCTCTTTTTATTACATCATTTGTAGCCATGGGGTTCGACTTTGTAACATTAAGAATATCGGCAAAGTCGCCGGAGGCTTTCATACAAAATTATCTCTTCAAGGCAAGCTTCCGTAGCGGCTCTGGCGTGATAGTCGCAATAAGCGTTGCAGTTCTTTTGGCTGTAGTCTATCTGGTTTGGAGATACGGTTTTCATCTCAGGAAAATCATTGCAGCGTTATCCCTGACCCCAGATGTGCTCGACGATCTTACCTATAAAACTATCGCCATAGGCTTTCCGATTTTTACCCTCGGCGGACTTATCTTCGGCGCTATATGGGCAGACCAGGCTTGGGGAAAATACTGGAGCTGGGACCCGAAGGANNCTATCCATGCACGCCACATGCATGGCTGGAGAGGCAATAAGATCGCCATCATGGCAGTAATCGGTTTTGCTTGCAGCATATTTACATATCTCGGAGTCAACCTGCTCCTGAGCGGCTTGCATTCTTACGGCAGCATGCAATAGCGCTGGGAATCTGAAGACTATATATGGGAATGCTGTCATGATCGTCCTCGGCATCGATACCTCATGCGATGATACTTCGGCGGCTGTAGTATGCGACGGCCGTAATATCAGGTCCAACGTCGTTTCCTCGCAGACCGAAATCCACAAGAAATACGGTGGCATAGTGCCTGAGCTTGCATCGAGGAGGCACATCGAGATGATCTGGCCCGTCGTTCACGAGGCGGTGCAGAAAGCGGGCATTTCCCTCGATGAACTGGATGCCCTGGCGGTCTGTCAAGGACCCGGACTTATCGGATCGCTGCTCGTCGGCTGCGGTTTTGCAAAAGCTATCGCCTATGCGCGCAAGGTTCCCCTTGTAGCCGTGAACCATCTCGAAGGCCATATCTACTCGATCTTTCTGGAAGAAAAGCAACCCGAGTTCCCTTTTCTCTCACTTGTCGTATCCGGGGGGCATACAAGCCTCTACCTGATCGAAGAATTCGGCAGATACCTAGAACTTGGACGGACAAGGGACGATGCTGCCGGGGAGGCTTATGACAAGGTGTCCAAACTACTGGGGCTCGGTTATCCCGGAGGACCGGTCATCGATGGGCTTGCGGCTGAGGGCGATCCGAAAGCCTTTAGNNCTCGATTTCAGCTTCAGCGGCCTGAAGACGGCAGTCAGGAACAAGGTGCAGGGTGCAGGATCGCCGATCGGGGACACGCAATTCATCAAAGATATTGCGGCGTCGTTTCAGGCGGCCGTGGTAGATGTACTTGTGAGGAAGGTTGAATGGGCTATTGTGAAAAATGGCATCAAGCGGGTGACACTCGCCGGTGGAGTTGCAGCGAACAGCGCACTGAGAATGAGGATTAAGGAAATGGCTGCCGATAAGGAGGTGGAACTGTACCTGCCGTCGCGGGATCTTTGCACGGACAATGCGGCAATGATAGCAGCCGCCGGGTATCACCATTTTATCGCAGGAGAACGCGCTGGCATAGACCTGAATCCAAAGGCCTATTTACCATTGGGAAACAAGCAGAGGTAGGCAAGCCGCTGCAGTCAGCAGGAGGTATTTTATGGTAATAGGAATTCTTTCTGATACACATGACAATCTCGATAATTTGAAGAAGGCAATCGACATATTCCAGGCCAACAATGTCGAACACATAATACATGCCGGAGATTATACTTCACCATTCACATACCGAGTTATGAAACATTTCACAGGCGGCTTCACCGGCATCTTCGGCAACAACGACGGGGATAAGGTCCTTCTTAACAATGTGTATCAGGATCGGATATTTACGCAACCACACATATTCAGATTGCATGAAAGAAAAATAGTTGTGATGCACGAGCCGGGAGTCGTTGACGCCCTTGCAGACAGCGGCCATTTTGATCTCGTTATTTACGGCCATACCCATGAGCCTGTAATCAAGCGGGTTAAAAATACGCTCGTTGTAAATCCCGGAGAGGTCGCTGGATGGCTTTATGGAAAGCCTTCGGTAGCGGTTATGAACCTGGAAACCATGGAGGCCGGGATATTGAATCTTATTTGATATATACACCGACCCTTTCATCTCTGAGGCAAATGATAGGGCGCTTCAGATCTCGAATTCTTCCCCTTGAACAGGGACATGGGTTATGAACCCGTATCTCGCACGCACGGTTTCCGAAAATTCGAGTGAAACCGATTCTTCTCCGTGGACAATGAAGACATCAGGCTTGTTCACGAAGCCGCCGAGCCATTCCAAGAGCTCCTTCTGGTCGGCATGGGCCGAGAAGCCGTTGATAGTATATATTCCGGCACGGACCGCAATGGGTTCGCCAAGTACCAAAACTTTTTTTGACCCGCCGATAATCTCTCGTCCCAGGGTTCCCTCGGCTTGAAAGCCTACAAAGATCACGCTGCACTCCGGCCTCCAGAGATTATGTTTGAGATGGTGCTGTATCCTTCCGCCTTCACACATCCCGCTGCCGGCAATTATCACAGCTCCTGATCTTATTGTATTGATCTTCTGTGACTCGGCGACAGATTCGGTGAAATGCATGCTCAGGCCATTGGTCTTGCGCTCTTTCAGAATGCGGCGCGCCTCTTCATCGTATACCTCGGGATGTGCTAGATATATTTTAGTTGCTTCTTCCGCGAGTGGGCTGTCTACATAAATAGCGATCGTCTTCAGCCGTCCTTCATGCACGAGCTTGTTAAGAATGTACAGGATATCCTGTGTCCTGCCGACTGCAAAGGAGGGGATAACGACATTGCCGCCCCGTTTGAAGGTCATCTTGATGGCCTCGGCAAGCTCTGTTATGCTTTCCTCCATGCTTTTGTGAAGACGGTTGCCGTACGTCGATTCCATGACAACATAATCTGCAGACTCTATACGTTGCGGGTCATTGATTATGGGGTTACCCTTTTTACCTATATCACCGGAAAATACGATCTTCTTTTCGGCAGCACTATCGTGGTACCATAGCTCCAGCGTTCCCGATCCCAGAATATGTCCTGCGTCGTTAAAACGATACCTGATACCTTTGCCCAGTTGTTCCATCTTGCCGTAGCCTTTTTTGTTGAAAAGCTTGAGTACGGCTCTCGCATCGTCTGTAGTATAAAGAGGTTCGTGAACGATGTCCTCACCCGTCCTGAAGGATTTTTTCGTAAGCCACTCGGCGTCCTTCTCTTGGATGTGCGCTGAATCCATGAGCATTACAGATGAGAGATCGGCTGTTGCGGCAGTGGTGATGATACTCCCCCTGAATCCTTTTTCTACAAGCCGGGGGATGAGGCCGGAATGGTCTATATGAGCGTGGGTGAGGAACATGGCTTCGATCTCGTCGGGATTAAAGGGGAATGGCGCCCTGTTGACGGAATAGCTGTCCTTGCCCTGATGCATTCCGCAATCTACAAGTAACTGTCTGCCGTTGACAGTCAGATGGAAACAGGAACCGGTTACTACGCGTGCCGCCCCGAGGAATCGTATCTTGATGTCGTCTCTCCCGTATCATTTATTAAACTATTAAACGGTCCTTTGTATCTTCCCACAGGTCCTGAAAAACTGTATACCTGATGATACTAAATCAGCCGATTTTCTGCAAAACACATATCGTTGGTATATTGAGGGATAGCGATTTCGAGGACGTACTGTGTATAATAGAAACCGAAGGAGCGTAACTGTGCAGAAGATTCCTATAAACGAACTCAAGGTTGGAATGGTGGTGGCAAGGGCCATTACCAACGATTCCGGCATGGTGCTGCTGAGTGAAGGCACCGCTCTGACCGATAGTCTTATTAAGAGGCTCAACAGGATGGACCTTCAGTCAATTTTTATCGAAGGTGCTCCGCTGAACGGCAAGTCTCGGGAAGAAATGCTTTCCGACCTCGACAAGCGTTTCAAAAAGACTGAGAAGGAACCATACATGAATGTTATCAAGGGCGCCATAAAGGCACGGATAGAGGAGGTTTACCAATAACCGTTTATGGACCCGATGCTTCTGAAATCTCAAATCGAGCGAATTGATACACTTCCGACAATCCCCGGCGTATTGAAGAAGCTCCTTGTCGTTATCGAAAATCCGAAGATCTCGTTGACCGAAATCGGGAACTTTATATCCAACGATCCCGTGCTTACTTCCCGGGTACTCAAGATGGTCAATTCGCCTATCTATGGCTTTCCGGGAAGGATATCCTCGGTGCAGCAGGCCTTGATCCTTCTTGGGCTTAATGTTGTCAGGGGCCTTTTGCTCGGTGTGTCTGTCTTCGAGGTGATGCAAAAGTCGATGCAAGGTCTTTGGGAGCATTCACTGGGTTGCGCAGTTGCTGCCAGGATAATCGCCAAAAAGAAGAACATCCCCGAGCCCGAAGAGATCTCTGTCTCAGCGCTGCTTCATGACATCGGAAAGGTGGTTATGATACTGAGATTCAAAGAAGAATATGACACGGTGATGAAAGAGGCCGAAACCGGAGATATGCTAATCATTGATGCCGAGAGGAAAGTCTTCGGTATCACGCACGCAGACAGCGGGGCATGGATAGCAAAGAAATGGAACTTTCCTCTCTCGCTTGTCGGGGTGATAGAATATCATCACAAGCCTAGTTTTACTAAAGGTGCACCTTTAAACGCTGCCATTGTTCACCTTGCCGACATCCTGACCAGGGCTGTGGGATTCGGATTTGCCGGTGACAATTATGTCCCGGCAGTGAACCCAGCAGCATGGGAACTTCTCAACTTCTCAGCTGCCGAGCTCAGGGAGATACTCGACGAAATGGACAGCACGCTCAGCGAGGCTGATGCTTTCCTCATCTCCGATGAATCCTCATAAGACAGTCCTCGTCATCTCCAAGGACATAGTCCTTACCAGCATAATAGGCAAAATCATGCATGATACGGTGAGCCTACTCCCATTTCGCGACTTTAAGTCGGCGCTCGACTTTATTTATAATTCCCAACCTGATTTGCTAATACTGGATCTGGCTGAGGATGCCGTTTCGAACGTCAGCATCCTTAACGACCTCAAGAGCGATCCCATATTTGGTCAGATACCTGCAGTTATTATCTTTGCGGATGACTTTGTCATTCCCTCCTGGGAATTCCTGCTTGCGGACGATTATATCAGAAGGTCTGCCGTGGAGGACGAACTGGGGAAAAAGGTCGAATTGTGTTTTTTTAGATCGGAAAGAATGGTAGAGATAAACCCGCTGACAAGGCTCCCCGGCAATATCACTATTACAAGACAGATCCAGGGCAGGCTCGACAGAGGAGAAATATTTGCTATAGGTTATGCCGATATCGATTTTTTTAAGCCGTTCAACGACAGGTACGGCTTTAGCAGGGGAGACGAAGTGCTAAAGATGGTCGGCAGGCTGATCCGCAATATAGTAAAAGAAAAACAGCCCCATGGGAGCTTTGTCGGGCATGTGGGCGGTGACGATTTTATATTCATTATGGACTTCGATGCCATTGAAGACTCTGCCGGAAGGATAATAGAATATTTCGACAAGCTGATAGCTACGTTTTATGATACCCTTGACCGGGAAAGTGGACATATAGCTTCAGTGGACAGAGAGGGTAATAAGAGAATCTTCCCGCTCATGACCATCTCAATAGGCATCAGCCATAATAAATTCCGGAGTTTTTCCCATTACAGTGAAATCGGCCAGGTGGCTTCGGAACTGAAACATGCCAGTAAGCGGGTTCCAGGCAGCTGTTTCAAGATAGACAGGAGAAAAAAGTGACCTCGACTCTGCGGTCTATCAGACCTATTATTATTTCCTAGTCTATCAGGTTAAGAAGAGACTCGGCGCCGATCTCGAATTGTTTTATGCTTTGTTTAGCCGAAGCATGTTCTTTTCTGACCTTGTGGAGCTCATCTGCTAACATGAGTGCCGTTAGGATCGAAGCTTTAAGAGGAGTAGTGCCGGGAGATCGCCGGTACACTTCCCTGATCCTGGTGTCAACGAATTCGGCAAGATGTCTCATGTAATCCTTAGAGACATCCCCCTTCAAAAGGTAATTTTGACCGAGTATCGTGACTTCAATGCTTTCCATGAGTTCTTATTTCAGTTCGAAGCCGTCGAGTTCTTTGAGGAGGTCCTCGATCTGGGTCTTAATGGCTATTTTTTCGTTGGTGAGCCTTTCAATCTCCTGCTCTTTTGCCGTAAGGACTTCTTCCAAATCCATGTTTCTTTTCTCAACAGCACTCTTCTCTTCCTTCAGGCTCCGCACCTTCTCTATTACCTGAGCTATCTTTTCTTCAACTGACTGCATAAGTTCCTCCTATAATAAAAATGATAGTTTAATAGGTCGCATATGACCTATTCTAAAGATTCCCTCTTTTCAAAAGGGTCGCCGGAACTTCTTTTTTCCCCGCCTGTCGCATGTATTCGAAATAACTGGTCAGGACCTTTTTTACGTAATTCCTTGTTTCATCATAAGGGATGTCTTCGATAAATTCATCTGGTGATTTATAATTTCCGGCTGCCAGCCATCCCTTAACTGCATCTTCACCCGCATTATACGCGGCTACGGCCAGTGGTACTGAATCGAAATGAGTGATCAGGGATTTTAAATAATAAGTGCCGATAAATACATTAATCCGCACATCGTAGAGGTCATTAGGCTGTTTCATCGAAACTTTCGCATGCCCGCTCAGTTTTGAGGCGGTCTGGGGCATGAGCTGCATAAGCCCCAGGGCACCCGCAACAGAGCGGGCATCAGTGGCGAAGCGAGACTCTTCCCGCATGATAGACAGGACCAGAAGGGCGTCTATCTCGTTAATACTGGCCGCTTCATCGACTATATCAAGATAAGCCGATGGGTAGTATAAATCATGGAAATCTTCCCTGTATGGCAACCGGGTTATCATGGAGATCGAAGTCTTGAAATCGTTCATATTCCTTAGATAGGCGCTCAAACAGGCAATCTCATACTCAGGGAGGTTTCTGTTGGCCATGAATGTTATCTCTGTCTGTGCTTCGCTTCTTAACCCGAGATCCTCGAGGACCGCAATCCGCCTGGGCAGGTTATAGTTGGCGCACCGGTTCTTAGGGGAATTTTCGACCGGTGGAATAGAGATACCGTTCATCATCGAAGTCATGAATATATAGAAATTATTGTTGCGGTTGTTCGGTATAATTGAGATGACTTGCACGGGTTCATCAGAACCCAGCATTTCGAGGCAGCGGTTCCTCCAGTAAAGGTAGCGCGTGTCTCCGTAAGTCTTGTGAAGCGACGAAAAGGTATCCAGGGCCTTCCTGAAATTGCCCGTGCGGTAATAGGCCCATCCTTCATGCCAGAGGGCATCCTCTTTTGCAGACTGGAAAGTCGTTGCCACATTACTGTAAATGTAAAGCGCACCTTCTATATCTCCGTTCCGTCTTTTTTTTGAACCGTACGCAAGCAATAACGAGGCAACTCTCTTGTCATTTTGCTTCCAGAGGCGGGGTATTTCCGTTTCGAACCGGTCCATCTCTCCGGCTCGAAAGAGTGACTTGGCCCTCCATAAACGGTTATCGTAGTCCGAGTAGTACTCAGCAGCTTCCCGGTATTTCTTTTGC
Organism: Nitrospiraceae bacterium; assembly: GCA_003170655.1. Taxonomy (GTDB): domain Bacteria; phylum Nitrospirota; class Thermodesulfovibrionia; order Thermodesulfovibrionales; family Dissulfurispiraceae; genus Fen-1308. The sequence continues at coordinate 15,751 of PMYY01000069.1, forward strand.
CTGAATAGCGAATAGGCGAGCCCATCAGTAAGGTCTTTCTTCAAGGGTTTTGCATCCTTGCGCCGCAGGGTCTCCCTGAATTGCTTCTCAGCTTCTACGAAGAGCCAGGCATTGTTCAGGTTCCGGCCTTTTATCAAGAGATCGGTCGCCCGGATGTCTGAAGGCGATAACTCTTCGCCGGAACTCTTAGAAAAAGGTGTTACGGCAAGATAAAGCTCCTTGAAGAGAGTTTTGGCTTTATCGGTGCTTCCGTTGTACTTCAGATATGCTGCATAAGCAAATTTAGCTTTTGACTCCGATGGATAATCTGAGACGAACTTCATAAAAAGATCATCGATGTCTTTTCCGCCGGTCTTCTGCGCAAGCTCGATCTCCCGCAGCCTGGCACTCTTGATAAGCGGCGAATCCGGGAACGCATTTCTTATGGTCCTGATGTCCTGAAGCGACTTTTCATACTCAGCCTTTCCCTCAAAAGCCTTGGCCCTCCAAAAGAGTATATAGTCGCCCAGAAAGGGCATCTCTTCATGAGCGGCAGTGAGAAAAACGAGGGCTTTATCGTAGTCACCCAATTCAAGGCTCGTTTTGCCATTCAACAAGCACGATGGTGAGCAGAACCCTGCAACCGGAACTGTCGTATCGGCAAGTGTGAAGGACCCCACCGGCACGCAGGCGACAAAAAAAAGTAATAAACTAACCATTCGGCTATAGATCATCATGCGTAAACCGGTCAGAATTGCCCGAGGTATTCTTTGTATGCACTGAAATTCCTCTTTGTTTCCTCTATGCAGTCGCCGCCGAATTTCTCGAGCATGGCATCGGCAATGCATAATGCCGCCATTGCTTCGGCGATGGTCGAGGCGGCCGGCACTGCGCATGTGTCTGACCTCTCATAGGCCGCTTCGATGGCTTCCCTCGTTACGAGATCGACTGAGCGAAGCGGTTTTTTCAATGTAGGGATTGGCTTCATAGCGGCCCTGATTATGATAGGCATTCCGTTGGAAATACCGCCTTCGATGCCCCCAGCGTTGTTGGTATCCCTGATAAATCCGTCTGCTGAGCAGGCTATCTCATCCATGACCTCAGAGCCGAATCTCCCGGCAGCCCTGAACCCGAGGCCGATCTCGACCCCCTTGATGGCCTGAATACTGGAGACAGCCATCATCAGGCGTGCATTGAGTCTTTTGTCCCACTGGATATGGCTTCCGAGGCCTGCAGGTGCACCTGACACCACGACCTTGAAAATACCACCCAGAGTATCGCCCTTTTGTCTCGCCAAGTCTATCAATTTGATCATTTTTAAGGACGTTGAATCATCGGGACATCGCACCGCAGAGGCCTCCGCACGCTGGAACGATTCCGGGTTTGCATCTTCCATGCTTTCTGGCAGTGCCACGCTTCCGATACGTATGACATAACTTCTGACTGAAATACCAAATTCAGACAGGAACTTTTTTGTAACCGCTCCGGCAGCCACACGCGCAGCCGTTTCACGAGCGCTTGATCGTTCGAGGATATTTCTCACATCTCTGTGATTGTATTTCATGGCACCGGCTAGGTCGGCATGTCCCGGTCTGGGTCTGGTTACCTCAGGGATTGAACCCACTTGAGCGGCATCAGCGGACATCCCTTCCTGCCAGTTTTCCCAATCACGGTTCTCTATAAGCAACGAAAGCGGTGATCCGATTGTCTTGCCCCATCTTACCCCGGACATTATTATCGCCCGGTCTTGCTCGATTTTCATTCTGCCGCCACGTCCGTAGCCCTGCTGTCTGCGCTTCAATTCCAAGTCGACATCTTCGGACGACAAAGACAGGCCGGATGGTATTCCCTCGAGTATCGTGACCAATCCTCGCCCGTGAGATTCTCCAGCAGTCATAAATCTTAGTTTTAAGAGCACTTTTTAGAATAAAACGTTACCTTCGACGGCGTCAATAATTTTATTGCCTGTTACCCAATATCGGGTATACTAACGGTATGGACACTTCTAAGCATATCAGGAGAATCCTCAAGGCCGAACACGGTAAACCATTTGAATTCCTCGGTCCTCATGCAGATAAAAGGAAAATTCTAGTCAGGGCTTTCTTACCCGAGGCGAAAGTGGCATTTATTGTCAGGGAGCATATGAGCGGCGCGCAACCCGAAGAAGTGCTCTCTATGCAGGAGATACACAAAGAGGGTTTCTTTGAGGTTGAGACCGATTTCGTAAAGCCGTTTATTTACAGGATCAGGATACAGACCCATGTCGGAGATGAGAGGGAATTCTATGACCCTTATTCATTTCAACCTGTGCTCACCGACTTTGATCTTCATCTGATCGGAGAAGGGACCCACTATAAGAACTATGAGAAGCTGGGTTCTCACGTAAGGACTATCGATGGAGTAAAGGGAGTACACTTTGCGGTATGGGCGCCGAATGCCAGAAATGTCGGTGTGGTGGGCGATTTCAACAGTTGGGATGGACGGCGCCATCTCATGAGATTGCTCGGTTCATCCGGGACCTGGGAGATTTTTATTCCCGGTCTTGCCGAAGGAACTGTGTACAAATACGAGATAAAATCTAAATATCATGAGCACCGGGAACTGAAGGCCGATCCGTTTAGTTTCAGTTTCGAGGTGAGGCCCAATAGCGCGGCCATAGTCTATGACATCGAAAACCGGCACGAGTGGAAGGATTCGGAATGGCTTTCGTTCAGATCAGGGGAAAACTGGTTTCAGGCCCCGCTTTCGATCTATGAAGTGCACCCCGGATCGTGGATGCGGACGGGGGAGGGTGACGGGTTCCTGACATACGGTGAACTGGCCGAAAAACTCATTCCATATGTCAAAGATCTCGGCTTCACACATATCGAATTTCTGCCGATGACGGAACATCCATTTGATGCCTCTTGGGGATATCAGACCCTCGGCTATTATGCCCCTACGAGCAGATTCGGAAAACCTGAAGACTTCATGCATTTTATCGATAAGTGCCACCAGGAGGGAATCGGGGTCATCATGGACTGGGTGCCGGCCCATTTCCCGAAAGACGCGCACGGACTCGGTTTTTTTGATGGCACCTGCCTCTATGAACATGAAGACCCGCGGAAGGGCGAACACAAGGAGTGGGGCACGCTGATCTTCAATTACGGGAGAAACGAGGTCCGTAACTATCTTATATCTAACGCGCTCTTTTGGCTCGACAAATATCATATAGACGGCCTCAGGGTCGATGCCGTAGCGTCCATGATCTATCTGGACTATTCTCGCGAGGAAGGACAATGGATACCCAATAAATATGGAGGCAACGAAAATATCGAGGCGATCGATTTCATAAAAAAATTCAACGAAGTCGTCCACCTCTACCACCCCGGCGTGCTCACTATCGCTGAAGAATCTACAGCTTGGACAGGCGTAACGAAGCCGACCTACCTCGGAGGTCTGGGCTTCGACATGAAATGGAACATGGGTTGGATGCATGATACACTCGAATATTTTTCCAACGATCCGGTTTACAGGAAATACCACCCCAATGACCTTACTTTCAGCATGCTCTATGCTTTTACGGAGAATTTTGTACTGCCTTTCTCGCATGATGAGGTGGTGTACGGCAAAAGATCCATGCTCAACAAGATGCCGGGCGATATGTGGCAGAAGTTCGCGAATCTGAGGGCACTCTTCGGATATTTTTACGGGCATCCCGGCAAGAAACTTCTCTTCATGGGCGCTGAATTCGGTCAGTGGGACGAATGGAATTTCGACAAGAGCCTCGATTGGCATTTGTTGCAATACGAACCCCATGTGAAGCTGAAGCAGTACCTCTCCGACCTGAATAAAATGTACCGTACCGAGGGCGCCTTGTCCGAAGTAGATTATGACTGGCACGGGTTCGAGTGGATCGATTTCCACGATGCCGATAACAGCATTTTATCCTTTATACGAAGGGCTGCAAACAGTGACGACTTCCTTGTTTTTGTCTTAAATCTCACTCCTGTCCCGAGGCAGGGTTATCGGATAGGAATCCCTAGGGGAGGATTTTATCGCGAGTTGTTGAACAGTGATTCCGATCTTTACTGGGGCAGCAACATTGGAAATGCTGGCGGGCTGCTCGCCGATGAGATCGAGACGCATGGCAGGAAATATTCTCTGAACCTTGTTCTGCCGCCTCTTTCCTGTCTTGTTCTGAAGCCCTGCTGATTCGACATGTTCTGTTGATGAAGATTGCCCGACTTTACAGTTTCAGCGACATCAGGATTGAAGAAATCCCAGTTCCGACTATAGGCCCTAGAGACGCACTTGTCAGGACTGAGGCTTGTGGGATTTGCTCGGGTGATGTTATGCCCTGGTATATCGAGAAGAAAGCACCTCTTGTTCTTGGACACGAACCCGCAGGTGTGATCGAGGAAGTAGGCAGAGATCACGCCGGGCCGCTCAGAAAAGGCGACAGGATATCCATTCACCATCACGCTCCCTGCATGCGCTGTTCGCACTGTCTTCGTGGTGACCATGTACAGTGCGAAACCTGGAGAGGTACGAAGATCATTCCCGGAGGCGTTTCGGAATACATAGTTGTTCCCGAAATCAATCTAAAGAACGACACCCTCAAACTTCCTGACGGCGTTGGGTTCGAGGACGGTACTCNNGTCAAATCTCTCCGCAGATCTCTGATGAAAAAGGGAGACACCATCTTAGTGATAGGTCTTGGCGTTATGGGGCAGATGCATGTTCTTTTGGCGCGGCAGTTCGGCGCCGGGAAAGTCATAGGCGCCGACATGGTGCGATTCAGGCTTGAGAAAGCCGTGGAATTAGGTGCAGATCAGGTCATCGACGTTTCCAAAGAGGACCTCGCCTCAAGGGTTTCTGAACTCACGAATGGAACAATGGCCCAGACTGTCATTGTCGGACCGAACAGTGTGAAGGTTATGATGCAGGGATTGAAAGCAGTCGCCCGTGGAGGGACTATCGTGTTTTTTACGCCGGCAAAGCCGGGCGAAATGCTGACTATCGATCCGAACGAACTCTATTTCAGTGACGTCAGGATTTCGACGAGCTATTCTTGCGGCCCTGACGATACAAAGGAAGCTCTGGAGTTCATTCAGAAAGGCTTTGT
>PMYY01000078.1:0-11198 GCA_003170655.1 Nitrospiraceae bacterium
GAGACCGCTGCAAAGGATTCGCCGCTGTTCGTGATATCGTATACGGAGCACTCGAAATATTTCCCTGTCGAATGTAGAAATTCGACGCAGTTGAAGGGTCCCGTAACGCCCATGAATCCACCTTCAGTCAGGACATCCTGCCATTTGCGGTTAAGAAGTCCCTGGTATGGCTTTCCAGTCAAAGTGCTGAGCACTTTATTGCACCGCAGGAGAAGACCATTCGAGTCAGCCAGCAGGACGGCATCCCTGATGCAATCCATGCTCTGCTCCCATTCGCGCTTCGCTGTCTCGATTGCCTTGACGGTCTTGGCGAGAACATCATGTTGCACCTTGATGTCTTCGAATTCCTTCATCTGAACAAGGTTCCTGATCTTGATCAGGAGTTCGGAGAAGTCGACCGGTTTGCCGATGAAATCGTTGGCACCGGCGTTTAGGCTGTCAAGTCTCAATCTCCTGTCGCCTGAACCGGTGATCGAAATTATTGGTATGTGGCGTGTTTCACTTGCGGCCTTTAGCTGTTTGCAAACCCGTATTCCGCTGACATCCGGCAGGAACAAGTCGAGGATAATTACATCCGGACTAAGGAGTCTGGCCTTCTCGATGCCTTCCTTGCCGCTCGATGCGGTTTCACAGGCATAACCGTAACGGGAGATATTGGCGGACATGATCTTTTGCTCCATCATGTCATCTTCGACTATGAGGACTTTGGGCTGAGAAATTATTTTAGTCTCCTCTGAAATCATACGGTTGTTATAATCCCTGAGTAACAATATAACAGTATGCAAGGCACAAAACTATCGGAAAAGCAGGTGAAATACGGCTAGTCACATGCCAGTGCGTTGAAGAGCGAGTAAATCGCGTAATAACTTTAATCATCATCCTTTTCATGGGGTTAGTGCTATAGTATAATTATCGGGTGAATCGAAAATAAATTAAGGTTGAGTTCGCATGGCGATATTTAATTTGCACCCATTGGCGAACCGGGCAAAGTAACGATATGGATTACCGGCTTACTGAAAAGGTCAAAGCCGCCGGTTGAGCGGGCAAGATCGGTCCGGCGGACCTTGAAGAGATTATTGGTGATATACGTATCTATGAGAGGGCGGATGTTCTTGTCGGGCCGGGCGACGATGCGGGGGTGCATCTCATAGGAGATCAAGCGGTTGTAGAGACCGTTGATGTCATTACCCCTGTGGTGAACGATCCTTTCACCTTCGGTGCAATCAGCGCCGCCAATTCGATAAGCGATGTATATGCCATGGGCGGAAGGCCGTTGACAGCCCTGGCTATCGCTGGGTTTCCTTCCTGCGATTACGAGCCTGCCGTACTCAGAGAAGTCCTGAGAGGTGCGGTTTCAACCTTGAAGCGTGCCGGTGCAGTGTTGATCGGCGGACACAGCTTTCAGAACGACGAGATGAAATTCGGTCTTTCCGTGACAGGGGTTGTCGATAAAGAACGGATTCTCAGGGTGCAAGGTGCTGCTGAAGGCGACGTGATTGTCATGACCAAGCCTCTGGGCATAGGCATTCTTACCACGGCGCTCAAAGGCGGCAAACTGACTGATGCTCAAATGGGCGCAGCGATCGAATGGATGTTGACATTGAACGAGACAGCTTCGGGACTGGCCGCTCGGACAGAAGCAAGCGCCTGCACAGATATCACCGGATTTGGCTTATTGGGACATTCCGCAAATATGCTCAGGGGCTCCGGCCTTGATTTCGTCATATATAACGACCGGGTACCGATCATGGATAAAGTTTATGAAATGATCGATGCGGGTATGGTGCCGGAAGGGGCATATAACAATCTGAGATTTATGGACGGCAAAGTTGAATTTCCGGCTGACTTTTCGGAAGATCGGAAGCTACTGTTTTCGGACCCCCAAACATCGGGAGGGCTTTTGATCACGATGAAGGAAGACGGCCTTAGAGTATTTAAAGAGTCGCGGGTTTATTATGCTGTTATCGGAAGGGTTGTGAATGGGGCCGGAAAAGTCGTAGTGATATAGTTACGGCATTTTGTATTCGAGCATCATCTTGTCGTAGGAATATCCCTTGAGATAACCGATAAACTCATCCACTGCATGGGGAAGGATAGTATTTTTCGGTATCACTAAAGAGAACTCTCTTGTTATTCTTCCCTCCTTCGGTGCGATGGCCTTTAAAAGACCGCGCTGCACCTCTTTCCTGACCGCCCACTTGGAGAGGAGGGATACTCCCATGCCCCTTTCTACCGCTTCCTTTATGGAACTTGTGCTACCGAGAATGACGGCAATCTGCAGATCGGAGACGTTGATGCCGTTTTCGGCAAGGAATCTTTCGATGATCTGCCGTGTGCCGGAGCCTTCCTCCCTAAACACAACCATCTCTTTCAGGATTTCGAGGATTGATACTATCTTTTTCTTTGCCCATGGGTGCTCTGGAGGTACGATTAGAAAAAGCTCGTCGGACATTATGGGCTCCACAACGACTTTGCTCTTTGAGGGCACTTCACCGACGATTCCCACATCTACTGCGCCTGAGTGCAGCAGATCCATGATCCTTTTTGTATTTCCGATAAAGACGTCAATCTCGATCTTAGGATGCGTCTTCTTGAAATCCACAATGATGCCCGGCAGAATATGGTTGCCGAAGGTTGTCCCGGCGCCTATCTTTATGCTGCCTTTTACAAGGCCGGTTATTTTGGAAATATCTTTTTCAGCCAGGGCATACAGTGCGAGGATGTCCTTCGCGTATTTGTAAAGGACTTCGCCGGTGATGGTAAGGTTGATAGATCCGCTTGTCCTGTCGAAGAGCTTTGTCTCGTATATCTCTTCAAGCGCCTGCACCTGCAAGCTTACGGCCGGCTGCGTGAGATGTATGATCTCGGAAGTCTTCGAGAAGCTCTTTGTCTCGGCGACGGTGCAGAAAACCTTGAGTTTATGATCTTCCATTCCCATGGTTTTATACTATAGCATAAATATTGTTTATAAACAAATTAGCATGCTTAGAAGGAATGCCTTCGATTTCAATCTTTATGTGACAGGATGATTCAAAACGCAAGCGGGTCAATTCCGACCTGCCGTTTCATTGTTCTCTAAGGCGGGTTTTTCGTAAAACAATATTCGCCTGCATTGAGGGCACTGGAAAATAGTACCGCCCAATTTGATCTCAACGAAAAGCTGAGGCGGTATATTCATATTGCATCCACCGCATCTCTCTTTTTTAGCCTCAGCGACGGCAAGGCCCCTACCGGACTTAAGTAGGTTCATATAGAGCTTGTAAAGATCGGGCTCGATTCTTTCTGAAAATTGTTTTCTCTTTTCCTTTAAAGATAGCAGTTCCTGCTCAATGAAGCGAATCTCTTTCTCTTTTTTCTTATTGAGTGCCTCAACTCCGGCCTTTGCTTCGGCGAGACGAGCATTGTCGGCTTCGGTGCTCTTGGAGGCCGCTTCGATGACTTCCATGATGGAAAGAATGTCATCCTCAGCAGAACTGATCTCGGCCTCGACCGCCTCGACCTCCTTGAGGTTCGCCTGATATTCCTTGTTTGTCTTGATCTCCGAGGAGCGGGCCTTGAGTTTTCTGATCTTCTCCGTCAAATCCTCGATAAGGCGCTCCTTGTCCTTCTTTTTCTTTTCGAGTGACAGTTGCTGCTGGCGTGCGGTTTCGAAGGCTTTGACGGCCTCTTTGTAAGGAGCTTCTTCTGCAGCTATGTGCGAAGGCATTGAGTCGATCTTTAGGCGCAGGGTAAGTATATCTGAATCCAGCTTCTGCAATTCAACCAGAAGGTGCAACTTTTCGTCCACGAATACTCCTCTCATACTGCGGATATCCGGTGTATGGTTCCGGAGTATGACTCGGTGATGTCTGATGGGCCCACCAGGACTCGAACCTGGGACCAACCGGTTATGAGCCGGTAGCTCTACCAGCTGAGCTATGGGCCCGCGCTAAGCAGACGAAGCGATGGTCCGCCGACGAGACGACGGCGCGGTGCCTGCGCTTGCAAGCGTTTACTATAAACGCAAAGAGTCATGCAAGTCAAGGCCGGAATTACAGTCCGGCGTCTTTAAGCGCCTCTTTGCATGGGCATGAGCGTGTCTCCGTCACTGTCGGAATAAAAGCTTTGAGCAGCTTTTTGATAAGGCCAGTCGAATTTCTCATCTTGTCGACGACCTCTGTAGCTGTCAGTTTATTCTCAGAAATCCCAGCAGCATAATTGGTGACAACCGAGATTCCCAGCACGCAGATTTCGAGTTCCCTGGCGAGTGAAGTCTCCGGCATAGCAGTCATCCCGACAATGTCCGCGCCGTTTTGGGAGAAGAAACGTATCTCAGATGCTGTTTCCAAGCGAGGTCCGTTGACGCATATGTATGTAGCGGCAGTTCGCACCGGAAGGGAGATTGCCGCGGCGGCAGCAATGCAAAGTCCCCTCATTTCAGGGCAATAGGGATTGGTAAAGTCGATATGTACCACTTTTTCGGCATCGTAAAAAGTGTGAAGGCGTCCGGATGTCATGTCTATGATCTGGTCCTGCAAAACTATTGTGCCGGGTGCCAGGTCCTTGCTTATGCCCCCCACGGCATTGACAGCGATGATCTTGTCAACCCCGAGCGACTTGAAACCCCAGATGTTCGCTCTGTAATTGACCTTGTGAGGAGGTATGGCATGCGGGACGCCGTGGCGAGGCAAGAAAACCAGCTCGATGCCTCCGAGAGTTCCTATCTTATACGTAGAGGAGGGTGCGCTGTAAGGGGTTGATAGAGTAATCTCGTTATTGATAGTAAGCCCATCGATTTCATAAAGGCCGCTTCCGCCGATTATTCCGATTGACATGCGTATATTGTATGCATTTAGAAGGGTTGCTTTCAAGGAAAATTCGGTGTANNGCAGTTAATGATGTCTGGTCAAGAATACACATTTTATCTTTTTTTTATTGTAAGCCAGGTGCCCGGATGACCCAGGCTCTTTTGCCAAAAGTCACAATGCTCTGTTAGTCCTTGATAAGAGATTCTTGCTCATCTAAGTATTCTCTGTATTATTTGAGATATTTTATCGTCACCGTAATCCACCTCAAGTTAATCGTGCTGTGGTATCATGTAACATATTCGGTGGGAGGGTTTTTGATGGACGTTGATCTTATGGAACGCCTTTTGAAGCGGACTCTTTCAGGCGGGGGTGAATATGCCGATATCTTTTTCGAACGGAGAAACAGCACTGCTATCCAGTTTGAAGACGGCAGAATCGAGAAGGCCGTTTCCGGTTTTGTTGCGGGAATAGGCATCCGGCTTGTATGCGAAGGCAAGACCGCCTACGCATACAGTAATGATTTTTCCGAAAAGACACTCGCTGAGATTTCCGATACTGTGCGTAATGCAATGAGCCGGTCCTCTTCGGGAGTTCCAAAGGATGTCAATATCAATTTGAATCGGCGTTATCCTGATGTGCGCTTTGACATAAAAATCCCGCCTGCTGCTGTATCAATGCCGCGCAAAATCGCGATTGTACGAGAAGCAGACGAAGCGGCGCGTAAGTTCAGCGACTCCGTGAAACAGGTGAATATAGTTTATCGCGATACGATCCAGAAGATAAAGATCTATTCGTCAGACGGCTTTTTTGCTGAAGACGACAGGGTCTATACAACAGCTGTAGCCCAAGTTATTTCGATCAAGAGCGGTAGCATACAGACCGGTGTTGAGACAGAAGGCGGTTTAATCGGATTTGAGCTTTTTGAAAAAAGGCCGTTCAGCGATATCGCATATAAAGCTGCCGAAAGGGCGGTGAGGATGCTGGGCGCAAGACGCGCGCCAGGCGGAAGGATGCCGGTTGTCATATCTTCAGAAGCGGGCGGCACGATGATCCATGAGGCGATCGGCCACGGTCTCGAAGCCGATCTGGCCCATAGGGGGCTTTCCGTCTATTCGGGAAAGCTGGGACAGCAGGTTGCAGCTCAAGTTATTACTGTTATAGACGATGCTACGCTGCCAAACAAGAGAGGGTCCTTTTCATTCGACGATGAGGGCACTCCCTCAAAAAGAAACGTGCTTGTGAGGCAGGGGATGCTTGAGGGATACATGTACGACAAATATACCGCCGCTCTCGATGGGACAGTATCGACCGGCAACGGCCGGAGGGAATCTTATGAGAATAAGCCTATACCTAGGATGACCAACACTTTTATTGCGCCAGGCCGGGATAGGCCGGATGAGGTGATACGGTCGGTTGAGCATGGGCTTTTTATAAAAAAAATGGGCGGCGGCCAGGTTAACACTGTTACGGGTGATTTTGTCTTCGACGTCCAGGAGGGATACCTGATAGAGCACGGGCAAGTCGGCGATCTTGTCAGAGGTGCTACGCTCGTAGGCAGCGGACCGGAGGTGCTGAAATCTATTGATATGGTTGGATCCGACCTCGGCTTTTCAATAGGAACCTGTGGCAAGGACGCGCAGGGAGTGCCTGTATCGGATGCCATGCCTACATTGAGAATCAGAGAGATAGTAGTCGGCGGAGTGGTAAGTACGTAACAAACCTCGCAAGGTGTCGCAAAAAAACACACGTATTAGCAAAAAAACAACACTTCTAAATTTCAACCGGCTGATTTTAAGGTAGTTAATGCCAGGTATGCTTTTTGCTCATATTCTCTTTCTTATGATGAGATTGCAGCGTACTATAAGGAAAGAGGTCTTCTTCCACGGGATCGGTCTTCATACCGGTAGATATGCGACGGTGAAGCTGAAGCCGGCCCCCCGGGATACAGGGATTGTATTTTTCCGCATCGACAGGGATGCGATTATCAGGGCAGGACTGAATGCGGTTACAGATACGGCTTTTGCTACAACACTCGGCTATGACGGCGTAAAGATAAAGACGGTAGAACATCTGCTTGCGGCGGCTGCCGGTCTTGGTATCGATAACCTTTTTATCGATATCGACGGCCCCGAAGTCCCTGTTCTCGACGGCAGTTCTACCGAATTGGTAGGCATTCTGCTTGAAGCCGGCATTGCGAAGCAGGCCAAGAAGATTTCGTGCCTGAAAATTACGGCCCCTGTTGCTTATGAAGATGCCCATTGCCGGGTAGTTGCCCTCCCATATAATGGAAGGCGCCTATCTTACTTTATGAGCTTTAATCATAAGGTATTGGGGAATCAGGATTTTACTATTGACCTTAACGAGACGAACTTTGCAGCACAGATAGCTCCCGCGCGGACCTTTGGCTTTCTGAAGGATCTTGAAAGGCTCAGAGCGAACGGTCTTGCAATGGGCGGATCTCTCGACAACGCTGTTGTTCTCGACGATGACCGAGTTCTGAATGCCTCGGGGTTACGGTTTTCTGATGAGTTTGTCCGTCACAAGATACTCGATGCTGTTGGGGATCTTTCTCTGGTGGGCATGCCGATCGAGGGCCATATTGTGATGGAAAAGTCTGGCCACAGTGCCAATGTTCATTTTCTGAAAAAACTTCTCACTTCGACTGAATGCTACCAGGTTGTTACTGAAGTTGACCAATACAGCCGACAAGTATTAAACTACACCTAAAAAAGAAGAGGGAATACCCAACAGTTTGGACCATCCAGAGGTTTTAACCAAACTGTACTTCGGGTATTCCCCAAGTTCCCTTTTACATCGATTCCAATCCTTATTTCTTCTTTGCAGGTTTCTTCGCGGCGGCTTTCTTCGCCGGAGCTGCCTTTTTTGCAGGAGCCTTTTTTGCTGTAGCCATTCTATTCACCCCCTTTCGTCACCACAAAAGCATACGCGTTTGCGGTGCTTTTAAAACACCTAAGCTCGTCCAATCAGAGTTATTCTCTTCTCCGCCAAGATGCGTTTCAATCCCGCATCTTTCTTTTTCTTCTGTTTGTATTCAGTTTCCTCGATGACGGTACAGTTGATCCGTTTCCCAAATTTCTTTTCGATGTCCCGTAGGCCTATCAGGAGCGCGGGGGTGGAAGGGCCGATCACTACCAGATCGACTGTTGCGGCCTCTTCCCCTGCCGCGTAAGGACCGTAGATAAAGGCGAGCTTGACTTCATTGGCGCGCAGGAGGCTTTTCAGTGCTCCGGGGAGTCCCAGCGATTTGGCTATCAACTCCTTGAGTTCTGAATAGAATGGAGAGCTCTTGTCAGACTGGAAATATTTCAGGTTGGCGACTTTTTCACTAATGACGATGCCCATTTCTTCGAGCTTGTCCAGTTCCCTCTTGACGCCGGAAGGGTTCTTCCGAAGGAGTTTTGCTATCTCTCTCACGTAGAACCTCTCCTCCGGGCTGTTCAGCAGGAGGGACAGCACATCAGCGCGAATCGATGATGAGAAAAGACTTTTCAGCATCTTTCATTTCACCTCTGCAAAAAGTATAAACGATAAAATACAATTTGTCAACATAAAAGTTAAAAAAAGATACAATAGTTGTTTTTAAGTGAACATTCTATTTTGCAGAACGATTGTTGATTAAAGTGCATCTAGCCTTCAAGAGTCCTGTTATCAGTGATTTGGCTCTGTATAGTGATCTAAGACGATGCCGCAGTGCACAGTTGCAAAAAGTTGGTCAGTCCCAAATAGGAACGATTGTTGTTCAAAAAAATATGTTGACAGTATTCTGGTAAGCCGGAGACAGTGAGGTTGAAGTGTAGAAACTCCTTAATCTGAGACCTGTGATGATGTGACGAAAGTTTGCGTGCAAAATATCTACGCTATGAACGCGTTGGAAGGGCAAGACAGGGATATTAACTAGCGGGTGAGGATGCTCGAGGCGCTGATTGCGCCCTCTCTCAAAACGACCGCAGTTTGCCTGGTAACATCGACGATCGTTGATGGTTGTGTATTCCGCGATGTGCCGCCGTCAATGATCAGGTCTAATCGGTCGTAGAAGTACTCCGAAATCATCGAGACATCTCTTGCCGCAGGGAGTCCGGAAATATTGGCGCTTGTTGCTGTTATTGGGAACCCGGCAGCACGGACAAGATCAAGTGCAAAAGATTCTCCTGGGATGCGGACAGCAATTTTATCAGTACAGGTAATATGACTGCTCAGACCGCTCCGGGCATCGAAGACCAGCGTAAGCGGGCCAGGCCAGAATTTCCGTATCAAGTCGGCAGCCGTCTCGCTTATTGAATTTACCAGTAGAGATAAATGTTCCACACTACCTATTATTATAGGGATTGTTTTTTCATGCGGCCTGCGCTTCAGCTCATAAAGGCGCATTAAAGCCTGCTCATTGTCGTATCTAGCTCCGAGGCCGTAAAGAGTTTCGGTCGGATAGGCGATGATCCCGCCGTGGAAGAGGGATGAGACGGCCTGCTCAATTAATCGGTCCGTATTTTTAGGCGATAGGTGAAGCGTCGGCATCATTAATTATACAGGACTCGACATCGGACGGTATAATTCATCGAAAAGTCTGTCGACCAGTTTGCATAAAGGGTCTTGATCTTTTATTTTATCTGTGCAATACTATTCAGCAGAAGTTATGGAAGTTTTTGTTGCGGCTGCAGAAAATATCGACTTCTGCGGTTTTTTAGGCATTCTTCCCCGGCTTCGCTCAACAACATTAGGAGGTGCAGCATCGTGGCAAAAGGGACTGTTAAGTGGTTTAATGAATCAAAAGGTTTCGGATTCCTGACAAAGGAAGACGGCGGAGATGTATTTGTACACTATTCCGCCATTCAGGGCGATGGCTTTAAGACCCTCGGAGAGGGCCAGGCGGTCAGCTTTGATGTCGTTGAAGGCCCTAAGGGGCCCAAGGCGGAGAACGTAACAAAAATCTAACTTTCAAAACAGGTCCTGGGCAACCGGGACCTGTTTCCAACACATATTCCCCGGCGCATTAAATTCTCTGTTTTCGATAGCACACTCTATCGTTACGAGGCATATTCTCTTTTTTTATCTGCCAACAGCGCATTGCTGATTTCTCAGCTCACTCAGAAAAAGGCTCATCTGATACTGTCCTTCTTCTCTTTTTTTCTCCGCGCATTGATTGTATATTATAAGGGGGCCATAATGAAGAAATTTAGAAAAAAAGAACAGCTGATGAAAGAATTGCAGAAAATGCGCCGGAAGTCCAACCGAATCGAGCAATGCAGGTTCGAGCTTGAAGGTATGCAAAAAAAGTATGAGAAACTCTTGGAATCATCCCCGGATGCCATGCTTTTCGTGGACCTGCAGAGCACGATAGTATTCGTCAACGCGCAGTTCGAGAGATTGTTCGGCTACTCTGAAGCCGAAGTTATCGGTAAACGTCTCGAAATATTGATTCCCGAAAGGTTTCGTTCCATGCATCACGAAAATGTGGCGAGATTTTTTTCGAAACCGCAGGTGCGTCCGATGGGTGTCGGGCTTCGCATCTACGGACTTAAAAAAGACGGGACCGAATTTCCCGCTGATATAAGCCTGAATCCTTTGCGGGCCGATGGAGAATTGCTGGCCACCGCAGCTGTCAGGGATGAAACGGAACACAGGCGTGCCGAAGATATCATTGAGCGGAACTATCACATACAGCGCGTTATCAGCTCAATCCTGAAGATCGCACTGGAACCCATACCTCTGGCCGATCAGATGGACCAGGTCTTGGAGCTTATTTTCACCATGCCTGGGCTTACGCTGCAATCGAAGGGCTTCATCTATCTCGTCGAGGAGAACTCGCAGGTAATGGCACTGAAAGCGCCGCGGTCATTCTCCGAATCCGAGCGGCCTCCTTGTGAAAAAGTAGTGATGGGAAAGTGCATTTGCAGCATCGGCGAATCCATGTGTTCGACTATCTTTTTTGACTGTGCTGCTGAAGGTCATGAAATACGACACAAAGACGGCTTTCCCCACGGACATTATTGCGTTCCAATCTCCTCGGCAGGGAGGTTACTGGGCATAATCAATCTTTACGTGGAGCAGGGGCATCAGAGGAGTCAGGAGGAGGAGGACTTCCTTACCGCGGTCGCCAATACACTCGCGGGCGTAATTGAACGGCAGCAGGCCGATCTCCAAAAACAGAAGCTTCAGGAGCAGCTTGCACAGGCGGAAAAGTTCGCTGCGCTTGGAAGAATTACGGCCAATGTTGCAGACGAAATCAGGAACCCGCTCACAGCGGTGGGTGGATTTGCCAGGAGGCTGCTCAAATCCATTCCTGAAGGACCGGCGCAGGAATATACGTCGTCTATTATCTCAGAGGTGAACAGGCTCGAAACTATACTGCACGATGTCCTGATCTTTTCGCACATCGGCAGCAATAATCGCTCG
>PMYY01000078.1:11216-11427 GCA_003170655.1 Nitrospiraceae bacterium
GGTGTTATAGCTGATAGGAATCAGGTGCTTGAGTCACTTAAACAACTTATTATTAATGCAATAGATGCCATGCCCAATGGCGGGACTCTGAGAATAACGACGAAGAAGGACATCGTCAAAGAGATCCCCTATGCGGCGATCAGAATCGAAGATACGGGCGTCGGAATTCCGAATGATAAATTAGATGTGATTTTCGAGCCCTTCTTCACGA
>PMYY01000003.1 GCA_003170655.1 Nitrospiraceae bacterium
CTGGAGGGTGCCGTGGCATTCGGAGGATTAAGTGCGCTTGGCGCAGGTCTTTACAGCATTGGCATTCCAAAGGACAGCATTATTAATTATGAAACCTCCATCAAGTCCGACAAGTTCCTGCTGGTGGTACATGGCTCGGCGGATGAGCTAGCCAAGGCCAAGGATATTCTGAAAAGCACCGGCCACGAGGTGTCCGTTCATTCTCAATCTTGAAATAGGGCAAGCGGGGCATCCACTTCGCTCCACAGGATACGATATATGGTTTATACGTGATGCAACGAACTTCCCGGAAGTGCAAAGAGACTGTCCCTACAACTAGGGACAGTCTCTTGACTCGTTCACATATGAGGATGCTTGTGCCAGATATCTTGGACAGTTGCGCTGGCCGGACGGTTTTCTCAGTCCGACTTGCTGTTGTCAACGGTGATCCCTATCGTTCTTATAATAACATCTGACGTAACCACTACAGGTTGGGGGGGTGTGCAGCGAAGTGGATACCCCGCCGCTAGGGCAATAAATATAAAGAGGTCAGTATGATATTGGAATTACATGAAAAGGAAATAGAGGAATTGAAGTTGTCAGAGACAAAATACCAGAGAATCTATCGGATGATGGTATTTATTTAGGAACATGCGTGACCGAGTGATTAAATGGAGGTGATTTGAAATGGCAAAAGCTGTAGGAATTGACTTGGGAACCACAAATTCGGTCGTAGCGGTCTGGGAACAAGGAAAAGTGACAGTGATTTCGAATGCTGAAGGTTCCCGCACCACTCCCTCCGTGGTGGCTTTTACGAAAGACGGTGGACGTCTGGTGGGCCAGATTGCAAGGCGCCAATCGGTGATCAATCCGGAGAATACCATCTATTCCTCCAAACGTTTCATCGGAAGAAAATACAGTGAAGTGGATGCCGAAAGTAAGATCGCCCCTTACAAAGTTGTTGAAGGAAAAGACGGAGTGGTTAGATTCGATATTCAGGGAAAGCTTTATGCTCCCCAAGAAATCTCTTCCCTGGTGCTCCAAAAACTTGTCAATGACGCTTCTAAATATCTGGGAGAAAAAGTGAAGGACGTGGTTATTACGGTACCGGCCTACTTCAATGATGCCCAGAGACAGGCGACAAAGGAGGCGGGGACGATAGCAGGTCTCAACATCCTGCGGATAATCAACGAACCCACAGCTGCCTCCCTAGCCTATGGTCTGGACAAAAAAGGGAGTGAAACTGTTTTGGTTTTCGATTTTGGCGGAGGGACTTTTGATGTGTCCATCCTGGACGTCGGGGAAGGGGTCATTGAGGTCAGGTCGACTAACGGGGACACACATCTGGGTGGTGATGATCTTGATAATAAGATTGTGGACTGGATGGCCACCGAGTTTAAAAACAATTATGGCGTAGACTTGACAAAAGATAAGCAGGCCCTTCAGAGGCTTTACGAGGCAGCTGAGAAAGCCAAGTGCGAACTATCGAGTGTAGCGGAAACCTCGATTAATCTCCCCTTTATTACCGCGGATGCCCAGGGGCCAAAACATCTCGATATGAAACTGACCCGCGCTAAGTTTGAGGCACTGGTCAACGACTTGATCACCCGTCTTGAGGGGCCGTTCAAACAGGCCTTGTCCGATGCAAAACTTTCTATAAGAGATATTGATGAGGTCGTCCTTGTAGGTGGCTCCACTCGAATTCCCGCCGTTCAGAACTTGGTACGCAGCCTCACTGGAGGGAAAGAACCTAACCAGACCGTCAATCCGGACGAGGTAGTAGCTGTGGGTGCGGCTATCCAGGCAGGAGTTTTGGCTGGGGAGGTGAAACAGGTAGTTCTCCTCGATGTCACTCCATTGTCCTTGGGCGTTGAAACTATGGGAGGCGTGATGACCAAAATTATTGAGCGAAATACGACCATCCCAGCACGGCGGAGCGAAATCTTTTCCACGGCTGAAGACAATCAACCAGCCGTAGATATAAATGTTCTCCAGGGAGAGAGGGAGATGGCTCAGGACAATAGGACCCTGGGTAACTTTAAGCTGGAGGGAATAGCGCCTGCTCCGCGAGGGACATCCCAGATTGAGGTGACCTTCGACATTGATGCTAACGGCATATTGAACGTAGGTGCCAAGGACAAGGCCACCGGTAAAGAACAGAAGATTACCATAAGCGGATCCACTACCTTAGGCAAGGATGAGATCGATCGAATGATAAAGGATGCAGATCTCCATGCTGCAGAGGATAGGGGCAGAAAGGAGAAGGTGGAGGCAAAGAACGAGGCTGACGGTCTTGCTTACCAGATGGAAAGACAGCTCAAGGACTTGGGCGACAGGGTCCCTATCCACGAAAAGGCTCGGGGCGAGCAGCTTATCGTGGACATCCGGCAGGCCATCAAGGATGATGCGGACATTCAAAGAATCAAATCTCTGACTAGCGATCTGCAGCAGGCCTTATCCAGTCTGAGCAGTGCCACCTACCAAGAGGCAACCGGAGGCCCTGCCCAACCCCAAAGGCCGCGGAAAGATGATGATGTTGTTGATGCAGAATTCAATGAGAAGTAGGTGAAGCCAGAAACGCTGGGCTTGTTTGCGAGGGGAAATTGCGACATTTTCCGGACAGAAAGAGAGAGAAAAAATTGAGTTTTAGCTTGAACGACGCAAAGAAAGATAGGAGAATGAAAAATGGACCACCCGAAAAAGATGGCGACTCCAGATGAAGGAGATGAAGCTAGAACATCGGACGATCGCCTGAAAGACCTCGAAAAACAGTTACTGGAGAAAGAAGATCTCTATCTTCGCACCCTCGCTGACATGGATAATTATCGAAAAAGGATGGATAGAGAGATAAAAGAGGTCGAGACAAAGACAAGGAAGGCTCTCCTGATAGAGCTTATTGAAGTGGTTGATAATCTGGAGAGGGCCATCGATTCTAAGGGTAAATGTGCTGTTTCCATGAAAGAGGGAATTCGGGCCATTCACCGACAGGTGCTTGGTATTCTAAATAGATATGGGGTTGTCCAGCTTGAATCTCTCGGAAAAGAGTTCGATCCTCGGTATCATGAGGCAGCTGGCATGATTGAATCCAAGGACTTTCCTGCTGGGACGGTTGGCGTGGAAATGAGAAAGGCATATCTGATGGGAGAAGATATGCTGCGGCCCGCACATGTTCTTGTGGTAGTGTAGCGGATAATTTGAACGGAGGTAAAGGCTTGTGAAGTTCAGAGATTACTACGAAATAATGGGTGTTGATCGTAATGCCACCGAAGAGGAGATGAAGAGGGTTTACAGAAAGCTAGCCCGGAAGTATCATCCAGATCTTCATACAGCTAAAGATAAGAAGGAAGCGGAAGAGAAGTTTAAAGAGTTGAATGAGGCATATGAAGTCCTTCGGGATCCGGAGAAGAGGAAGAAATATGATCAGCTTGGAGAGAACTGGAAAGCAGGTCAGAACTTTCAGCCCCCACCGAGTTGGGATGTCCGCCAAGACTTCAGTTCTGGGCCTGGAGGTGGGCAGAAGACTTCTTTCTCGAGTGCGGGAGCCAGCGGTTTCAGCGATTTTTTTGAGACCCTCTTCGGTGGTCGCGGCTTTGGCAAAGGATTTCAGAGTTCCCACGACGGTCAGCCATTCGTAATGCATCAGCAGGGAGCAGACCACGAAGCAACGCTTCGGATTTCCCTGGAGGATGCCTATCGCGGAGGGGTTAAAAGCATCACGTTGCAATCGCAAAAGCTCAATCCGGATGGCAGCCTTTCCAACCAAGAGAAGCATTACGACGTCAAAATACCTCCGGGCATTCTTCATGGGCAGAAAATTCGGCTGGCTGGGCAGGGAGGAGAAGGGACAGGTGGTGCTGCAAAGGGGGATATCTACCTGTCGGTGGAAGTCGAACCACATCCGAGATATCGTGTTGAAGGGCGTAATCTATACATAGATCTCCCTGTAACGCCTTGGGAGGCGGCCCTGGGGGCAGAAGTAAAAGTGGACATGCTCGCAGGGCCTGTCAATTTGAAAGTCCCCCCTGGCACCCAGTGCGGACAGAAACTGAGACTCAAAGGCAAAGGGTTCCCGAATGTCAAGGGGAGCCCAGGAGACCTCTATACAGTAGTTCAGATTAAGGTGCCAAAAGAGCTTTCATCAAAAGAAAAAGAAATGTTTGAGGAGTTAAGAAGGACGTCCGCTTTTAATCCCAGAATTTGAACCTTCTCTGAGAATCTGCCAGTATAAAAAAATGTCAGGAGGAAAAGGAGTATGGAAACGCGAAAATATCTTCCAATTCCAATCAGGTTCATCACGGGCTCAGTCTCATATGTCAAGCTCAGTGACGTGTCCAAGATTTGCGATATTCATCCTGAGATGATCATTAGCCTTGTTCAACTGGGCCTGATTGATCCCGTGGGAAAAGAGAATGCTGAAGATGCATGGACCTTTTCAGTGGAAACAGTTCCGTTGGTCAGGAAGATCATCAGGCTCCGCAACGAGTTGGGGTTAAATTATTCAGGGGTCGGCGTAGTCTTGGAACTGTTATCACGCATAGAGGCATTGGAGGCCCGAGTGCGCGCACTGGGAGACCTGTAGACAGGACACGCCATCAATATCCTCATTCAGCGGCAAGAAATGCTTCAAGAAGGGGTTGGATATGGACTTGAATAAATTCACCAGCAAATCGCAAGAAGCAATTCAAGCCGCCGAAACGATGGCAATCAGTTACGGACTATCAGGAAGTCGACGGACAGTATCTTCTTCTGGCCTTGCTGAAACAATCTGATGGCCCGTTCCCGAAGCTGTTTCAACGTGTAGAAATATCAGTGGATGCGATTCGTCAACGTATTGAACCGAAATTGGAGAAAAAGCCTGGCGTGAGTGGTTAGGGCTCAGAGCCAGGCAAGGTTTATATAACCTAAGAGCTCAATCAACTTCTTGTGAAGGCTCAGGATGATACTACGAATCTTAAAGACGATATGATTCGGTGGAGCATATCCTTCTGGCCCTTATTGATGAAGGTAGCAGCACTCCCGCAGGAAGGATTCTTCGGGATTTCGGGGTCTCCAGCGATTTGCTGTTGAAAACGCTCGAACGGTTCGCCTGACCATGCGAGTTCAGCAGTTGGTGAAAGCACCCTCCGGTGCACCCGCCTCCAGCCATAGTCTCTCGAAGGCAATAGCGCATTGGGGAACGCACCCTGCGTGCTTCACCATAACGATATTGCCCAACATCAGATTAAGCGCGCCAAAGCTTGCGAGCTGGTAGTAAGGAAAGTTCGGATGCTGGACGAAAAGCACGCGAAGCGAGGTGTTTACGATCTCTGCTTCACCTGAGTTCGGCTGGAGATGTTCAGACGGTAGAAAGCGCTTGGCGTTACTGGCGTAATAGTCGATGATGTCGGCGCTTACTACCACTTCGTCAAGAGCCTGTTCGATGAGCTTGCCCATCTCAGATGTCACCGAGCTAGCGAACTCATCCACACGTGCGCGTATGATAGCGGCGGCTTTTGCGCCCACGTCTGCTCGTTCGGTGAAGGTCGTGTGACGCCAGGTCTTAGAGCACGTAACGGCGGCTTTAATCGCCGTATCGAGATGCTTGTCGGTGATTCCTTCGAATGTCTTTATGATTTCCCTAGAATAGTGCTTGATGCCCTGGCAGGTCATGACTTTCTTCTTTTCTACTGTTGTTGTGCGAGTGCTGAGCGGCTTTTCCTTGCCGTAGCTGATAGTATCAATACTGGTTAATGCCCCGACCCCGCTTAACATTCTGACTAGGTATTCATTCAACTCAAAACCTCCATGGTAGGCAGTGACTCCGATGTGTTTCGGTATCATATAGATTACATTTCCCTTTCATCAGCCAGTGATCTTTCCATCCAACGATGTGAAAGATCGTTCACTAATATTACCCAACCTGAATTCGTACTGGCGGGCATGGCAACCGGTACGCGAAATGAATCACCATACGAAACATGATGCTTACGCCGTGCGTGTCAACGCAGTTTGCCTTTAAGGTTGTTAAGTATCCTTCTTAGATGAGATGGCATGTTAAACTTTAAGAGGATCCGATAAGATCATGCACCACAGATTCAATTGCTTTTGTTCTCTCAATGTTTTTCTTCGCCTTGGCCACTTCATCGGCTGTACCATGTGCGATCAGAACATATTTGCCGGCCTTGATCGCCGTCTCATATCTCACCACACTATCCTTAGGGATACCTATGCTGTAAAAGCCAACTCCTAAAGCGCTGAGACCTCCAACAACTAAAGCACTTTCCAAAGCGCCAATCACCCAGGCCACCATCGGGCCTGCAATCAAAATCGGCCCCAATCCCGGAATCATAAAGAATGCCGAACCAAAAAATAACCCCCAGACACCTCCCCAGAAAGCACCATACTTGCCCCAATACTTCATCCGGTCGCCTGTATTATAATATCCGACTACATGCTCGTCAGAGTGATAGTCCTTACCGACAATAGAAAGCTTCTTCATTGCAAACCCAGATTGCTGTAGTTCTTTGATAGCATCTTCAGCTTCTATATGTGTGTTATACACTGCAACCATTATATTTTTCTTCTCAACCACAATGTAATCTCCTTTGGTTGTATTTCTTACTCTTTTTGACATGTGTATAGAATCAATACAAACATACTTTTGTGGGCACTACTGAATCGATGAGCAGTATGTGTGCCAAATCTGTTATGGTCGGGATGAGAAGACCTCCAATAATATCAATAGAATTGTTGTTGTGAAGGAGCGGGAGGAGCTCCCTCCCGCTCCTTTGTCAATCCACTAATTTATAATCAAACGTAATCTACGACCAATTCGTTATCAACTGCCCAAACCCCAGGCGCATTCCATGCTATCCGACCAGCTTCGTCTTTTTGATACCATGAACTCACCGTACCGGTCAGAGTTGCTTCATGTCCTGAAACTTTAACGGCAATATTCTTACCATCTATTGACCAGTTCCGTCGCAGTCCACTTTCGATATCCTTTTTTTCAATCTTTTCCTGTGTTTCAGTTTTGATTGTAATTGTGTTTGATACACCCGTTACACCCAAAAGATATTTTACCGCATCTTTTGCGGCTTCCTTTTGGTAATGCCAATTTACTTCACCTTCCAGGGTAACCCATCCTTTTTCAACTTTCACTTTTACTTTTTCGCTGGGAATCTTCCAATTCGAGTTAAAAGCAGCTATTACTTCGTTGGCAATTTCGTTGTCATCCTTCTTCATCCAATTATTACTAAACTTGACATCAATATTTTCGACCACAACTTTCACTCCGGCTACGTTTTTAGCTGCATTTTCAGCTTCTGACTTTTTGGAGTAATTGTCAACAGTTCCTGTTAGGGTAACAACTCCATCCTTAACAATAACGCCAATTTCCGCTGCATTTAATAACGGTTCCCATTTGATGGCATCTTGAACGTCTTTTTGTAATTCTGCATTAGTTTTCATTTTATTTCTCCTTTTTTGCTAGTTGTCGTTCGATTAATCCCATAAGGGTTAATTCCCCGAAGCTTGTCTCGTGAACTCTTCGAAGTGAAACCGGATACCTCGGGGCTTGCCCCTAATTTACAGATTGATAATGAGCTTTACATGTCCACCTGTCATGCCTTTCGTGACAGGTGGACATATTCCTATTTCGCGTATTTGAACTCGGGCATCGCCTTAATGGCATTTTTGGTTGCCCCAGGTAGAACAATCTTGCCATCCTGCATCT
>PMYY01000186.1 GCA_003170655.1 Nitrospiraceae bacterium
CCCCCTTCTTCAATCAGCAAATCGCATATCTTCTGCAGAAAAGCAGATTCTTCGACAGCATGCACCAATGCTTCATTGCACACACTGATAGTCTTTAAGGCACGATTGACCTTTTTCAGCTCGACCTCAGCCCGTTTACGCTCGGTGATGTCATGAGCTACATGAACAGCACCGATCATCTGCCCCGACTCATTGTAAAGAGGGGTTGAGCTGATCACAAAGTCGCCCCCAAGGCAGCCCTCATGTATCTCTCCACTGTGTTGCAGACCATCCTTCAACGTGCGCGAAATAGGACAGTTCTCTAAGGGCCCGGAAACCCCGTGCACGGCCTCATAACAAAGCAACTCTACGCACTCACCGGCCGTTCGCCCCAGACGTTGCGCCATTGCTTTGTTGACACGCCGAATCCGGTATTCCTTATCAATGATTGCAATCAAATCCGGAACGCTGTCGAATGTCAGTTCCCACTCTTCTTTTGCGCGGACAGTCGCATCTACTGCGCGCTTATGCTCAACTATTTCCCATGCCACATCTGCCATGTAAGTCACAAGTTCAACGTCTCTTTCAGTATAATCCGAAGATTTGTTTCCGACCCCCAGGATAGCTACAATCCGATGCGAGCGCATGATTGGGACAACCAATTCACGGGTAACGTGGGCATGCCCCTCCGGCATCCCCTTACGGTGGGTAAGGGAGGCATAATCGTTATGGATAACAGGAGCTCGTTGATGTATGCAATCGACCCAAACCCCTGCATCTTGAACGTTATAATGCAAGCCTTTTCCAGATACTGTACAAAACTCCCTTAGGGTTCGGGTGGACCATGCCTGAAGCGAAAGGGTCTTCTGATCCTCTCCGACAAAATGATAAAACCCTATAGGACTGTCGACAATTTCACCTATTTCATCCAGAGTTTTTTGTAAAACTTCTTCGATTGAATGTGAGGTAGCAAAGTCCATCAGATGCAGTCGCGCCCGGAGCAAGTTTTCCGTTTGCTTGCGCTCAGTGATGTCAACAAAACTGACCACTGCACCCGTTATTTCATTACCTTGTTTTATAGGTGTGCTAATGTATCTGATCGGAAAACTCGATCCGTCCTTTCTCCAAAACACTTCGGTTTCTACGTTATATGAAATGCCGTCCTTAAGGGTGGCACAGATTGGACAATATTTCTCTGGATATGTACTGCCGTCCAGCCGTGAATGATGTATAGTGGAATGACTATGCAGCGCAGTGAGTTCATCCACTGCATAACCCAGCATCTTAGCTGCTAAGGGATTTACAAAAGTATGATTTCCGTTCAGGTCAAGTCCGAAAATTCCTTCACCTGCGGAGTTCAATATAAGTTCAAATTGCCGACCGAGCCTTTCTACTGCCATCTCCGATCTCTTGCGCTCCATAGCATACATCACGGAACGGGACAGTAGTTTCCCCTCAATCTGCCCCTTCACCAGATAGTCCTGCGCGCCGTCCCTGACTGTCTTGACCGCCACAGACTCATCGCTAAGGCCAGACAAGACCACTATAGGCACTCCGGGGAATTGCCTATGCAATTTCTGATATGTATCAAGCCCCTGACTGTCAGGCAACCCCAAATCCAACAGAACCACATCAGCTCCATCTTCAGCAAGTTTCTGCAGTCCAGCACTCAAACTTTCGCGCCATTCCAATATAAACGGGGCTCTCTGTGCCTCATTCAGCATCTCCTTAATGAGGCGCGCGTCTCCGGGATTGTCCTCGATTAATAAAATTCGTATGTGATTATCGCTCATCTCTTCAGATCGTGCGGCAATTTGACAATAGTCAGCCAGAAGTCCTCGATGGATCTCACGACAGTGATGAACTGCTCCAGATTGATCGGCTTCGTAATGTAACAGTTGGCATAAAGGTCGTAAGACTTCAGTATGTCCTCCTCATCCTTAGAGACCGTCAGGACGACCACTGGTATGCGCCTCAGGATAGGGTCGAGCTTTATCTCAGCCAGTACTTCCCTGCCGTCCTTCTTTGGCAAGTTCAGGTCAAGAAGTACCAGGTCCGGATGGGGGGCGTCAGCATATTCTCCTTCACGCCTGAGAAACGCCATTGCCGCAACTCCATCTTTGACCATGCTCATATGGTTACGCACCCGGGCATCCTTCAATACCTCCAGGGTCAGACGTACATCGCCCGGATTGTCCTCCACCAATAAGATTTCGATAGGCTGATCATCATTCATCATGATTTAATCTCCATTTGCGCTGGTATAGTAAAATAAAAAGTAGACCCCGAACCCGTGTCCGATTCCACCCAAATCCTTCCTCCATGCCGCTCCACAACCTTCCTGCAGATTGCAAGCCCTATGCCAGTCCCCTGGTATTCTTGCCTGCCATGCAGCCGCTGAAAGATCGAAAAAATGCGCTCTAAATACTCAGGCGCTATGCCGATACCGTTGTCACGGACCGAAAAGACCCATTCGTTCTTCTTCCGTTCAGCCGAAATGTGAATACTCGGTGTCCGGTCTTTGCAAAACTTGATCGCATTGCCGATAAGATTTTGGAACAGCTGAGTAAGCTGGGAGCCGTCCCCCATCACTTCGGGCAGCGGGTCTCGTGTCACCACCGCCCCGCTCTGTTCAACAACTGCCTGCAGATTCGACAGGGCGCGGTCAAGCGCAGCCTCACATGCTGTCTCCTTGAACTCCTTGCCCCGTCTCCCCACTCTGGAATAAGCGAGGAGGTCCGTGATTAATACCTGCATCCGGTTGGCGCCGTCCACCGCATAGTTTATGAAGTCATCGGCGTCCTGGTCAAGATTTCCCTTATACCGTTTTTCCAGGAGTTGCACAAAGCTTGATACCATCCGGAGAGGTTCCTGCAAGTCATGAGACGCTACATAGGCGAACTTTTCAAGTTCTTCATTGGAACGAGTCAATTCCTCCATGGCTAGCGAGAGTTTTGCTTCAGACTGCTTCCTTTCGCTGATGTCTCTGATGATGCTCTGAAAAAAGACGGTCCCTTCAATCTTAATTTCCCTCGCACTTACTTCAACCGGGAAGGTCGTCCCATCTTTACGCCGATGCACAGTTTCAAATACCAGACCGTTCGCCATGATGCCTTCAAGCCTCTTCATCTGAAGTTCATAATCTTCGAGTGTGTCATGGGCCTGCAAATCGGAGATGTTCGTCTGGAGCAATTCATCACGCGAATATCCGTAGGAAGCAACTGCTTTTTCGTTTGCCTCCATTATCCTGCCGTACTTGTCGGTCATGACAATGATATCATTTGCATATCTGGTCAGATATTCGAAATGGCGTATGAGGGCCAGCTTTTCGAGCTCCCCCTCATACTGTTTGCGGTATCCCTGCGCTTGCTGATTGCGCCAGACCAACCCTACGCCTGCTCCTGCTGCGACGATCAAGACCCCTCCTATTATCAACACTATCCAGAAACGCTCACGAATAGGCGCGTAGACCTCTTCGGCATCCACTTTGGCAATGACTATCCATGTCGATTCAGGCACAGGTTTTATTGCTGCAAGTACCCTGATCCCACGATAATCAATACCCTCTACAACACCGTCCACTCCTCTTGCAGCCATAGACGCAATAAGGTCTTTTTCTTCTAAAGGATAGCGAAGGGTAAGTGCCGTGTCACTTAGATGTCGCAACTCGTTAAGGAAGACTACTTCATTGCCCTCCCTGCGGACCAGCGTCGTCTCAGCCGTCCGGCTCGGTGTCGGCCACGATTGAATAAGCGGATAGAGAAAGGCATATGGGTCGATGCGCATCAGGAATGCCCCATCAGCTATCCCACTATTTTGCCCCGGGAGGGCAATTGGCGCAACAAGACTGAGGCGTGTTGCCTTCGCAAACTTGCTGCTGTAGAGATCCGAGAAGATCATCCTGCCGGACTTCATGGACTCACTGATCAGTCTTTTATCGTTAGGACCTAGTATATCCTGCCCTTCGGGCATCAAAAGCTGAATACTCTGCTCGGAATTTATGATGATGACTCGTTCATACCTGGAGTGACCGTGTAAAGACTTCATCCATGTCAATATCTCTTCTTTTTGTCTATTTGCCTTGGGGTCGCGCAGCCAATGATAAAGTTGAGAGACAATTAACGGGTTGTCAAGGATAGCGGATAGATCAGCCAGACGTTCGTTGCGCCAGTTGACGATCTGATCTACCTTCAGATCCGCTATGGCCATGAGTTCGTTCTGTTTTTCTTTCTTGATGTGATCCTTCTGATTTTCAAAATAAAAAAAACACAGAATATTAACGACGATGATCAGAACAAAGAAAATGATAAGGAGGATCAATGGCGTTTTTAGTTGAGCTGATTTGGTCGGCGTTACCATTTCTACGGTGACAGAAGAATCATTTTTTACGTTCCTCGCGTCCCTTTATCTGCATTTTGCGCTTGTTGACACAACCAATAACTCTGCACAGAGCATAGCAAAAAAT
The DNA here is from genome assembly GCA_003170655.1 of Nitrospiraceae bacterium. Lineage (GTDB taxonomy): Bacteria > Nitrospirota > Thermodesulfovibrionia > Thermodesulfovibrionales > Dissulfurispiraceae > Fen-1308. The sequence continues at coordinate 4,445 of PMYY01000186.1, forward strand.
TATGGCTTCAAGCAAGGACACTGCCGTATGAAGGGCTGTCCCATTCCAGATCGCCAGCCGTTACAGCTGTCACTCAACTTCTTCTATGTATTACTGGATGCTGTCGGGGTGGCTTTTGTTTGCGCCAAGGGCAGTGGTCAAGACCGCTGCCCTTGCCTGTGGTCCACATTCTTGATAGCATTCATCTTAAGGAACATTAGAAGCAGCATGTTTCCGCACTCGTCCCTGGCGACGAGAATACGGCTTGCAAACACCAAAGGAGACAGATCATGAAACGAAAGGATTATCAAGTTGCTTTTCCGTCACTCGTTGTTGTGATGGTGGCGTTTCTGGCCACTATCTTTCTAGCCAATGCAAATCTTTCTTTTGCGGCTTCGGGGAAGAAATCCCCGGCACATGCCAGAACCTCAGCTGTAGAGTATACTGAGGCCCAGATTAAACAGCTTGAAGGCGCGCTAACGATTACTGAGGCCCAAAAACCATTATGGAATGACCT
>PMYY01000108.1:0-666 GCA_003170655.1 Nitrospiraceae bacterium
TTTTGACCCGCTTCGCTCTGGGACGCTTCGATGGAGTACTGCGCGACTGTTTCATTTAGACACCGTTATATACATATAAGCGGTTCTGGGATTTTGTCAACCCCCTAAGCCGAATATTTTTACAAGAGACGCTTTCATCCAGGATATGAATAACCGGGAATTCCCGTTTTAGTTCTTAAAATAGACCTCAAGTCGTGGTACAATATTTAGTATTTTACAATAGAAGCGGCGTAAAGTCTCGCCTTTCAGGCGGGTAGAATGTCAAATAATTCAGTTAGCGTATTTCTCTTAGAGCACCTCATCGGGAGAGGATAGTGTGAATTGGTACTACAAGAACGGTGAAGCCAAGATCGGACCAGTCAATGACAAGCAGATACTGGAACTTGCCGAACTTGGGAAGATCACCAGCGAAACCATGGTATGGAATGAACACTTTATAAAGTGGCAGCCTTATGGAGAAACCTCAGACAAGACGGGCGAACACAGCCTATCACCTCACGAAGACGCTCCTCAGACAACTTGGGAGACTTATTCCCTCCTGGATCCAGCTGACACAGAGAATCATGACGATCAGTCAGACGTGGAGACCGCACCTCTCAGATCTGAGTCGTACTGCTCCAAATGCTTCAGGAAATTTGCCAATGAAGAGCTGGTCAGGTACGGCGT
>PMYY01000108.1:693-13895 GCA_003170655.1 Nitrospiraceae bacterium
TCGCCAAACTCATCGATGGGGTCATTCTCGGCATAATAGGCATGCTCCTCTATGCCACCGCAATTTTTTTGCTCCTCTGGACTGATGCTATATTCATGCCTTCCGCAAGAATGCTCACCTTCATTTCAGTGTATATGTCCTCGATTTTATCCTATCTCGCCTATGGGGCCTTTTTCGTAGGTCAATACGGGGCCACTCCGGGCAAACTGGCCCTGGGCCTGAAAGTTGTAGATGTTGATGGCTGTAAAGTGGGGTATATCAAGGCCTTGGGTCGATGCCTGTCCGAGATCGTAAGTGCCATACCCTTTGCCTTCGGATATATCATTGCCGCCTTTGATACCGAAAAACGCACATTGCATGACAGGATCTGCGGCACGAGGGTCATCGTAAAGTCTGCCCGGGAATTCAAGGTCTCAGCTGATTGATCCAATATCGATATTTTGCAGTCGTGTCTGAGACTGCCTATAACTCGTGCACATGGAGAATGACATGAACTGGTATTATAAGGACGGAGACTCAAAGGTCGGACCGGTCTCCGATGAGCAGATTAGACAGCTCGCTTCCCAGGGGAAGATAACACCTGAGACAAAGGTCTGGAATGAACTTATCTCGAAGTGGCTGCCTTACGGAGAGATAATCGGCAGCAACTCAACCCCTCCCCCGAAAACCACTCAGCCGGGGCTGTCTGCACCCGAAAAGGCGGATGAATCTGCCGGGGACTCCTATGCCGACCTTGACGCCGGAAACACTGTTCATAAATCAGATACTTTTGACGAAACACAAAGCACCCGTGAAAGAGAGGCTACCGCCATATGCGCCGATTGCGGCAGCGAGACTGCATGGAGCAGAACGCACTCGACCACTCGCGGGCTGGTGTGCGATGCCTGCCTGGGAAATGCTGAACATAGAGAAGAACCTGCTCATAGTGTTCCGTCAGGCTCACCGCCGCGCAGCTACCAATTTGAATTTACAGGTTCAGGAAGCGAGTACTTTCGCATCTGGATCGTCAATCTACTCCTATCGATAGTGACCTTCGGAATCTACTCGGCATGGGCAAAGGTCAGAAAGAACAAGTATTTTTACCAAAACATGCGCGTGGCCGGGTCTAGTCTCGACTACCACGGCAATCCGATCGCCATACTGAAAGGCAGGATAATCGCCTTCGTACTCGTAATAGGACTCAAATTCTCGCCAAATATTCACATCGCCCTTTACTTCATAATCCTTGGAGTAGTCATTGCAGTGCTACCTTGGCTCATTACCCGGTCCTTTGCCTTCCGTCTGCATAACACCAGCTGGCGCGGAATTCGCTTCCGCTTTCTTGGCACAACTGGTACGGCCGCTAAGGTGTTATATGTTTACGGGATGCTTATTCCCATCTCGTTCGGCCTCTGCTATCCTCTTTTCTACCAAAGGATCCGCGCATTTATATATAATAATTCGGCCTTCGGCCAAACACGAGCGCAGCTCAACGCAGGTGCAGGTCCAGTGTACCGGATATTCTTGCAAGCAGCCGGTCTTGCACTCGTGGTTCCGGCCACCGGCGCATTTATCATGAGCTTTTTTATGTCGATGTCTAACAGCCCAATAAAGACCATGGCAATGATTGCCCCAATAGGAATTTTCATCGCATATTTTTCCATTCTCATGATATCTTATCCTTTTTTCCAGGCCAGGATGACGAACCTGGTATGGAACAATGTGAGTTTAGGACCGGCCCGGTTCGAATCGACTCAGGGCGTTTTCAGGCTCGCGGGCATCCTTCTCGGTAACTTCGTTCTGACACTCATAACTTTAGGGCTATACTGGCCATGGGCAGCCGTGAAGCTATCGCGCTATCGCGCGGAAACCATGGCGCTTATGGCTGCCCGCAATCTTGATACGTTCACCACAGATGCCGAATCCGACATGTCTGCTGCAGGTGAAGAAATCTCAGATGCTTTCGGCTTCGATGTATCATTCTGATAATGAAAGGCCGGAACTTACCGGCCTCTTTTATGACGGCATAAGCAGCCGTGCTCATCCGGTATTCGTTACCATCGTTGAGGGACAATGCAGGATCAACGGGAAGGGAATAGACAGGAGCATTCCGCTTGCTGAAGTCTCCGTATCAGAGCGCCTTGACGGGGCCCATCGTATTTTGCGCTTCGGTGATGGCTCATCATGTGAGCTACCCGACAGCAGCCGGCTCTCAGTCTTTCTCAATAGGGCCGGGCACGGAGAGTCGCTCGTTCAGGGCCTGCTGAGATCATGGCGATGGGTTGCTCTTTCGTTTCTTCTGCTCGCGGTCATCCTTTCTGCGAGTTATCGCTGGGGACTACCATGGGCGGCGGAGAAACTTGCATTCCGTCTCCCCGTCAGGGTACTCAGCCTTATCAGTCAACAGGCGCTCTCCAGTCTGGATGGTAAGGTCCTCCAGCCAACTACCCTGACAGCAGAAAGACAACAGCAACTGCACGAAAGGTTCGAACAAATAAAATTCCCCTCCAGACAGCCGTTGCCCACGAGGGTAGAATTCAGGAGCAGCAAGATGTTCGGGGCCAACGCATTTGCCCTGCCGGACGGCACTATCGTCTTCATTGATAAGCTGGTCGAACTGGCCGACAATGACGATCAGATCATCGCGGTCTATGCGCACGAAGCCGGCCATGTTGCTCTGCGCCACGGCATGCGTCAGATTATACAGAGGTCGGTCGTGGCCCTTGTCCTGGCTGCCTATTTCGGCGACGTGAGCAGTCTTGGAGCGGCCCTTTCGGGCTGGCTGCTCGAAGCGAAATATTCACGCTCATTCGAACAAGATGCCGACCGCTTCGCTGCCGCCACACTACGCCAAAACGGGCTTTCGCCAAAGCTGCTTTCTGCAATGCTTAAAAAACTGGAGGAGAACCATCGAAAGAAGGCGGGGGCCGGAGACAAGAACGGCAATACGCTGGATTATCTTTCGTCACATCCCGCAACTGAAGAGCGTATTAAATACCTGGATTCATTTTAATCTGTAACAATGAGGCCCGTATTTACCGGGCCTCATTGTTACATTCTTTACTTCTTATTTTCAGGACCACGTTATCTGCCTGATCCAGTTGTCTTGAATTTCCTAGTTACTTCCTGCAAGTCTGCGGAAAGCCTGGCCAGGTTATTTGAAGCAGTCTCGATCTCGATAGCGCTGGTGTTGGTCTCTTTCGAAACCGAGGCGATAACTTCTATATCTGCGCTTATCGATTCTGAGACAGTCGACATCTCTTCCGTAGCCGATGCAATATGCTGTACCATCGATTGAAGACCCTGTACGCTATCGAGAATCTTGCGTAATGCACTGCCTGCATCGGAGGAAAGGGCGACTCCTTTTTCAACCCTCGTCTGGCTCTCTGCCATCGCAGTAACAGCCCTGCCCGTTTCGCTCTGAATGGCACCTATCATCTCGCCAACCTCGGCGGTAGCCTTAGAAGTCTTTTCAGCCAGCTTGCGCACTTCATCGGCCACAACCGCAAAGCCCCTTCCCTGCTCTCCTGCCCGGGCGGCCTCGATAGCAGCATTAAGGGCCAGAAGGTTCGTCTGGTCCGCGATGTCCTTGATGACATCTACGATCTCGAAGATTTGCTGAGAGCGTTCGCCCAGTGTCTTTATAAGCTGCGAGGATTCAGCAACAGTGTTCGAGATCACCTGGACTTCGTTGACTGTGTCGCATACAATTTTTTCTCCTATCTGGGCAATCTTCAGCGTATCAACCGAGGATGATGCGATATTGGAGGCGTTCTTTGCTATGTCTATAACGGTTTGCGACATTTCAGTCGCCGCAGTCGCAACCTGTGAGGATTTATTCGATTGTTCATCGAGCCTTCTAGTCATCTGATGCACCGTCGCCGACAACTGCTCCGATGCCGAGGCCACCTGATTGGCTGTCCCGGTAATACTGCCCATCGCAGTATTGAGCAAATGGCTGAGCTTATTCTTGGTTGTATTCAATGCGGTGGCGAGCATCCCTGCCTCGTCCTTCGACTTGATATCGAGATCAGCTGCCGTAAAATCGCCTTCAGCCATACGGTCGGCGAAAATGACTCCAGCCTTAAGAGGCCTGGTTATTATAATCGAGACCAGAAAGACGATGAAAACAATCACCAAAGACCCTATAACAGTGACTATCAGCACCCTGTTTCTCACACTTGCCATCTCGGCGGTGACATCATCGACATAAATCCCGCTGCCGAGAATCCATCCCCATGGTTTGTAAAGCTTAACGAAAGAGACTTTCGGTGCGGGTTTGGTATCACCAGGCTTAGACCACATGTAATCGACGAACCCCTCACCTTTGTCCCTGCATACGTTCACCATCTCGACAAACAACTTCTTGCCGTTTGGATCTTTGTTATCACTCAAATCCTTGCCGTCAAGTTCGGGTTTGATGGGATGCATCAGCATCTTGGGCTGCATGTCGTTGACCCAGATGTAATCGTTGTTCTGGTAACGGAGACTACTAATCCTCGCGAGCGCCCTTTTCTGGGCTTCCTGAACGCTAAATTCTCCCTTCTGGGCCCGCGAGTCATATTCGGTAACCAGTGTGTAGGCGATATCAATTACGCTTCTCGTGGTCGCCCTCTTCTCATCAATCACTTTGGCCTTCATCATGGGAAGGAAATAGAGCAGCACGCCGAGAACGAAGAAGAGTATAGTGAAGACAGAAATGCAGATAATCTTTGTAGCGATTCTCCAATCCTTGAATCTGATCGATGCCATGACGCCCCCCTTCCGGCGGGCACTCTCTTGATAAAGTCACCATGTCCGCCGTGATTCTATAATAGCACGATTATCGATTATTGTAAGAAATATTAGCCGCGAGGATCAATGCTTTTTGGTAGAATAGGGAAAATAAAAAACGCAAAGAAGGGCCCTGAAAAGGCCCTTCTTTGTAAACCATATCGATTTAAAACCGCTTACCAGGAAGCGCTTTCCATCATAAATTTGTGCATGTCGGCCGCTGATCTTTTGCCGGCGCCCATCGCGCTTATGACTGTGGCAGCGCCGGTCATGACGTCGCCTCCAGCCCAAACCTTAGGCTTGGTAGTTCGTCCTGTTGCTTCATCGGCGACCGTAGTCCCCCACTTGGTCCTCTCAAGTCCGTCGGCATCTATGAAGACAAGCGGGTTTGGGCTAGTGCCGAGCGCCACGATAACGGTGTCCACCTCTATCTCGAATTCAGAACCCGGTATCGGCACGGGTCTGCGCCTGCCGGATGCATCCGGCTCACCGAGTTCCATGCGTATGCAACGCATCGCCTTTACAGCGCCCTTGTCATCGCCGATTATCTCGACCGGATTCGTCAGTAAGTCAAAAATTACACCTTCTTCCTGGGCATGATGCACTTCTTCGCCTCGTGCAGGGACCTCTTCCATGGAACGACGATAAACGATATGCACTTGGTCGGTGGCATTCTTCGTAAAGAGCTTCTGCAGCCTGACGCTGCATCTCGCGGCATCCATTGCCACGTTACCGGCCCCGATGACGGCAACCTTTTTCCCAACCTTCGTAGGAGTATCGTATTCCGGGAAGAGATAGCTCTTCATCAGATTGACTCTTGTGAGGAATTCGTTGGCGGACATAACCCCGTTAAGATTGATGCCGGGTATGCGCATGAAGGATGGCAAGCCAGCGCCAGTGCCTAGAAAAACGGCATCGTATTGGTCGACAATCTCGCCCAACGTCAGCGTCCGACCGATGATGTAATCGGTTTTGATATCTATACCGAGGCACTTAATCGCATAATCGACTTCGGAATGAACGACAGCCTTTGGAAGCCGGAATTCAGGGATGCCATATATCAAGACGCCGCCGGGGCCGTGGAGGGATTCGAACATGGTGACATCATGCCCCAGTCTTCCCAGATCCACTGCACATGTCAGACCGGCAGGGCCGGTTCCTGCAATGGCGACTCGCTTTCCTGTTGCATTGGCCTTCACAAGAGGGCACGTGCGGTGCTGGAGTTCATAGTCTCCCACGTATCTCTCAAGCCTTCCGATAGCAACGGATTCGCCCTTCTTAGCCAGGATGCATTTCCCCTCGCACTGAGTTTCCTGAGGGCAGACCCTGCCGCAAATCGCGGGAAGATTGTTCTTGACCTTCATCTCCTGAACCGCCTTGGCCATGTCGCCTTCACGCAGTGCCTTGATGAACTGCGGAATGCGAACGCCGACAGGACAGCCTTGAACACAAGCAGGCTTCTTGCACTGAAGGCAGCGTTCTGCCTCCTCTTTGGCGGTTTCAAAAGAGTACCCTGTTGCCACCTCTTCGAAGTTGCCACTTCTTATGACCTCATCCTGAACAGGCATATCATGCCTGGGAATCTGCATGCGTTGTTTAGCAGTAAGCTCCGCCATACTACTTCCCCTCCTTTTCCAAAGCGATATCCAGGTTGCATTTATGCTTATACTGGTCTACCGCGACCTTTTCTTCTTCCTTGTAGAAAGAGAGCCGTGACATAAGGCTGCTCCAGTCGACCTTGTGGCCGTCGAACTCGGGGCCATCGACACATACAAATTGCGCCCCGTCGGCTAGCGGCACACGGCAGCCGCCGCACATGCCCGTGCCATCAATCATAATGGTATTAAGGCTGACCGTGGTCGGTGCGTTAAACGGCTTCGTAGTTGCTGCCACGAACTTCATCATGATTGCCGGACCGATGGCCCAAATATGCGCGATGTTCTCGCTCTTTGATTCCAGCATTTCCTTCAACGGATCGGTAACGAGGCATTTTCTTCCGTATGAGCCGTCATCAGTGCATATGATCAGTTCATCGGAAACTGCCCTCATCTTGTCCTCCCAAAAGAGAAGATCTTTAGTTCTAGCTCCGATAATGGAGATTACGCGATTACCCGCTTCCTTAAGAGAACGGGTAATGGGATAAATCGGGGCTATGCCGACGCCGCCGCCGACACAGACAATGGTGCCGTAATTTTTAATTTCGGTTGGATGACCGAGTGGGCCCGCAAAGGTTGACAGCCTGTCGCCGGGATTGAGTTTCCCCATCTGAATGGTCGATTTGCCGACTTCCTGAAAGATAATGGTGATCGTGCCGGCCTTCCGGTCATAATCCGCTATGGTCAGCGGTATGCGTTCACCCTTTTCATCGATACGGACAATAACAAATTGTCCAGCCTTTGCCTTGGCGGCAACCTGGGGGACTTCCACCACCATGAGCTTTGTCACATCACTTAGTATCTCTTTGCTCAGAATCTTGTAGCCTGCCGCCGTTACTGCGGCGGAATCACTTTGCACCATATTGCCTCCTCACTTATTTGGTGACCTGCTTTCTTTATTGTGTAAGAAAGATTATTACTGATCACGCGGACGGAATAGGGATTAAAGCTGATAATCCGGTTAGACTGATCATTTAGCATGCCAATAAACATTCTTCCTTTGGCCGAACCAATTAACTGACCATTGAATAATCTGGATCTCTGCACTCAGTCGGATAGTGAAACACCGGACCTTCTGAATAATACCACTGCGTGACAACAGAGCGCAACGGGGACGTTATGCGGTGCATACTCGCTAGGTTCACTCTTATCGAAGCTGTCCGCGGCGCTGTTCCATCTGAAGTTCCAGCGACTGCAGCTCTTCAATCGATTTTCGCAATTCCTTTTCCTTTTTTTCCAGCTGCTCTACTGTTTTTTCCAGCTGCGCTACAGTGCCGGTCAATGTCCTGTTCTGGTGCTCACTCTGCTCATACTTCGCCTTGATGTTGCCTGTATCCAGCTCAAGCGCATTGATCCGCCTCAGCGCAGCGATCCAATCCACAATATCCCCGGTTTTCCCCGGCTCGGGATTCAGATTCAGCGAAGATTCAAAATCCCTCAGAGCCCCCCGGTAATCTGGATGGGGGTTGTCTGCCCTAACCCGCAGTCTGGCCCTGCTGGCATACAAATCGGACAGAACGTCAGGATCGGATGCATAATATATTTGCGTTGTCAGCCGATTCTCTTCCGCGACAAAATACTCAGGGGCGGCTGTCTTCCTTATCATGCAGCTGCAGAGCATGGTCAACACCAGCATGACCGCACCTGCACAAAACAATACTGACCTTGCCGAACCGGTCTGTGTCACACATCCTCCTCGGGACTGAACTGTCGCTTATCGACGACATAGACGCTGCCAGACAAGGATTTGGCATATTCTTTAAGTTCGGCCGCGCGCCTACTGAGAATGTGCGGCTTCTTGATAGATCCTGCCCGGTCTGTTACCACAGCTATAGAGATAGTCATCAGCGGATAGACGACCTCGGTGCCCTGGCGGTTCTTACCGACAATTGACCCCCTCTGCCGGTCTTCGGAATCATAAAGCAACGGAATCTGCTCGTCGAAACGCTTGACAACCGTTTTGCATATCTCCTCATATCTCTCGGGCTCGGTCACTACTATGAAGTCGTCACCACCGACATGCCCTATGAAATCGTCAGCTGCGCCATTTTCTTTCACGGCAGAAGTAATGATAGCCGCCGTTGCTTGGATCACCTCGTTACCTTTAGCATACCCATAGCGGTCATTGAATCCCTTGAAGTTGTCGATGTCGATTACGCAGACTGCCGTCGATCTGCCGGCCTCAAGCCTGGTGTCGATAGTATCATCGATGGCGAGTCCGCCAGGCAACATCGTCAGGGGGTTAGTGGCAAGGTACAGTTTTTCGAGATGTTCAATTTTCTTGGCCATCTCGGCAATACTCCTCGAGACCTCTCCGAACTCATCACGGTTATTCAGGTACCGCACCTCGTTAAACTTGCCCTCTGCGATCTGCCGCGTCGACAATTTGAGTCGTCCGACAGCCCGTGAAATGTAGATTGCAAAGAGGGACGTGATGCCCAAGGTCACAAAGAACGACCCGACCCCATATACCAAAAGAACACGGTACGCCTGGCGCCCTATTGTTGTACTCAGTCCAGCCTTCAGGCTCTGGTCATGTCGTACCTCGAAACTTACCTGCCTTGAAAGATGTATGACTTCCTCCACTTCCTTCTCGATGCTATTTTTCTCTTTAGGCGAAAGCGCAAGTGCTGATGCCATTGACCCATAAGACGTATCGAGCACTGAGCGGAAGGCCGCCACTTTCTCAGCCAATTCTTTAACGGCGGCAAACGGACTATTGATAGCTCCTATTTCGTCTACCAGCGGGGCAAACCCCTTTATCTTCAATTGCAAGAGTTCAAAGCTTTTCCTGTCCTTGAGGATCGCAAGTCGATGGGCGTATAAATCCTGACTAATCAGGTTGTCCGCCAACCGATCCGCTACTTCGATGATTGGATTGTTTACCTTTGTAATAGCCTCGTTGATTTGGTCCATTTGATCGAGGCTTGAAAACGAATAAGTCAGATGTACGAAGATAACAACAAGGAGTGCCCCATACCCGAGCATTATTTTTTTTGCGATATTCATGCGTTTGTAACAGACCCCTCGATAGTTTGCTTCCTTTGTTGGCCAAAAACAAGGTCAAGTGCGACTTTACATATAAGATCTCATGCACGGAAACACCAACTATGCCCGAGTCGTAACAATGTCCTCTTTATAAATTATATTAATTATTGCTCTGAACTGCCAAACCACTGTTTTAGTGCGGCCGCTTATATAACAAGATTAGCCAGCAGCGCCCGACAATGTCCTGATGAATTCGACGTATTTCAGAGGCGGATCCATTATCTCCAATCCGATGCTGTCGACCTCTCTCTCAGGCGGAAGGCGATTAAACGACCATGCGATCCTGCAGCACAGTTTTATCCTCTCTCCATCGGGAAGCATGAATCGAACATCGATTTCCGTGCCCGGAATATATTTCTTGTTAGCTTCAGAAGGAGCAGTAATCAGATGGATACCGGTCTCCGAGATATCTTCAATAAACACGTTATATTTCTTGTTGCCCGAAATGCGTTCGGCTTTTAGACTAACTGACGTTCTCCTGGATGTCCTGCGTTCCATGCGGCAATTGTAGCATATTTCGACATTGAACTGCATGACCGAAAGGACTATCCTAAGATTCATTTATCCCAGGGCGTGTTTTTGAGGCAAATTCCGGTTATTATGAATATATCGCCTTCGACAGCGGTTTTACCATAAATGATGCATGGAGGGAGCATGGAAGGTTATAAGGTCTATGTTACGCGGATGATTCCCGAAAAAGCGATACTGTATTTAAAAGATCATTATGACGTCGAAGTAAATCCTGAAGATCGCCCGTTGGAGCGAAGCGAATTGCTCGACAAGGTCAAAAACAGACACGGCATCATTACGATGCTCAACGACAAAGTAGATGCCGAATTGATGGACCAGGCCGGCAGTCAGTGCAGGATCTTTGCGAACTATGCTGTCGGATACAATAATATCGATATCCCCGCGGCGACAGAGCGTGCCATCTTTATTTCCAATACACCCGACGTGCTTACCGATGCGACCGCGGACATGACATGGGCGCTTCTCCTTAGCGCTGCGCGCCGTGTTGTCGAAGGTGACCGCATTGTAAGATCCGGCGGGTTTACTGGATGGTCCCCCCTCCTCATGCTGGGCGTCGAGGTGACCGGCAAAACCCTCGGCATTATCGGCGCCGGACGCATCGGGCAAGCCGTTGCACGGCGCGCGCAGGGGTTCGGAATGAAGATTCTCTATACTGCAAACAACCCGAGGGCCGATTTCGAAAGGGAGACCGGCGCCTCCTTTGCCGGCCTGAATGTACTTCTTAGCCAGTCCGACTTTGTCTCCGTCCACGTCCCTTTGACCCCTCTGACACATCACTTGATCAGCGTCAGCGAATTCGCAATCATGAAAGAAAGCTCTATTCTCATCAATACCGCACGCGGGCCGGTTGTCGATGAAAAGGCACTTGCAGAGGCCCTGCGTAACGGTCAGATCCGCGCTGCCGGCTTGGATGTCTATGAGCGGGAACCGGAGGTAGAGAAGGAACTGCTCGTCCTAGACAACGTCGTGCTCAGCCCACATCTTGGCAGCTCAACACTCGATACCCGCGAACGCATGGGGCTTATGGCGGCCGAAAATATCATTGCTGCATTGCACGGCAAGATACCGCCTCAATGCCTAAATCCTCAGGCTGCAACAAAAGGGCGGTGACGGCAAAGGCGATATTTTACCCGTTGTACTATAGCAGCGGCCCGTTTATAAAACAGCCGTGAATTCTGCACCCGCTGCAAGAGCCGCATCATTCAGCTCTTCGATCCTAATTTATCTCTGCACGCGCTTCCGAATTAAAGGGATTGGTCCGGACCGCAAGCGAATATAGATACGGATATTCCTTCTTCAGGTGGTGCATATAGCCGAGCCATACGTTAACAAGGGCAGAAAAAGCCCTTTTCATATCTACCGATATGTGCTGCAAGTCCTTCGCTGAGAGGGACGCGAGATCGCTTCTCATCGACAATTCTTCCATGAGATGCGAAGCGGCAAGCAGCATGTCGGTGAACGATTCGTGCTCAAGCAGATTGGGGTTCTCCATCAGGGCGAGGACAAACGATCTCTGTTGCACAAAGTAATCGTGCATCTCCTGAAGATTTCCATTCCGGGCATCGATGGCAAAATCGATCTTCTTTATGTTCTTTCTGGCGATCTCATAATCCGTGTCCGACCATCTATCCCCGATCAGAAGGTCCTTCCTTATCTCCTGTCCAGCCTTATCGAAGCTTGAAAACATGGTAAGCAATCGAATTCCCATTTCACTAAAAAAAACGCCGATGACTATGTTCATCTTCTTGAGCATCGACTGTCTCTCATGCCACTTCAGCAATTTGTCCAGTACCACAACGACGATAAGCGCATTGACAGGCAGGAATGCCAAGTCCTGAAAAAGATAAAATAATGTGTCCTCCGTCCTGTGAAAAAGAAGAATTTGCAGACAATAAACCGCAACTGAAGCAAGAACGAGAGTTGCCGCCACAAACAAAGGCACTTTGACACTTTTCATAACTGCCTAAAAACTCCTTTCCGCATTATCTCAACATTTATCGGACGCATTTCCTCGGCTCACTGCTGGCGGACGGCGTATCCCTTGTGCGAGAGCAACTCTATAATGCCCTGCTTGCCGACGAGATGACCCGCTCCCACAGCTACGAAGTATGTGCCCTTTTGGGCCAACATCTTTATGATCTTGTCGGTCATATTGCGGTTCCGCTCATAGAATAGCTTTTCATATATACGGGACAGCTGTCGATCTTCCTTCAGAGGATCGAACATCATCTTCTCCATGATCTTAGAATCTCCATCCGACCACGCCGTCATCAGAATGTCTAAGTTTTTCCTGCCGTCCTCTATATCGTTCAGCGTATAGACCAAAAACAGTTCCTGGTCCTTTTCCGTCATCGTCCTGAAAAGATCCATCTGGGAGTCGAACGACTCCAGTTCAATAATCGATTTTTTCCCTTCAGCCTGCTGCAGAAAATACTTATCGATGCCGTAACGCGGATCGAGACCGAGTTTCTGATATTCCAGTGTCTCGATCGTGATCGCCAGGAACCACGGCCTGAATTTAGTCATATATTCGATGGGGAACCCGTACTCCACGAACTTCTTTTGAAGAGTGTCGTAAGTCTCCTTCGAGATATGTTTCTGAATGGTATCGCCACCGCCATAGCTGACATCAGAAAGTATCGTGCCCATTTGTATATTAGTGACATCGTCGATGTTAAACTCCAATGCGTAAGCATCGGACCTCTTGAATGCGTTCTCTATCCTTGAATCGAGGGGATACATCTCCATTTTCATCATGTGGACGGTACCGAGGATATAGGCAGTCGCCTTCGGAGAGTCGACCTTCCACATGAATACCCGCTCGCCAGCAGAAACAGCCTGGCTCGCGATGAGATTAATTAAAAGGACAACAACGAGACAGCGGAGTGCCGCTATATCATTGTTCAATCTTTTTGTCATAAGCGTCGAATATTACTTACCGAAAAGCCCTTTTATCAGATTCTGTTGTTCCCCCTGCTTTTGCTGTGAATCTCCCTTAAAAAGACGCTTTTCGATCTCGCCCTGAATNNCCATGAAACTGGTGAATCTGGCGACCTGCATCTTAGAGGCAAGCTCAGGCGATACCTCGATATCGGTCAGCATGTCGAGGGCCTTGTTGAAAGTGACGGTTCCGGACGGTGTTACCTTAAGCCGTGGTGAAGTCATCAATCCTGCGATTAGCGCTTTCTGGTCTTTGATATTGATGTCGAAGTGCCC
>PMYY01000108.1:13914-14486 GCA_003170655.1 Nitrospiraceae bacterium
GTCCGTTTGATCTGTTCCGATGCATCGCCTCCGGCCGTCGAGTAGTGGAAAACAAGGTCGCCCTTCATGGTGCCCGATAGGTCTACCTTTTCACCGCTCGCAAAGTTCAGGTTAAGGGGATCGATAGTCATCACGCCGTCGCTGTAACGATATTTCATAGTGAAATTCTTTACAGTATTTCCCTCATAAAGTGCCGTATCGACCTTGATCTCGCCGGAGGCTTTTATCTCCATCTTTTTATCGTCTGCTGCTTTCCCGCCAGTCGCCGCCTTTCCACCGGTCTTCGGAGCTGGCTTCTCTCCATGCTTCGCTCCGCTGCTCAGTGCCATGAACTTTGCAAGATCCAGCTGCTTGGAGTAAAGATCAAGACGGATATCGGGAGCCTTGAGATAGTTTTTCACCGACCCCTTTGTCTCAACACTGTCTGAGCCGATGGTGGTATTAAGCGTATAGTTTATATTTTCGGGATCCACCTCAATAGTGCCTGAAGTGCGGGTGGCAATTTTGCCCATAACGACATCCAGACTTTTTATATTTGCCTTGCCCGAGAACTTCAGCGCACCGGGCTCTGT
>PMYY01000108.1:14560-14724 GCA_003170655.1 Nitrospiraceae bacterium
ATGATGTCGTCGAAATTGAACCGACCGTTATCATCCCGCGTTACGTACAGAAAGGGATCCACAAGCTGGATAGAGTTGATCACCAGCTTTTTGCTGAGTAAAGGCATGAGATCATACGTAAGGACAAATTCCTTGGCAGCCACGAAATCTTTAGCGCCATCCGT
>PMYY01000108.1:14823-15098 GCA_003170655.1 Nitrospiraceae bacterium
TCTTTTTCATGTTCTACTCCCTTCAGGTTTTATACTAAATAGGATAACGATAAGAGGGTATCGGTCAAAGCTCAACAGAGCGCGACTCCCTTAGCGGCTAAAGATCGATTGAGCCTGCCTTCACTATTTTCTGTGAAATATTCTGATACACAGCTTCCTCTATACCGAGACATGCCAAGAGATCTGGAAGGTCCTGTTCTCCTGATATGAACGCGCCGATGCCCGCATCGAGCACCAGCTTATCCGCTATTCTGACTAAGTACTACATTTAATAA
>PMYY01000093.1 GCA_003170655.1 Nitrospiraceae bacterium
GGGCAAGTGTTGAAGATGGGTTATATACTCGGTGAGCAAGGTGAGCACCATAGAAGGAGATAGAAGCGGGGCGGCTAAGAGATTTTGAGTTCAAAGTGGAAGAGTCGATGGAGATGATTTAAGTGATTGGTTCCTGGCTGAAAAGATGAGTCGCAAAACAACGTCTCCTGCGTCGGGCGAAGTCGCGGTGCGCAGGACGGCAGCATCGAAGTCAAATAGAAAAAAGGCTAAGTGAGTCTATAATCATCCTGAGAATTTGTAGCACCGCGTTTATGCCTGCAATCAATCGTTACGGTGTCGGTCATAATCATTCAGGAATGAAGATCAGAGTACAGTACAAAGGAGGAAATATGAAAAGACGTCTTGTTTAATTTTGGCCATTATCCTGCTTCTGACATGTTCCGGTTGCATTTGGTGGGATCACGACCGCGGAGGATACGATGACCGGGATCGAGGCGGTCATGAAACACATGAAGGACATGACGAACATCGTTAAGCTGATGACGAGTAGGGATCGGATGTCCCCAATCAGATAGGCAGAGTTCAGTAAATGACGCATGAGGCGGATTTTGCACATGGATATGGATGCTTTTTCGCCTTCATCGAGCAGAAGCGAAATCCCGCGCTGACTGGTAAGCCTGTGGTTATAGGAGGTTCGGGCGATCCAACTAAGCGTGGTGTCGTCTCGACCGCTTCGTACGAAGCTAGGAAATACGGCATCCACTCCGCCATGCCGCTTCGGACCGCATTCAAGCTATGCCCCGACGCCATCTTTATTCCTGTCGATTATGAGGAATATGTGCGAGTCTCGAGAAATTTAAGGCGGCGCTCCGTGAAGTCACTCCGCTTCTCGAAGATGTAGGCATCGACGAGGTATTTCTCGATATTTCCGATCTTCCCGCAACGTCTGAAGAGATATCTCACGAGATCAAGATGAAGATGCACCAAGTGACGGGCCTCTCATGCTTGATAGGGATCGCTCCGAACAAGCNNCGAAAGCTTTGGGGAGTTGGTCCCAAGACAGAAGCTCATCTTAAAGCGGTAAACATCAATACGATCGGCGAACTTGCCTCGCTGCCGCTTGAAAGGCTTATCGAAGAATTCAACAATTCATGCGGAAACTATCTTTACAGTGCATCACGCGAGTACGACGAGAGCCAAATAGTCACCCACTGGGAGTCGAAATCATCAAGCAGGGAGACGACGTTCCAATCAGATATCTACAATTGGCAGGAGATCGCGAAAAACCTGGCCGACCTTTGCCGCGAAGTCTCTAAGGACCTGAAACGGTCCGGTTACAGAGGGAAAACGATCACGGTCAAGGTCCGATACAGCGATTTTAAAACCGTGACTAGGGCAAAGACTCTTGACCGTGTTGCGGATTCCGTCGAAGAAATACGCAAAGCAGCTTTTGAGTGTCTCGCCAGGGTAGAGCTAAAGAATAAGAAGGTCCGGCTCATCGGTTTGAGGCAATCTCGAAAAGGACGTTGCATAATCCGCTGGGTGCGATGCCCTATAGTCTCTATAATTCGATAGGAAACCGCATTCAGTCGCCAATTGTCAGAGTTGACTGAAGGTACATACCTGTTTATGATCTGTTTGAGAGATATGAAAAGATTCAAAGGTATCGACATAAAGCTATTTGGGGGTATCGCACTCAGCCGGATATTGGTACTAATTGTAAGGAGGCAAGCATGTTCGGTTTGATAATAGTTCTGATCGTAATTGTCCTGGTGGCACTTTTTTCAGTGCAGAATGCGTCACCGGTGGCGATCTCATTTCTTTTCTGGCGGTTCGACGCTTCGCTTGCAATAATCATATTTCTCTCGGCGCTTGCAGGCGCATTGATAACCGTAATAATATATTCGTCACGGTCGGTGAAGAGGGCCCTTGCAGCACGAAAGACGCCTAACGACACTGCGCCGAAGATTACAGGGCCAAAAAATACAAGGAAGGAATGGTCCTAATCGCTCAACAGAGCATAGAGTGAATCAGGAGGCGTCGTGGATATAACAATTCAAAAAGTGATTCTGCCGGTTTTTGTATCCGTAGCTGCTGCGTCAGCGACATTTATAGCGAGGGGTATTGCATTCGGTCTTTTGCGTAAATGGGACCAAAGGGTTGTGACGCGGATCGGGGAGATAATCATCAAGTCAGTAAGGGTCCCTTCTTTATACTGGTGTATCGCGGTCGGACTTTATATGGGGATAGTAGTTTCAGAAATGGCCGAGAAGTATGCCGACTATCTCGATAAGGCAATTCATGTTGTTGTGATACTCTCTTTTACCGCAGCTGTCGCAAATCTTGGGGGTAGGATATTCAGGAATTACATACAGAGATCCGACCTCCCGCTGCCGACGACAGGACTTGCTTACGGTATTCTCAAAGGGACGATTTATGTCATCGGCATTCTTATAATGCTCGGTGTGCTCGGAATATCTGTTGCACCGTTGATCACCGCCCTGGGCGTTGGAGGTTTGGCTGTTGCCCTCGCGCTCCAGGATACCCTCGCCAATCTTTTTGCCGGCATCCACATACTGGTCGAAAAATCGATCAGGGTTGGTGATTACATTCGGCTCGAATCAGGACAGGAGGGAAGGGTCGAAGACATCACATGGAGGACGACGAGGATAAAAATGATGCCTAACAATATGGTCGTCATCCCTAATAAAAATCTTTCTCAAAGTATCGTCGTTAACTACTCCCTGCCGGGAAAGATGATGACGCTTATTATGCCGGTAGGTGTCGGCTATGACTCCAACCCTGAAACAATAGAAAAGATTCTTCTGGAAGAAATGGAAGAGGCAAAAGGAGATATCGCCGGACTGCTGACGGATAGTGAGCCATTGGTCAGACTCGTCGGCTTCGGCGAGAGTTCTCTCGACTTCACTCTCTCATGCCGGATACAGGATTACCCTTATCAGCAACCGGTTCAGCACGAACTGAGGAAGAGGATATTGAGGAGGTTCAGGGAAGAAGGGATCGAGATACCGTTCCCGCAGAGGACGGTATACGTCAGGGCAGAAAAACCTGAATCAGGTAGCGGCAAGTCCTCGTAATCTTTGAGAAAGACTGCTCTTCTGGCAGTACCAGTAGTGTCTGGAATAGAGGAAGCGTCACCCTTTTCGTGCCCGACATATTCAGAGACATGAGGGTAAGCAATAGAGGGCTTGATTACTTTTCGAGGAAATAGAGAATATTGAGAAAGTGGTCGGTGTCTGAGAGGTCTTCGACTACAACATCAGCCCCGGCGGCCACGAGGCTGCTTGCGCCATAAGGGCCGGTGGCGACGGCGATGCAGATTGCGTTATAGGGTCTGGCGCACATGACATCGCGAGGAGTGTCGCCGATGATGACGCAATCCGTGAAGTCGAACTCCCTGCCCGATATTATACTGAACCGTTCAACTGCTATCGGCAGCAGCTTGTTCCTGTCTTCATTATCGCTGCCGAAGGCCCCCGTGGCAAAATATTCATTCAGGCCGAAGGCGCCGAGTTTTATTCTTGCGCCCTTCTCGAAGTTGCCAGTGAGAAGTCCGACCTGGTAACGGTCATTACGCAACTTTAGGGCTTCGAGTGCCTCGACTATTCCAGGCTTCAGATGTTTATCGCTGTTGTTTATCTCGACCGACAGGTGGCGCATGTAAGAATCGGCTATCTGCGGTACAAAACCGTTGTCCGATGGCAGTCCATGTTTTGAAAGACCTTCCTTCACGATCTGCAGGTCTGTTTTGCCCGCCATGCTGACGTTGCGGAATGCGTTTTCGATTGAGAGGACTTCCCTGAAGGCAGAATCGAGTGCACGGACACCTGCACTTCCAGAGTCGACGAGTGTGCCGTCAATATCGAAAAGTATAAGCTGCATGGTATCTAATACAATAATGATTGGTTTACTGTCCTGTCAAGGCTGAAGCAGACAACCGTCGTATAACCGATGTCAATGTCATGTGCGACCAATGTTCTTGAAAGATA
>PMYY01000240.1 GCA_003170655.1 Nitrospiraceae bacterium
TATCGGGTAACTTATTACAACAAGGCAGGTATATATGCTAAAAAAAACGAGTCCACTGAAGCTTGTAAATAGTGGGAGTGATACGCACAATTTGGTAATAGCGATTATGAATATTTAAGAAATGATGAGGATTTTTATAGTATCCACGATGCCCAATGTGACAAATACATCGTATGCGGCAAATGAGCATAAAAAGAGACAATTCTATCGATAACGGCAATACCTGAAAATAAGAGAAATAAATAATTGTAATCGTACTATTCTTTGAGCCTATGTTTGGGATATTCTCTCTGTGCATTGGATATTATGCGCATAAAACAAGACATTCGTACGCATGTGCTCAGGGGTATGACGAATGCTCCGCAGAGTCCGCTCTATTCATTGCTGGCTGGCGGCAATAGATCGGACACCCCACTATGAACGCTGTCTTGTTTGTACTGCGTCGTCCACTGATTCAGGGCTGAAACCGCGCAGGATTATCCCTTCTATATCGATGAGTGGCACCCCGCTCCGTCCCCCGCTTTTCGACAGCATCTCTGAACGGGCCGACGAATCGCGTTCGATGTTGTACTCTATAAGGCTGACTCCCAGGGAATTAAGGTGCGACCGCGCCTTGGTGCAGTGTGGTCACCAGTCGGTCATGTACATAACTACCTTGATGTCGCGAACGGGACGGAGCTTCGGCTCTTCTTTGGCTGGTGGGGCCGGAGCAGGCTGGCTTTGCGCGGCCTGCTGTTCGTGTCCGGTCATAGGAGTCTGCGGTGATGGCGCAGCAGGGCTATTAATCTCGGGGCGAGGCTGTTGCATGGCGACAAGTCCAGGCGCAGGTGCCTCCTGTTTTGAGGACGAAACAGTGGCAGATGACGGCCCGCCTGAATCGGCCTTTGGAAGAAACCTTGCGACCAGCAGATAGGTCGAAAAGGCGAGGGCTGCAACCAACACGATAATTATTGCGTTTATAGCTTTCATTGTCTATTACCTGTTCCGGCTCTTCATAGCTTTTTCGATCTCCCGGTTCGCCTCGCGCTCTTTGATCGATTCGCGCTTTTCGAACTCTCTTTTGCCTTTGGCGAGGCCGACCTCGACCTTGGCCCGGCCGTTTTTGAAATATATCTTCAACGGTATCAGTGTGTATCCCTTTTGGGCGATCTTTCCCTGCAGGCGCACTATCTCTTTTTTGTGAAGGAGGAGCTTGCGGGTCCTCAAAGGTTCGTGGTTCATGATGTTGCCGTGGCTGTAAGGGCTGATGTGGCAGTTGAAAAGGAATGCCTCCGTATCTTTGATATGGACATAGCTATCCTTCAGGTTAACCTTGCCTTCCCTCAGGGATTTAACCTCGGTGCCGACGAGCGACATACCGGCCTCGACGGTTTCTTCTATGGAATAGTCGTGGTAAGCTTTTCTGTTTTGACAAACGAGCTGCATGAATAATTATAGCACAGCGCTTTCGGGCATCCCTTCATTTAATAAGCCTGAATCGTATATAATCCTAAAGTCTGTAGCGCATCATCTTGTTCGGAGGATATAATATATGAAACGGTTACTTGCCATCGGTTTGATACTGATTGTCTTTGTCGCTGCCTGCGGAAAGAAAGAGGTAAAGAAGACTTCGCCTGATTCGAAACTTGCGACCGAGGCGTTCGCCGTGGCGGACAAGATAAGAGAGGCTTATTTAATGAATGACCGCGCCGTCATCGAACGTTACACTACGCGGGACGGTTATGCCGGCATCTCCAACGCCAGAAAGAGTTTCGAGTCAGCGGAGCTTACCTTTAACCCTGTGCTGGTCGAAATCTTTGGCGATACGGTGCATGTCTATATCTCATGGAACGGCACCTGGCATAAAGGCGTTAAGACTATCGAAGACAGGGGACTTGCCGATTTTATCATGAAGGAAAAGCCGCTTAAGCTCGAAGAGATATTGAGGGAGAATCCCTTCAGCAGGCCGGAATAATATTTAACGCTTTTGTCAGCATCTCTAGGAATTCTGCGCGCGGGACCTCTCTTGCCCCGAAGTTCATCAGGTGTCGAGTGGTGACCTGGCAGTCGATCAGCTCAAATCCGCGTTTTATAAGAAACTCTGCGAATTTAACGAATGCCACTTTTGAGGCATCGTTTTTTTTTGCAAACATCGATTCACCGAAAAAAGCCCTTCCCAGTATTACTCCGTAGAGACCTCCTGCAAGTTCATCCGCGTTCCACGCCTCGACAGAGTGGGCATATCCGGCATTGTGGAGCTGAATGTAGGCATCCTTCATCTCGCTGGTGATCCACGTTCCGTCATCCTCGCCCCTGCGAATGTCGGCGCAGTTGCTTATGACCTGTTCGAATGCCTTATCCATCGTTATGGTGTATATGTCCTTCTTAATTGTCTGTCTGAGGCTGCGTGAAACCTTCAGCTCTTGAGGAATCAATATCAGGCGCGGATCGGGAGACCACCAAAGGATAGGGTAGCCGTCGGAGTACCACGGGAAGATGCCCATGGAATAACCCAGAATGAGTCTGTCCACGCTCAAGTCGCCGCCCACTGCAAGCAGGCCGTCATCTTCAGCAAGCTCTGAAGGTGGAAAGGCCAGGTCTTCAGTCAGTCTGAAGACAGGCATTTAGGTATAATTGAAATCAAGCCGATTGTCTTTAAGTCCGATGTGTACGGTGCCGCCCTTTTTGAGTCGGCCGAAGAGCACTTCCTCGGAGAGTGCATCCTTGATCTCTGCCTGAACGAGCCTTGCAAGTGGACGCGCACCGTAGCGAACGTCGTAGCCCTTATCCGCGAGCCAGTCGCGAGATTCATCGGAGAGCACCACCTTTACCTTCTTCCGTATCAATTGACACCGCAGTTCTTCGATGAACTTGTCCACGACCTTCTTCATAATAACTGTGTTGAGTGGGTTAAAGGTTATAATCGCGTCGAGTCTGTTCCTGAATTCAGGGTTGAAGAGCTTCGTGATCGCATCTCCGCTTTTAGCCTGGCTGTCCCTGCTTCTGTCGCCGAAGCCGATCGAGCCCTTATCCATGTCCTTCGCGCCCGCATTTGAAGTCATGATCAGGATGACATTGCGGAAATCGGCCTTCTTGCCGTTGTTGTCGGTCAGGGTCGCATAATCCATAACCTGTAACAGTACGCTGAAGATGTCCGGATGGGCTTTTTCGATCTCGTCTAGAAGCAGCACAGAGTANNCGCGCAACTGCATGCTTCTCCATGTACTCACTCATGTCGAATCGTGTGAATGCAACCCCGAGTGCAGCTGCCATCTGCTTCGAAACCTCGGTCTTGCCGACACCGGTCGGTCCCGTGAAGAGGAACGAACCGATCGGCCTTTCAGGCGCGCCCAGCCCCGCACGTGATCGCTTGATGGCGGACACGAGGGAATGGATGGCGCTGTCCTGACCGAAGACTGCGAGCTTTAGCTCATCTTCGAGATGCCTCAGCTTTTCGGTGTCCGATGCAGAGATGCTTCTCGACGGAATCTTTGCGATACCGGCAACAACGCTCTCTATTTCCCTCACTCCGACAACGGTGCGCGATTTCTCGGGATCGAGAAGTTTGCGCGTTGCCCCTGCCTCATCGATCACGTCGATCGCCTTGTCAGGCAGATACTTGTCGTTGATATGCTTTGCAGAAAGTTCTGCAGCGGCCTTGACGGCGCTGTCGGTGTAGGTGACCCCGTGGAAGTCCTCGTAATAAGGACGGAGCCCTTTCAGGATCGCTACGGTTTCGTCGATGGTAGGCTCCTGGATCTCTATCTTCTGGAATCTTCTGGAAAGTGCCCTGTCCTTTTCAAAATGGTTTTTATACTCTTCATAAGTGCTCGCGCCTATGCAGCGAAGTCTTCCCGAATTTAGGACTGGTTTCAAAATATTCGAAGCATCCATCGACCCACCGCTGGTTGCCCCGGCGCCGACAATTGTATGGATCTCGTCGATAAAGAGTATCGCGCCTGGGATCTTTTCGAGCTCACTGATCGTTGTTTTCAGTCTGGCTTCGAAATCGCCACGGTACTTGGTGCCTGCGAGAAGCGCCCCCATGTCAAGTGAGAATATCATCGCATCTTTCAATACGGAAGGCACTTCGCCAAGATGGATCTGCAACGCCAGGCCCTCGACTATGGCGGTCTTGCCGACTCCCGGTTCTCCGACCAATACTATGTTGTTTTTTCTCCGTCTGCAAAGCACCTGGATGGTCCTCTTGACCTCTACTTCGCGGCCCACGAGGGGATCTATAGCGCCCTCGGCGGCTCTTTCCACCAGATTTATCGTGAAGAGTTTCAGAGGGTCTTTTGACGGCTTGCTCTTGTGGTCGGGGCGCGGCGGTTCACATTCATGACAAGGCGTCTCTTCGTGGGGGGAGGCGTCAGACTCTTCTCCGCTCGTCCCGGCCATATCGGACATGCCGTGCGAGATGAATTCCAGCACCGCCATACGTGAAATCCCTTCCTTTTCCAGAAAATAGACAGCGTGCGAATCCTCCTCAGCAAAGATTGCTGCTAGGATGTCGCCTGAGTCGACCTCATTTTTTTCTGCCGAGTGCACATGATTAAGCGCCCGTTGGATCACCCTCTGGAACCCCACCGTTGGCAGTGGATTTATGCTGCCCTTTTCAGGCTGGAGGGGTATATTCTTTTCGAAGAAATCTTCGAGCGCGGCCTTGATCCTGAGAACATTGCCTCCGCAGCCCGTGATTATGTCTATGCCTGTTTCGTCATGAATAACTGCGAAGAGCAGGTGCTCCGCTGTGAGATATTCATGACGCCTGATTTTTGCGTCTTTTATGATTGCATCGAGTGTAAGCCCGAGTTCCTTGTTTATCATTCTTTCTCCATAATGCATTTAAGCGGATGGCCTTTTCTCTTTGCCGCGCTGTGGACTGCGGCCAGTTTTGTCTCGGCGATCTCCCGCGTGAATACCCCGCATACCCCCGAGCCCTTTTTATGGACACTCAGCATGATCTGCGTCGCCTCTGCAGGCGGCTTGTCGAAAATAGTCTCCAGAACATGGATGACGAAATCCATTGTAGTATAATTGTCGTTCAGCAGGATGACCCGATAGAGCGACGGTTCCCTGGTCTCCTGCCGCACCTTCTCTTCAAGGCCTTCACTTAGTTTGAATTCGCTGTTGCCCATATTGTTCACCGATTAAGATATATCTGTAGTTTGCCAATATTGAAATGCGCAGGTCAACAGGTGAGGACATTGATCGCGGGAGGCAAACGTCTTTCGGCAGGAGAGATTAGTCGCTGGGTTATTAGCATGTAAGTGTCGATACCAGAATATGTATTCCTTTAAGCTATGAGCCGAACCGGATAATTCNNCTGCCTCCCGCGATCTGTCTAAGCTTCTGCTTATTACTTGCAGGAACTGCAGGAGCCGGAACTGCAACTTGAGCATCCCGAGGAGGTCTGCTTCCCGACGCCACTCATGCCGAAGGTCGAGAATTTTTTTACGATATTGTCTGAAGTACATTCCGGGCATGATACTCCGGTGTTTCCGAAGACGAGTTTTTCAAATTCGATTCCGCATGCTGCGCATTTATATTCAAAGATGGGCATTTTTTTCTCCGGTAATGTCGTGATCGATAGGCAGGGACAGCCGTCCAGCTATGCCGCGCTCTCTCCATTGGCCTTATTCCAATTATAACATAAGGCAGTGAGTGCTTGAATTAATGAGCAAAATCATTTATGTTATAAAACGAGCACTTGTGAAGTAGGCGCGGTTTTTTACGGTAACCCGTGTTATGCAGGCGCATCGTTTTCGGGGAAAGGAGGAGTGAGTGGCCATGCCGGAGAGCAAGAATCATAATCTTCAGGACCTTTTTCTCAACCAGCTGCGCAAGGACAGGATACCGGTCATCGTCTTTCTCACCAACGGCGTGAGACTGAAGGGTATCGTCAAAGGCTTCGATAATTTCGTCGTCCTTCTCAAAGATGTCAATGAACAGCTGATTTACAAGCACGCCATATCTACTATCGTCCCCGAAAAGAATGTAGAACTAAGGTCGGAGAGCGGCGATAAGTAACGAAATGGCTGCACCAAGGAACCCCTTTCTCACGGTTGATAGCATCATCGAGTACCGTGGAGGAATCATTCTTGTTAAGCGCCGCAATCCTCCTTATGGGTGGGCTATTCCGGGAGGGTTCGTAGATTACGGAGAATCCCTTGAGGAAGCAGCGGCGAGAGAGGCGAAGGAAGAGACGGGGCTTACGGCTGAACTTGTAAGGCAATTCCATGCGTATTCGGAGCCGGACAGGGATCCTCGGTCCCACACGGTATCCGTGGTCTTCATCGCAAGGGGAAAGGGCGAACTGCAGGCTGCCGACGATGCGGTTGATGCCGGAGTTTTTACGAAAGACAATCTGCCCGGGGAGATCGCATTCGACCATCGGGCCATTCTTGAAGACTATTTCAGCGGGAGGTATTAAAGATGCTAGAGTCCATGCGCAGACACGCACGTTATTTCTATGTGCTCTTTGTGATAGTGATCATCAGCTTCATATTCTGGGGTGTCGGCGGTGTAGACAAATCGACGAGTGTCAACGTTGCCGAAATCGGCAAAGAGAAGATAAGCGTGGAAGAATACTGGAGGGCGTACGAAAGGGCGCGCGATGCTTACAGGGAGATGTATAAAGGACAGCCCCTTGATGAGATCGAGAAAAAGCTGAATCTGAAGAAGATGGTGCTTGACGGCATGATAGAAGAGCGCGTTCTCCTTGCCTCAGCCAAGGACCTCGGGTTTACCGCATCCGATGAGGAACTCCAGCAGGCGATAGTTAGTGACCCAAGGTTCAGGCGCAACGGCGCTTTCCTCAAGGACATATATATTAAGACTCTGGCATTGAACAGGATGACGCCCGAAATGTACGAAGGCATGCTTCGCGAGCAGATTGCCGTGGACAAGATGAAGAAGATGATCGCTTCGAGCGTGGACGTCACGCCGGCCGAGATAGCGGGCGCACCGGAGGATGCGGCAAAAGTCGTGATGGTCAAACAGATGGTGATCTACAACAAGCGCAACGCGGCGATACGCTCCTACGTCGACGGTGTCAAGAAGCGGATGGACATCAAAATCAACCAGGAAGTCATTTCATAAATCAGGGAGGCGAATTGTTCGATTTATTGAGACAGATCAGGTGGCAGGATATAGTCGATATCGCCCTCGTCTCAATAATACTGTATCGCATGCTTCTGATTATAAAGGGGACCATTGCCGCTAAGATGCTTGTCGGTTTCGGGTTTCTGCTCTTAGCCCTGGTCCTTTCTAAGTATCTGCAGCTTTATACCATCGATTGGCTGATCCAGAGTTTCTGGTCCCAGCTTGTCATTGCGGTCATCGTCCTCTTCCAGCCTGAGATAAGGCGGACCCTTGCTCAAATGGGCGAATCTCCTCTCTTGCAGAGCTTCACCTCGGCCGAAGAACTCAAATCCCTTGATGAGATCGTAAAGGCCGCTGTCGCACTGGCCAACCGCAAGATAGGCGCGTTGATCGTCATCGAACGCGAAGTCAGCCTGAGGGAATATGTCGAGATCGGTACGCCGCTAGATGCAAAGGTCACGAAGGAGCTTCTGCTGAGCATCTTCCATCCCTCGGCTCCGATACATGACGGCGCAATTGTGATCAAGGGTAATCGGGTAGTGGCCGCCGGATGTTTCCTGCCCATAAGGCTCGGCACAAGGGTCGGAAAGGCGTTTGGCACCAGGCACAGGGCCGGTATCGCGATAACCGAAGAGACCGATGCGGTAGCTATCATCGTCTCGGAAGAGACCGGGCATGTTTCTATGGCTATTGACGGCAAACTGAATTCTCCCCTCGACATGGGTACATTGAGAGACGTTCTTACCGAACTATTTACAGAGCAGAAAAAATCGAAGGCCGTCTCAAAGAAGTCTAGAGCCTTAGGAAATAAGAATGGAGATTAAAGGGTTGAAAGCTAAAGAGATGCTCGTCGGCAATATGGGATTCAAAGTCCTGTCGATAGCCATTGCCGTGTCGCTCTGGTTCTTCATTACCTATCGGGGCCAGTCCGAGACTACAGTCGATTCACAGCTCGAATTCAAGAATATGCCCCAAGGATTCGAGATACTGAAACAGAATATCAAGAAGGTGACGGTCAATATCCGGGGGCATGAAAGCGTCCTGGGCTCTCTCAAGCCTGCGGATGTGCGCGTAATGGTCGATCTGGCAAACGGCAAGAAGGGAGAAGCAAGCTATTATTTCGACACCACCGATGTAAAGATCCCGGTAAATGTCAAGATTCTCAGAATAGACCCGACATATGTCAGGGTGACGCTTGATGAATCGCTGTCTAGGGACATAGAGATTAAACCATATGTGGTGGGCCAGCCAGCCAAGGGATATGAGATCTATAAGATAACCGTTAATCCTCCGGTTGTAGTGGTCGAAGGTCCGAAAACCGAAATGGCGCGGCTTTCTATCCTTCGTACCGAACCGCTCGATATCACCGGGCTTGATACAGATATCTCGCAAAATATTCGCGTTGATGCTAACGGCCGCAATGTGCGCATAAAGACACCGGAAGTCGTGACCAAAGTAATTATAAGGAGAAAAAATAGATGAAACTATTCGGGACCGACGGTATACGAGGCAAGGTTAACCGCTCGCCCATGACGCCTGAAAATGTATTGCGTGTAGGCATGGCGGCTGCGTCAGTTCTCAGGGACGACCACGGAAGGAATCAGATCCTGATAGGCAAGGACACCAGGATTTCGGGCTACCTCATTGAGAGTGCGCTTACGGCGGGCATCTGCTCCATGGGCATGAACGTAACCCTTGTCGGCCCGATCCCGACCCCTGGAATAGCTTTTCTTACAAGGGCGCTGAGGCTAGATGCGGGTGTCGCGATCTCTGCATCGCACAATCCATTCGAGGATAACGGCATCAAGATATTCTCCCCCACAGGATTCAAGCTGTCGGATGATATCGAAAAAGAGATTGAGCGGCTTGTTCAGGACGAAAGCTTCCCTTTGAAAAAACCGATCGGCGACAAGATAGGCAAGGCTTACCGGCTGGATGATGCGGCGGGCAGGTATATCGAATATGTCAAGTCCTCTATCCCCAGGGGAATGGATCTGGAGGGCCTGAAGGTCGTGGTCGATAGTGCAAACGGAGCGGCGTATAAGATCACGCCACAGCTGCTTCATGAACTCGGCGCAGAAGTGATCTCTATCAACGACGAGCCTGACGGAGTGAATATAAATCTTAATTGCGGATCGCTGCATCTCGACCAGCTGGCGCAGCGTGTTAAAGAAACCGGCTCGCATGTCGGCATCGCTCATGACGGCGACGCAGACAGGACACTCTTTGTCGACGATAAAGGCAGCACTGTAGACGGCGACCTTGTAATGGGCATATGCGCCCCTGAGATGATGCGCGAAGGGAGGCTGAAGGGTGATAGTGTGGTTGCAACTGTAATGAGCAACCTCGGACTCGAAAAATACTTGGCAGGCCTCGGCATCAAACTCATACGGGCAAAGGTCGGCGACCGCTACGTTGTAGAAGAGATGATCAGGGGAGGGTACAACCTGGGCGGGGAACAGTCCGGCCACATGATTTTCTTCGACTACAATACTACCGGTGACGGGCCGATCACGGCGCTGCAGCTTCTCTATCTTATGCGCAGGAAAAACCGTCTACTCTCGGAAATGACCGCAGGGATCTATCTCTATCCTCAAGTGCTTACGAATGTTATTGTTGCCAAGGGAAAGATTTACAAGGATTATCCGGACGTAGTGAAGGTCATTGACGATTGCACCCGCAAGCTCGGAGACAAGGGGAGAATACTGGTACGGCCGTCCGGCACGGAGCCGAAGATCAGGGTCATGGTTGAAGGCGAAGAGTATGGATTTACGAAGGCGATAGCTGATGAAATCGTCGGCGTGATTCGAAAGCGATTCGGAGTGAAAGAATAGGTCGCACTTCCATCCGGGAGGTCAAGGATGAGTGTCTTCTTTCTCTTTTGTGTCCGGCGCAGCGCTCTTCTATCTGCGTCGGTTTTTCCTTATATGTCATTTTGCTTTGCCTTTATCCTGTTTTCATTAGTTCGTGTTTTACAAAGCAGGCATTATTCAGGCGCGTGACAGAAGAGATTGGTCCTGCACTTCGATGCTGATTATCGTGCCGCTTATCATGCTCTCTCTTGGATTTTACCGCGCGGCATTGGCGAGACTGGCATTGTAAAGAGGAATTTTCTTGGACGCTCACGCGTAGCTTAAACTCATTTTCAAGGGGAATTTTCAAAGTGATGTCGGGGCCTTCCTGATGTCGACCATTACCGGTCGAGCACGGCACTATAAGCAGCGAGCTGAAGAACGCGTTCAATGGTGCCGTGCTTGCCCCTATTCTCAACCCTTGCTAGGTATTCTACCCACCCAGAACCCTTGAATGAAGGCAAATAGTATATTAGCGCCGTAATGTTCTTATCTTGGCCAGTTCTTCCTGATACCCATAAATATGTGCTCCTGCACTGTATGCATACATTGACCCATTTTCCAAACCCGTTTCTCCGGCAACATATTGTTTCAGCAATTCTAAGCCGCCGAGATTTGAAGGGAAGCCGGCCCACAGGTCCCATGAGCGGAAATAGATATAAAAATCGAGTTTATTGTTTTTGATGCGGGTATCGATGCCGCGTAAACACGGCGGGTCGGTCAAAAAAATGGCCTTGGGTTCCCCGACGGTCATGTAGGCCTGGTTGGTGTTGTGACCGTCTGCCTTGTACATACGGATGACTTCGGCGATCTGCGATTCCAGATACTGGCCGTAGGTATATTGTTCACCTTCGGCGCGGTGCTCGGTCATTAAATAGGGCAAATAGTTTTCGACATATTCCATTGTGCTGGGCGCAGGGACACCCTGCGGCACATCCGGAATTAACGGACGGGTGCCCGGGTATTTGATGTGGCAAACAAAGAAATCAAGTTGTTT
>PMYY01000221.1:0-4775 GCA_003170655.1 Nitrospiraceae bacterium
AATCCAGAGGCCTCGCAGCCTTTCAGGACGATGCGCCCGATTCCGGAGCAAGCCTTCAAAATCTCTGCCAGGAGATCCAGATCCCCGACTATCGGAAAGCAATTGTGGGTTCCGGACAATTCCCTCAATCGCTGCAGAACAGTGGAGATATCATCCCCAAAAAACTGGGGGTGGCATTCCACCCAGATATTCTCGACCGATGTTTCCTGCAGTAACCGCCTAAAAGATGGATCAATCAATGTGGTAGCAGAAATCTTGATATCCCTTACATGCCCCGCAGTGTCAGCCTTGCGCAGGAAAGAATGCAACGCTTTCGCCCCCATCATCGAAAAATCGAATATGGCCCTGCTCCCTGTTCGCGCAGCCATTTGGATTACAGATGGGATGATCTCCTCCGGTCTCCAGACGAAAGCGATGATGGGAATCCGATGCTCAGCCACTATGTCAACCTCTGCTTCAACGTCATACATTCACCTTTTAATAGTAATTTAATATCAATTCGCAGGCCGAATCAANNGCATCACTCCCGATTCCGAACTGGACAAGCTGGCGTAGGTCCGTCTCCAGTATCTGCGGGGCACTGAATTCCAGTATTTGGTATTGCGGGTCCGTCCACATACGTTGCTTCCGCCCCCAAACCTCTGCTTCCGGCGGCAAGGTGAGGCGAATGCGGTGGATCAGGTTGATGCCGGCAAGCTCCGCTGCCTTTGATACCATGTCTGTACAGTTGTTGGTCCTCAAATCGAATTGGTCGTAATTCCGCTCATTCACAAACTCATAGATTCGTTTATACTTCAGTCGTGTAATCGGCATTTTCCAGACAAATGTGGGGGGACGATCAGCCTTGCTGGTCTGGAATTGGCCGTCAGGCATCGTCTGCCACAAATAACCGATCGGATTGGGATCTCCATCCTGGGCCCTCTTAGTCACGCCTTCCTGGTAACGTGGCATTAGCCTCCCCAAGTTGCCGGTGTGGCCGAATTCGAGACGTTTCCCGGGACTTTCAAGCATGATCCAGCTATGCGACGTCGGACGCAGCCAAATTGTAAAAAGAATCGACCTCGCCTTGCTGAAATCCCACTTGGAAGCATCTGTCATGATATAGAGGTAATACCCTTTGTCTCCCACGGGTGTTCCGGTGGCAGGATCAAGGTCTGCATCCGGTGCAAAACGGCAGGCGTTCACTATGGGTTGTGCACTCCAGCCATCGGGCTGCATCGGAGCGTATAGGCGGTGGGTGCAGCCCGACGCGATCCCCGTCAGTAATATCACCACCACAAGGAGACAAAACCGATATGCCAACCCCGTTACTTTCATGTCAAGCAAGATTTGCAATAGACTGTCTGAGCATGCGATATCTCTCATATATTCTTGTGCCGGTTTCACTTATCAGCGCATTGACCGACTCGTTGTCCTCTAGGGTCCAGCCCATATGCAGATTCAACGAAATAGTTCATTGCTTCAACGCCAGGTACCATTTTGTAACATCACTCCCGATTCCTACCTGGGCAAGATAGCGCAGGTCCACTTCAAGGACTTCGGGAGTGCTGTAGTCCAGTATGCGGTATCGGGGATCTGTCCAGACACGCCGCTTCCTACCCCAGACATCCGCTTCCGGCGGCAAGGTGAGGCGAATGCGATGGATCAGATTTATGCCGGCCAGCTCAGCTATTTCTACTACCATATCTGTGCAGTTGTTGGTTCTCGCGCCGAAACGTTCGTATTTCCGCTGCATAATATATTCATGGATCAATTGATACCTCCGCCGGGTAATCGGCATTCGCCAGACGAACGTAGGGGGGCGATTAGGTTTGCCAGTTTGGAACTGGCCATCGGACATAGTCTCCCATAAGTATGCGATAGGATCGGGATGACCATCCCTAATTCTCTGGAAAACACCCGCATGGTAACGTGGTCTTGTTAGCCCGAAGTCGCCAGTGTGGCCGCATTCCAGACGATCCTGGGGACTTTCCAGTACGAGCCAGCTATGCGCCCACGGACGCTGCCAGATTGAGAAGAGAATCGACTTCGGATTGCCGTGGTCCCAGTTGGCAGATTCGTTCAAGATATAGAGGTAATATCCATCGTCCCCCACTGGTATTCCTGTGGCAGGATCCAGGTCGGCATCAGCAGCAAAGCGGCATTTGATCGCGAAGGGCTGGACGCTCCAGCCGTCGGGCTGCATCGGAGCGCTGAGTCTGGGTTTTATTCGGGCGCATTTGACCGCAGCCCCTGCCAACCATCTCACCACCATGAGGAGTCGCGCTCGATATGCCCGTTCGGGCGCGTTTCTCTTCATAAGGACTTTTTGAATATGCGATATCTCTTATATATTCGTGCGCCGGTTTCCATTGTCAGTGCATTGATCGACTCGTTGTCCTCCAGGGTCCAGCCCATCTCCAGATTCTGATACTTCTTTTGTTCTCGCGCGATTTTATAGATGTGATAGAAGGCCAGCATGGGAAGTCCCAGTTGTCGATAATTCTCCTTGATCCCAAACATCAACAGCCGCAATCCCCTGATCTTCCGCCAATGGATGAGCACCTTGAGCAGCCCGAACGGGCTGATCCGGCCATTAAGACATTTGAGCAAAGGGTTGACATCAGGAAAGATCACGCAAACTGCTGCTGGTTCATCATCGTAATACATGAAAAATACCAAACCCGGGTCTGCAAAGGGTTTCACACTTTTTTGAATATCCCTCATTTCATTATTGGTCAGCGGAACGAAACCCCAGTTACCTGACCATGAGTCATTGTAGATATCTCTGATCAAGTCGAACTCGGCATCCATTTTTTTCGGGTCAACATGTCGGATTCGGACACCTTTTTTTTGGGCGGTTCGTTCAGCAAGACGTTCCATCCAGTCCGGCAGCCGGTACTCGCCTTCTATCAAAAAAGCCAGCAGATCTTTCTCTTTGGTGTAGCCGCTTGATTCGATCAGCTTCAGGTAATATGGCGGGTTATAAGTCATCCCGACAGCAGGCGGATAATCGAAGCCCTCTATGAGCAACCCTGTCTCGTAATTCATAGACGGGCTAAGTGGGCCTCTCAGGAAAGTCATCCCCTTCTTAAGAGCCCATGTCTCAACGGCAGAGAAGAGAGCTCGCGCAGCCTCCGGATCATCAGCGCATTCGAAAAATCCCCAGATAGCCATCTTTTCGTTGTGGCACTGGTTGTAATTACGATCTATAATGCCAGCGATCCTTCCCACCGTTTTCGAATCGCGGCGGACCAAAAAGAGTACGCGCTCGGAAAACTCCCAGAATGGGTGCTTGCGAGGGTCCAGCATCCGACGAACCTCCGCTCTAAGGGGTGGGATCCAGTGGGGGTACTTGGTATAGATGTTCCAGGGCAGATTAATGAACTCCTTCAGTTCTGATCCGCCTTCCACCGAAATGATCTCTATGCCGGCCAATGATTGTTCCTTTCGAGTTGTTATAACCAAAACATTAACCGGGCAACCCGATTCCCCTATATGAAGCCTGGAACGTCAAACGGAGTCACTCTTTAACGTTTTATTTCGGAAAAGGGCTGGGACCCAACATAAGACTCAGCCTTTGTCGCTTTTCGCAGGAAGGAACTGATGTTGTTACTCTGGCTGCCTCGATTTCCGCGTGCAGTGCTTCCTGGCTTTTTCTAAGACCTACACTAAACAAGATTAATTCATTATTCATTTTAACATAAACCGTCACACTTGAAAAAGCAAGAGAACAATTCAGCACTTATTTACTATGCATTAGAGTATCCTTATAATGGAGAATTTATCAAATCTGCCAGAAAACCCCATCGCTTTTAAGCCAAGCTGGTATACATAGGTGTTGAATTTACCTGTTGAACGTGAATATAACCTTATAACATCAAGGTGTTATGGAGATGTATCCTTGTTGAAAATATCTTCAGCGCGGAATCACCATGATTACCTTGATATCGCAATGCCTTCCAGCATTCTATCAACACCTTTATGTACCGGCTTGCTTTTAAGCCTGGGGATGAATGGCTGCCAAGAGCGAAGCAATGCTTCATCTGCGCAGTGGAGGCATTCTAAGTCGCAGATGGTATGGCGCGGTTAGGGCCATGCCGTCTCCGATTATGCCCTAAAGACCGTGGGCTTTAGCGCGCGGAACATCATTCTGAACAGCTAATAAATTAAGGACGTCGGGAAAAAAGTGAAGGAAAGACTAGCCATCCTGAGTATAAGAAAATAATGTCTGATATATCAGGAGACTCCTGNNGGAGACTCCTGATATATCAGAAGGTAGCACCTTTTACCGTTCCATTTCCATGTCTCAGCCGTCGCTGAAATATCAATGCTTTCAACCTCATAGAAACTCCTGCCTGGCGACAACGGTCTTGGCACATATCCTGCTCTTCAATAGACTAGAAACCCCCAGGCACATTCCCGACATAGAGGACGGGCCATTGTGAAGCTTTGTATCAGGTAAGTTAAGAAAGTTGGCATGTGAAAAGGAGGTCGCGAAACAATGGCCGGGAAAGCTCAGGAAATGATCGGCCAGATCCAGAGGGTCCTTGGCAAGTAGGAGGTCGCGACTGCNNAGCCCAATACTAACGCGGTGTCTATAAAAAAGGAGAAGAGATATGTTTACGATTTTGATCGTCGTCTTAATTTTGATGCTGATAGGGGTACTGCCTACATGGCCTCACAGTAGACAGTGGGGATACTACCCGAGTGGTGGGCTGGGCCTGGTCCTGCTTATTCTAATCATCCTGTTACTCATGGGACGGCTATAGAAAGTCGAGCTTGTTGTTTCAGGG
>PMYY01000221.1:4813-5186 GCA_003170655.1 Nitrospiraceae bacterium
TTTTTTTTACAGTATTAATGATTTTGGGGGTTACTTCGTTTCTGGGATCGGCCGCGATCGCCGGCGAAACGGTGGGTGAATATGTAGACGACTCCACGATCCACACTCAGGTTACTGCAATTGTAGTTAAAGACCCGGATGCCCATTATTTCAAGATCGATGTGACGGTGACTCAAGGGGATGTCGTGCTTACAGGTTTCGTAAACAGCGTAGACACCGAAGATCGGCTTATAGAAAAGATCAAAGAAATTAAAGGTGTTAAATCTGTTAAGAACCTCTTGAAGGTGCAAGATAAAAAGTAAACGGATAAAGGCAGCCTGTGAACTCTGGCGCTATTTTTAGATGCATACTGTCAACCACTCGGGATTGAA
This sequence comes from Nitrospiraceae bacterium, assembly GCA_003170655.1. Taxonomy (GTDB): domain Bacteria; phylum Nitrospirota; class Thermodesulfovibrionia; order Thermodesulfovibrionales; family Dissulfurispiraceae; genus Fen-1308. The sequence continues at coordinate 5,185 of PMYY01000221.1, forward strand.
AT
>PMYY01000077.1:0-398 GCA_003170655.1 Nitrospiraceae bacterium
AAGGTCGGTGCGGATGTCAGGATTACGTCTGATGCCAAGGTCATAGCCAATGCAAATGGTATTGTGCTGCCTGGTGTCGGCGCCTTCAAAGACTGCATGGCAAACCTTGATAAGCTGAGTCTCATCGATGTGATCCTCGGCGAGATCAAGAAGGGCAAGCCCTTTCTCGGGATTTGCCTCGGGCTTCAGCTCCTCTTCACGGAATCGGATGAGTTTGGCGCGTGTAGAGGCCTCGACCTTTTCCACGGTAAAGTGACCCGTTTCAATTTCGACTCCCCCAGTACCAACAGCGGACAATTGAAGATCCCCCATATGGGCTGGAACACGGCGAAGATCGAGAGACGGCCGCCCATTTTCGCTGAGATCCCAGACAATTCGTATTTCTATTTTGTCCATTC
>PMYY01000077.1:507-14610 GCA_003170655.1 Nitrospiraceae bacterium
GCAATTCATCCGGCGGCAGTGCTGCAATAAAAAGCGTAATACTCGGGACCGCTGGACATATCGATCACGGCAAAAGCTCGCTGGTGAAGGCACTGACCGGCGTGGACCCCGATAGGCTGAAAGAGGAGAAGGAGCGCGGGATCACAATCGATCTCGGTTTCGCCAATCTATTTTACCCTGAAGACAATCTGACCGTCGGCATCGTCGATGTCCCGGGCCATGAGCGCCTGATAAAGAATATGCTCGCCGGAGCGGGCGGTATCGATATCGTTCTGCTGGTTATAGCCGCTGATGAAGGAGTGATGCCCCAAAGCCGGGAGCATCTCGCCATCTGCCAACTGCTCAGGATCAAGGCCGGTATTGTCGTTATCACGAAGGCCGACCTCGTAGACGATGATTGGCTGCAGCTTGTGTCAGAAGACGCAAAAAAGTTCGTGGAGAATACATTCCTCGAAAATGCCGAAGTGATACCGGTGTCTTCAAAAACCGGCTTCAATCTTGAACTTCTGAAGGAGAAGGTACGAAGCCTCGCGGTCAGCGTGATGCCGAAGCTTATCGACGGCATCTTCAGGCTGCCCATCGACAGGGTCTTCACGCTGAAGGGCTTCGGCACCGTTGTCACTGGTACGGCCGTCTCGGGAACAATCGCACTCGACAGTCCAGTTGAGATATTGCCTTCAGGCATCAAAAGCAAGGTGCGCGGACTACAGACCCACGGAAAGGGAGTTGACAAGGCCTACGCCGGGCAGAGGATAGGGCTTAATTTGCAGGGTGTCGACCGGGAACTGCTTCAGAGGGGAGATGTTGTCGTGGCCCCCGACAGGTTCGTTCCGACCCAGGCGGTCGATGCAAAGCTCGAAATGCTGAAGGACGCTCCTGTTGTAAAGAGCAGGAGCAGGGTGCATTTCTATGCAGGAACGTCAGAGACTATCGCCAGGATTATTATTTACGGCAGCGACGAAGTGAAGGCCGGAGAATCCTGTTACTGCCAATTCAGGCTCGAAGACCCTGTTGTTACTCTCTCGGGCGACCGATATATTATAAGGAGATTTTCTCCGCTCGAGACCATCGGCGGCGGAGCGATACTCGACCCCCATCCTCTCCGTAGAAAAAAGAAGATGGGCACCGATGATCTGGAACTATTCGAAACGGGGACTCTTCAGGAAAAGATCGAGACGCTCGTAAAAAGATTCCGTGCACAAGGCTGCAAGATCTCGCAGATCGAGGGATGGTTTCATGTCAATCTCCCGGAGATTGCCTCGACTATAGACAGGCTCGTTGGCAAAGGCCTCCTGATCAGGAGCCATGATACACTCTTTCATAAGGAAAGCGTCGGCGCTTTCAGGGATTCGCTTAAGTCGCTCTTTAAGCAGTTTCATGATGAAAACCCGCTTAAGACCGGCATTCCGAAAGAGGAGTTGAAGGCAAGGCTCAGGCTCGAAATCAAGGCAGGAGATGAGATATTCGACCTTCTGCCGAAGATCGAAGAAATATCTCTCGATAAAGAGATGGTCAGGCTTAAGGGATTCCAGGTTTCACTGTCGACGGCGGACCAAGGGGTGAAGGGCAAGATCGTATCGATGCTGAATCGTGAAGGGTTTCAGCCTGCTTCGAAGGCTGAGTTGGCGAAGACGCTGGCTATCAGCGAAAACGAGGCTGGAGACCTGCTGAAGCTTTTGACGCAGGAAGGCTCTCTAGTGAGGATAAATGACGCGACCTTTATTTCAAAGGAGCAGTATGACCGGATGATTGGTCTATTAAGAGGGTTCTACGCTAAGAAGCCTGAGATGACGGTTGCCGAATTCCGGGACCTTCTGGGTACTACGCGGAAATTCGCCCTTCCTTTCCTCGAATATCTCGATTCTCACAAAATTACCCTCAGGATTGGGGATATAAGAAAATTCGTGTTAAAATAATAAATGAAGAAAAAGTTATTGTTGATCCCTGCTCTCCTGCTGGCCGGATTCCTCTTGGGAGGGATAACCTACTACCTGATAGGCACAAGCGGAATAAACGCATACCGTCCTTTTGCTCCCAGAGTCCCGGCGCATATAGAAGAGACCAGCAGGGCCTTTTCGGACATAGTCAAGGCTGTTTCTCCAGCCGTGGTGAACATATCCAGCACTAAGATGGTCAAGCGGCAGCAGACACCATACGAGGATTTTTTTGACTATTTTTCTCCTGCGCCCGACACAAAAAATAGGAAATTCAAGGAACAGAGCCTGGGTTCGGGTGTCATTGTCTCGACTGACGGATATATCGTTACCAACAATCATGTCGTCGAGCAATCGAGCGATATCAGGGTAACTCTTTATGATAGAAGGAGCTTCAAGGCCAAGGTCGTCGGAACCGATGCAAAGACCGATATCGCTATTATCCAGATCGATGCGAAGGACCTTCCAGTTATCCCGTGGGGCGACGCCGAGAAGCTGCAGGTCGGCGAATTCGTGCTCGCCATAGGCAACCCCTTTCTGCTCACCAACACAGTGACGATGGGAATCGTGAGCGCGGTAGGGAGGGCCGATGTCGGCATCGCCGATTACGAAGATTTCATACAGACAGATGCGGCCATCAACCCCGGCAATTCAGGTGGCCCACTGGTAAATATCAGAGGGGAACTTATAGGTATCAATACTGCTATTTTCTCGAAGACCGGAGGTTATCAAGGCATCGGATTTGCAGTGCCGAGCAACATGGTAAAGGCGGTAATGGAACAGCTTGTCAATTCGGGCAAGGTGACGCGCGGCTGGATCGGGATCACTATACAGGAGCTTACTCAGGAATTGGCCCAGCAATTCGGTCTCAAATATTCTGAGGGCGAGTTAGCCGGAGTTCTGGTTAGCGACGTTACACGTGACGGTCCGGCCCAGAAGGCCGGTATTATGAGGGGCGATATTATACTCGAATATAACGGTAAGAGGCTGCAGGACGTTGGACAGCTGAGGAATGTGGTTGCGCAAAGCAGGGTCGGTTCGCAGGCGCAGGTAAAGATATTGAGGAGAGACAAGGAGATGACTGTAACGGCGACAGTAGTAGAATTGCCGACTGACGGTGCGGAAGCAAAAACAGGCCCTGTACAAGGCAGGGAATCGTACGAAAACGCACTGGCCGGTATGCGTGTCATGGATCTGAGCTCCACTGTCGCGAAGCAGCTGGGGGTAGAATCCGAAGCGAAGGGCGTTGTCATCGTGAGCATTGAACCGGGTGCGCCATCTGAAGAGGCTAACCTGCGCCGGGGCGATGTAATCAACGAAATAAACAGGCAGCGCATAACCAATCTCAATGATTTCAATAAAATCGTTGCCAGGATCAAACCGGGAGACAATGTCCTTCTCTTTGTGAACCGCGGAGGGAGAAAATTCTACGCAGCCGTTGAGCCGCAATCATAGAGAGCCTTTGACATTCTCCCCGCCTGAAAGGCGAGGCTTTACGCCGCTTTAATGTAATTTGTCCATCATCTTCTCCGTCATTATTGCTATAATAGAAATATGATATCTGAAATTGAATATGATTCGATGTGGGCTACCGCTTTTGCTATTTCTCTCTTTCTTATTTTATTCAATGAAACTGAACATTATTCTTTCGGCGTTATTATTTTGTTAATCATATTCTTAAGAGGTGGAAAAATTGATACTTTTCGTTCGCGCACTATTCATCGTTATTTTTATCCTGGCTGGTTATCTTTATGGATTGAAGACCGCTGTTCCTTTTCAGGGAGCGGCTATGGGACTTTTCCTCGGAGCGATCTTTCTAGGTATCGAGTCTCGACTCGATAAGGTCTCCTTCGGGTCAGTACTTGGGGGACTGGTCGGCCTCGGGATAGGCATCCTAGCGGCCCATCTTCTCCTTTTTCCACTGACTTATGTTATCGCCGATGAGAGCAGAGTACCGGCCTTTTTCATCCTGAGCGCAGTTCTCGGATACAGTGGACTGATCATCGGGTTGAACCGGGGCAAGAACATGTCCATCCCTGCCATCATGCGCCTGTTCAAGGGACAGGAGCCTGAAGAAGACCTGAAGATACTCGACACTAGCGTCATCATCGACGGCAGGATAGCCGATGTAATCGAGATCGGCTTCGTCGAAGGCATGTTTATACTGCCGCAGTTTATCCTGCAGGAACTCCAGTATATCGCCGATTCCCCCGATCCGCTTCGCCGGACAAAGGGACGGAGGGGTCTCGATATCCTTCACCGCATACAGAAGATGAATAATATCAAGGTTAAGATCGTCGACCAGGACTTCCCCAAGATAAAAGAGGTCGATGCAAAACTCATCGCCCTTGCCCGACTCTACAGCGCTAAGGTTGTGACCAATGATTTCAATCTGAGCAAGGTGGCGCAGGTGCAAGGCGTCGCGGTCCTGAATATTAACGAGCTTGCCAACATACTCAAGCCTGTTGTGCTGCCGGGCGAGCCCCTCAATCTCTACATCGCCAAGGAAGGAAAGGAGCACAACCAGGGCGTGGCATACCTGGATGACGGAACCATGGTGGTTGTCGAAAATGCACGGAAACTGATCGGCAAAACGGTCGACCTGACCGTAACGAGCGTACTGCAGACGACCGCGGGAAGGATGATCTTCGCGAAAATCAGGGAAGATGAGCAGAGCTGACAATAAGGTTGTTGCCCTTGTGCCCGCGGCGGGCATTGGCAAACGATTCGGCGCCGATAAGAATAAGCCTTTCTTTGTCCTTGCTGGCAAGCCGATCATCATATGGTCTCTTGAGTTGCTGCAATCCATAAGCGAGATAGATGAGATCATTCCGGTGGTTAAGGAAGACGACATCATGACTGCCGCTGAATTGATCGAAGAGTACGTGATCAGTAAGGTCAAGCAGATCATGCCCGGGGGGAAGGAACGCCAGGATTCGGTCTATAATGGACTCCAGGCAGTCTTGGACAGCGGGTCGGTTGTGCTGATTCATGACGGCGGACGTCCGTTTGCGGACGCTGACATGATTATCGAAGCAATCCATGGAGTCGATGGATGGGATGGCGTTGTAACCGGCGTCCCAGTCAAGGACACCATCAAGGAGGCTGGTCCTTGCTCTCAGGATTCGGGCGCCGACGAAACGATAGTCCGGCGGACCCTGGAACGAGATGTCCTCTATGCAATTCAGACGCCGCAAGTATTCCCTTACAGGGTGATAAGGGAAGCACACGAAAAAGCCAGGGGCGAACGTTTTTATGGCACCGACGACGCCTCACTTGTAGAACGCTGCGGGGGGCGGATAAAGATCGTCGCAGGTTCCTACTGCAATATTAAAATAACGACCCCTGAAGATATATTTATTGCGGAAGCTCTTCTGAAAATACGGAAGTTGGGGCCGAGATAATCAACATGCGCATAGGAATAGGTTACGACTCACACCGTCTGGTCGAGGGCCGTAAATTGGTGCTCGGAGGAATAGAAATCCCCTTTTTCAAAGGACTACTCGGCCATTCCGACGGAGATGCTCTCTGCCATGCCATAAGCGACGCGCTTTTGGGCGCTCTCGGCAAAGGCGATATCGGAAAGCACTTCCCGGATACTGACGACCGATGGAAGGATGCTTCTAGTCTCGCTATGTTGAAACAGATCGCAGACCTGGTTACAGCTGAGGGTTTTGAAATAACCTGGATCGATTCCGTTGTCATTACCGAACGGCCGAAACTGGCCGGGCATATCGAGCAGATGAAGCAGGCGATCTCCGGTGCTGGAATCCCGCCCGGCATTATCAGCATCAAGGCAAAGACGAACGAGAAAATGGGATTTACGGGAAGGGAAGAAGGAATATCGGTTCAGGCGGTCTGCCTGCTGATGCACAGGCAGTCTTAATACAGATTACTCTATGCTTTTCGCAGCCTCAATCAATGATGTCTTTTCCGTCTTGCCGACCAGCATATCCATGTCCAGCAGTATGATAAGCCTGTCTTCGAGCTTGGCGATCCCTTTGATATACTCGGTGTTGATATTAGAAGCCATCGGAGGGGTAGACTCCACGATATTTGCAGGTATACGCAAGACTTCTGATACTGCATCCACTACAAGCCCCATCGTGATACCCTGGATATCCATGATCATGATTCTAGACTGGGTATCGCTGTCCTTGTCTGAAAGACCGAATTTGCTGCGGAGGTTTATGACCGGGATTACTTTTCCCCTGAGATTGATGACGCCTTCGACATAGGTCGGGGTACTGGGAACGCGGGTTATTTCCTTCATCCGGTTTATTTCCTGGACCTTCAGTATATTGACGGCATAGTCTTCATTGCCTAGCCTGAAGGTCACCAGCTGCAATATTTCAGACATGGTTCCGCCTGAAGAAGCGATATCACTCGATTTTCTTGTCACCAGCGCATCCACAAACACCTCCATGAGAACCGTTACTTAGTATAATCTTACCCCGCGGCAGATTTTTTTTCAATCTGAAGCGGGATTAGAGTACAAGCGACGTCAGCTTTGCAACGTCCGGATTTTATTTATAATGTTCGTCGTCGACATCTCGCTTGTGAAAGGCAGACTATGCACTTCCGGAACAAGGTCTGCACCGACGATATCTTCCTTCTTCCAGTCACCGCCCTTGACGAGTACATCAGGCTTGAGCAAATTAATTAAATCGTACGGCGTCTCCTCGTCAAAGACAGTCACGTAATCGACCATCACAAGGGATGCGAGTACTTCGGCCCTCTGATCCTGGGGATTTACAGGACGTCCCGGTTTCAACATGCCAACTGAATCGTCCGAATTGATGCCGACTACAAGGACATCTCCCAGTGCTTTTGCTTCCCTCAGGTAACGGACGTGGCCGACATGTAAAATGTCGAAGCAGCCATTGGTGAAAACGATCCGCTTTCCCTGTTCTTTCAGCCCTTCGAGTTCTTTCTTCAAGTCTTTGCGGGAAAGTATCGCGCCCATTATTTCAGCAGTGTCAGCTTCTCTGCAGCCTTGATCAGAATCTCTTTATCGCTCTTGTAGTGCAGCATATTGATGGCTTCGTCGAGAGGAAACCATCCGGCTTCATCGACTTCCCAGCTGAAATTGTTTGTCTCGCCGGAGACATGTTCCAGCAGGAAATAGGTCACGGTCTTCTTGCATTTGGCGTTTTCATCCTTGAGGTAGAACCAGTAGGACTTCTCCCCAAGCTTGTCGACAATCGATCCCGTAAGGCCGGTCTCTTCCTGAATCTCCCTTACAGCAGCCATTTCCGGGCTTTCGTCTTTGTCGATTATCCCTTTGGGAAGCGTCCATACAGTCCTGTTTTTTGTTGCGATCAGCCCGACATCGAAGTGGTCGTCAGACTTTCTGAAGATCACACCTCCGGAAGAGTAGAGGTATTTTATTGAAGCCGGTTTCATCAGGGCAGGACTTTGCCAGCAGCGAGCCTGAAGATATCGTTGTACATGACGAGCGCCATTAGAGCAAGGAGTAGCGCGATGCCGATTCTCTGTGAGATGGCAATGGCCGTATCGCTCACGGGTTTGCCTATTACTGCCTCGATAGCCATAAAGAGCAGATGACCGCCGTCGAGAACAGGTATGGGCAGTATGTTCAACACCCCCAGATTAACACTGACAAGTGCCATAAACAGAAAGTAGGTAATTGCACCTGCAGATGCCGCCTTGCTCGATTCGGTGAAGATACTTATCGGCCCGCCGAGATTCTTGAATGAGATCTCCCCGCTCAGAGTCATCCATAGCGAGTCGAATATTACGGTACCCATTTTATATGTTGCATATGCCCCCTTGCCCGGAGCGTCAAGCAGGGAGGTGCTTTCGATGAGAGTGTATAATCCCTGTCCGGTTTTCCTGATACCGATGCGGCCAATACTGATTGTTTTACCGGACTTGTCGGTCTGTTGGACCGCAAGCGGAGTAATAGTGAATTTTAGCAGATCTACGCCACGCCGGACAGCGAACTCAAGAGGCTTGCCGGGGTTCATCCCTACAACATTTATAATGTCGATCCATGTAGTTATATCGGTGTCGCCGATCCTTACGATCTTGTCTCCCTTCTGAAGGCCGGCAGCCGCCGCCGGATAATTGGGTTCGACCTCGTCCGCTGTCGGCATGAGATTCTTAAGGTCAGGAACGGGGACCTGGATGCCGACTGCCAGCAGAGATGTGTAGAGTCCGAATGTTAGGAGGATATTGAATAGCGGGCCGGCAAGGACGATCAAAGCCTTTTTCCAGAGCTTCTGTCCCTTGAATGATCGCTCGGTATCAACGGGTTCGACTTCGTCCCCGACATCTTCACCGTACATCTTCACGTATCCGCCCAGCGGAAGGGCTGAGATCAGGTACTCAGTCTCGCCTATTTTCTTGCCGATGACCTTCGGCCCGAAGCCGAGAGAGAATTTCAGCACCTTGACGTTGCTCAATTTCGCAAATACGAAATGTCCCAACTCGTGCACAAAAATCAGAATGCCGAAGAGCACCACAGCCAATATTACACTCACTTCTTCAGGACCTCCGCTGCCTTTATCCGCGCCCACCGGTCGGCTTCAAGTACAATGTCGATCTGCCGCGCCTCTTTCACTTCATGGGAGTTCATGACCTTGTTTATTATAGCAGGTATATCCGTAAAGCCTATAAGACCATCGAGAAAGGCATGGACTGCCACTTCGTTCGCAGCGTTCAGTACCGCGAGCATGGTGCCGCCCTTTTCGGCTGCTGCATAAGCAAGAAGAAGGCATGGGAATGCCGCGGTATCGGGCTGGTGAAAGGTAAGGCCTGAGAGTTTTTCCCATGCGAGAGGCTCCATTACCTCGTTCAATCTTTCAGGGTAAGAAAGGGCATAGGCGATCGGCCCCTTCATATCGGGCTTCGAAAGTTGGGCGAGGCAACTGCCATCGGTGAACTCAACGATTGAATGCACTACACTCTGAGGATGTACGAGCACATCGATCTTGTCCAGGGGGATGTCGAAAAGCGCCCGCGCTTCGATGACCTCGAGTCCTTTATTCATAAGCGTAGCAGAATCGATGGAAATCTTCCTTCCCATCTGCCAGTTGGGATGGCGGAGGGCATCGGACGCTGCGATGTCTGCCAGTTCTTCGGCCTTTCGACCGAAAAACGGCCCGCCCGAGGCGGTCAGAATCAATCTCCTGACAGAGTCCTTGCGGCAACCGTTCATGCATTGGAAAAGGGCGCTGTGCTCACTGTCGACAGGAAGAAGCCTTGCACCTGATTTCTTCACCTCGGCATTGACGATATCCCCTGCCATGACCAATGTTTCTTTATTTGCAAGCGCAACTATTTTTCCTTCCTTTACGGCAGCCAGTGTAGGCAGAAGTCCTGCAGAACCGACTATGGCGGATATGACTGTATCTGCGTCACTCATCGCTGCTACAGTGCAAACTCCTTCGATGCCGCAAAGAACATCCAAGGTGATGCTGCATCCCGACAGCTCTTTTTTCAGGGATGAACAGCTTTCGGGGTCGGCGACGGCCACTAGCTTAGGTTTGAACCGGACAATCTGTTCCTTCAGCAGCTCGATATTCTTTCCCGCGGCCAGGCCCAAGACCTTGAAACGTTCTGGAAATTTCGCTATAACATTAAGGGCGTTTTTCCCAATGGAACCTGTAGATCCGAGTATGACTATATTCTTCATATGAACCATTTCAGCAGATAGAGTGCCGGTCCTGCAAAAAGGATGCTGTCAATCCTGTCCAGGACGCCGCCGTGCCCGGGGATAATGCTGCCGGAGTCCTTGATACCGGCGTCACGCTTAAACATCGATTCAACGAGATCTCCGACGATAGTTACAGCGCCCAGCGCGGCGCCGATCCATGCGAGCTCGAGTGTCCCTGCTCCTTTGATCAGGAAACTTCCGAATACCACGGCCGCAAATATTCCGCCACCGATGGACCCGATTGCCCCTTCTACCGTTTTGTTCGGGCTTACTTCCTTATAGAGTTTTATCTTGCCGAATCTGCTGCCGATGCTATAGGCAAAAGTATCGGCACTCCAGACGCAAAGACACAGCAGGAATATCCACTCATACCCGATGAGCCGAAGATACCAGAGAGGCAGTAGCAGAGCAGGTATATACAGTATTCCGATGAGCGCCGGTGAAAGGTCTCGTAACGCCGAAGAGGGGTCTTTTATCAAGAAAAGCCGGGCGGAAGTAACCGATATGAATATTATAATGAAGACCATTGCTTGCGCCTTTTCCGGTCCATTGTCGGGAAGGAAAATCGCAGAGCACAGCAGGAGTGCCCCGGCAAGCATACCGATGCAGGACATCGATTTTGTCGTCCGGTACATGGCATAAAATTCATGCTGGGCGAGGGCTGACACAACTGCCAAGAGCGCCAGGAAGAAGAGAGGCGGCAGTTTGGTGATGTACAGGTATAGCAGAGGGATGGCAATGATGGCTACAATCACTCTTTTCAGGAGCATTGAATCTTACCGTCCTTGACCTTACCGAAACGCCTGTCTCTCATTTGATATTGATAGATTGCCTCAAGGAACTCTTCGCGGGTAAAATCAGGCCACAGGGTGCTTGTGAAAAGGAACTCCGAGTATGCCGATTGCCATAGAAGAAAATTGCTCAGCCTTTGCTCCCCGCTGGTCCTGATGATTAGGTCCGGGTCTGGCGCGCCGGCCGTATCCATGAGGCAGGCGAGACGCTCTTCTGTTATCTCTTCGATTGGTGTATCAGCCTGGAGCAATTTCCTGACCGCCCTGATGATCTCATCTCGGCCGCCGTAGCTCAAAGCGCAATGCACGACTAGGCGTGCATTGGCCTCAGTTGTTTTTTCGACATGCTCGATTAGGTCCCTGATATGCGCAGACAGTTTGTCTCTGTTGCCTATCATCCTGAATCGGATGCTCTCTTTCATGAAGTTGTCGAGGTCGTTAATCAGGAACGTCTCTAGAAGATTCATGATCACCGATATTTCTGATTCGGGTCTGTTCCAGTTCTCAAGCGAAAAAGCATAAAGAGAGAGGGTTTTAATGCCGAGACCGCAAGCAGCCCTCGTTATTTCAGAAACCCTTTCAACCCCTCTCTTGTGACCTTCGGAGCGGGGCAAGCCTCTGAGCTCCGCCCAGCGGCCGTTGCCGTCCATTATGATTCCGACATGTCGTGGAATGGCTCTTTCTTTCACCTCATCACCGCAATAAGGACTCCATTTTTTAAAGTCGTGTGCTGATAAAGCAATTTCAAGGTTAGCGGCCCTTGGTCGAAAAGATATAGAGAGTGATTCCCATGGGATTATGTCCTTTTAGCAAGTCCATGGCATTGCTCAGCAGGTAAGGCTTGACCAGAACGAGAAGCCTGTCGCCTATCACTGTATAGTCAAGGATGTTTCCTCCAATTTCCTCGAGAAAGCTCGTCTCTTCAACCGAGATCCCATTCCACCAGAAGCTCCTGAGCTCAGCGGAGGAATAGCCGATGCTCCTAGCGAAGTTGAGCATGGCTTTGCGCTTAGGGGCCAGGACCTCGGCGTTATAGGCTACGAGCCGGTCCTTAAGTGTCCAGCTGCCTTTTTCGATCATCAAATTACCGGATTCTTTTTTATAGGCATCGGCAAAACCGCCGAAGTCTTCCTTGCTTACCCATGTTCTTATACCTTTGTCGTTATAAAAGTTGAGGACGCCGTTATCACCCCATGCGAACAAGGCCCGACGTCCGTCTGGGGCGTAGACATACTGAAAATCGTAAATATTAACTCCTTGCGGAAGCTTGATCTCAGACCCATTTTTAAAACGGCCATCGGCATAATCGATCGCATACATCTTGCCTTCGAATCCCTCGCCCGCGGAAAAGCTTTGAGCTATAATGCCGCTTTCAATCTTCCTGATTAAAATGTCGTCAGCCTGCCATATAAGCTTGAACTTGTCGCCTTCCAGCACGTAAATATAGGAACGCACTCTTGTAGAGGCACCTGCCGTGCGAGATCTTGAGAAAGAGTCGTCATCCGTCATTGAAGTAACGGGCTTGCCGTTGGACAGGGTAGTAATAAGGATCGCATCCCGGCCGTTCTTCTTTAGATCGATGGTATCGATCCAAAGTATCTCTCCCGTGCCCGCAGGGTCGAACTCCCAAAGGAGCTTTAGATTAATGTCCGGCTTATACACTCCAATGTGGTCTCCCGAAGCCAGCACGATTTCGGGATTACCGTTGCCGTCAAAATCGCCAACGGTGAGTCGTCGCGCACTGAAAGGCATTTTATATGACAGGAGGGCTTCGCCTTCGCGGGGGGCAAATACCCCCGAAGAAAATTTCAGCTGCTTTACCATTGCCACATGGATCGAAGTCTTTTTCTCCGAAAATTGCTTTCCGTCGGTCACCCAATAAAGCTTCTGGGTCACTTCGACATTCGTCTTTTCCTCTTCCGAATTGAGGACAAGGGCCACCTCGGCGCCCTTTGCTTTGGCTTCGGCAATCACCTCGGCAGGGGTGGCATTAAGCAGCGCCGTATCGATCAACTCGAAGCGGCCCGAATCGAGCAAGGAGTGGTAATAGGCGTCCCCGAGATACCAATCAATATTGCCCTGGTAAAACAAAAGCCTTATTTTTCGCGCCGGTATTTTGACCTTGGCGCCCTTAAAATCCTCGGGCCTGCCCGTAATTGTCGTCCCTTTCGCAGAGGAAGTGTCGACAGAGATTACATCGACAGTGCCGACTTGTGCCTGGACATTTCCAAGGGGCTCCTTGGTGACCGGATGTATGAACGGTGCCCCTTCCTTGAATACGGTAATCCTCATTCCAACTTTGACCGCTGCAGAGGTACCTTTGTCAATAGTGACTGACTGTCCATCTACCGAGCTGATATTTCCGGTGACGGGGGCGAAGTAAGCGAGTATTTCTTCCTTCAGGCTGTTGAAAGAAGAGCCGAGTGCAGCTACGGATGGTTCATCCTTTCCCGCGGCGCCACAGGGAGGCGGCAGCAACACCGCAGCAAAGGCGGCAAGCAATATGATCGATACTATCTTTCTTATCATTTAAATGAAGCACCCCCAGATCGTTCTCAAAAATGCAAATATCAGTTTAAAATATAGCCCGAATATAAGTCAAAACCCTTGACTAAAGAAGGTATTTAAGGTTTAAATAAAATCCATGAGAAAAATGTTCATGTTCATTATATCGGTATCAGTTCTGCTGGGTATAATATTTCTTGCCGGGTGCGGGAAAAAAGAGGTGAAGCCTGAAGAGGCTTACGACCCGGAGAAATACCTTGCGAATGCAGATACGATGGTGGGCAAGAAGAATTACGATGAGGCCCGAAAGGTCCTACTCGAGGTCAAAAACCGCGATTCGCAGAAGAAATACGGCGCACTGGCGCAGTTGAAGATAGCCGACACGTATATCAAGGAAGGCGACCCCGACCTCGCTATTACAGAATACCGCAAATTTATCGAGAATTATCCCGACAACCAGTATGCGTCCTATGCCCAGTACCAGATCGCAATGGCTTATTATTCCCAGATCGAGTCCCCGGACCGCGGTACAGGTGCGGCAAAGAGTGCACTAATAGAGTTCAAACGTCTCAAACAGCTTTATCCGAGGAACCCGTATCGGGACATCGTTGAACTCAGGATTGAAAAGGCAGAGAATACAATTGCCGATGGAGACTTCATGATCGGAGAGTTCTATTTCAATAAGGAATCATATAAGGCTGCTGTCGACAGGCTCGAAAGCCTGCTCACAAAATATCCCGACTACAAGAGGGCAGACCAGACTCTCCTGATAATCGGGAAGTCATATAAGGCACTTAAAATAAACGACAAAGCCAAAGAGGTTTTTAACAGACTCATTGAAAAATACCCGGCGAGCGCTGCCGCAAAAGAGGCCACTAAGCTCTCCCCACGTTAATCCAGAATGTATCATCGAGGAGTACCGCGATTTGCGACCTGAATATTATCCTGCATTTTTAGACCTTAGAGGGAAAAAATGTGTTGTCGTCGGCGGGGGAAGGGTTGCGGAACGAAAGGTGACTGCACTGGTAGCATCCGGGGCTGATGTCCATGTGATAAGTCCTCAACTTGTCGTCACTCTTAGCAGGCTCCGGGCAAAGGGGGCTATCCGGCATATCGCCAGGACATACAGGAATGGCGATCTCCGGGATGCTTTTCTGGTTATCGCAGCGACATCCGATGAGGTCATCAACAG
>PMYY01000226.1 GCA_003170655.1 Nitrospiraceae bacterium
GGCATCTTGCAATGATTCGCCATTATACTAAATTGACTCCGAGCTCTAAAGTTCGTGAAAATAGAAGAACCTGACCGCGGCGAAGTCTGATAATTTCATAATTAGACCTTGTCTATAACATTGCGGCGGGCGGGAGATGGCGCACATGGACCCGACAATCATTCACCAGTTTCCATATGTAGGCCTTTTCGTGCTCCTTGTTCTGGGGGTGATCGGTTTCCCGTTCCCCGAAGACGCAATCCTCATCCTCTGCGGCTTTCTGATCGCAAGTGGTGTCGTGAAACCGGCTCCTGCTTTGATTGTAGTGGCTTCGGGCATGCTGATGACTGATTATTTCCTCTATTATGTTGGCAGGAAATACGGGAGGAAGGTGGTCGCACACCGGCGCTTTCGAAAGATCATATCGGCGCGGAGGGAGGTCCGCCTCGAGAAGATATTCCGAAGATGGGGAGTTCTCGCCATCTTGCTTGGCCGCCATCTTGTGGGCCTTCGTTCTCAGATATTCCTGGTTGCCGGAATTCTCAGGATGCCTCGGGCCCGGTTCGTTCTTGCCGACGCTGCATCGTCGATCGTAACTATGACGATAATGGTCGGTGCCGGATACTGGGGCGGCAGCACTCTCGATCTGATAAAAAAAGATATGGAAGAAGCGCAGTATGCCCTCCTTATTTTGATAGCGATAATCGCAGTCGCACTTTTGATCTGGCGCATTGCTGTTGGAAAACTCCGCAACGATGAAGACGGCAACTACAACAAATGAAGGAATGATATAATAAGCGATCTTGATGAACACAGTGCCCCTCGATATAAAGGAAAATCACCCCGTGCGTGACCTGACCACCTTTGGTGTGGGTGGGACTGTGCCTTTTTTCACCGAGGTTGTGAGCGAGAATGATATTGTACCAGCTCTCGACTTTGCGAAGTCACGGAATATTCCGATATTTGTGCTTGGCGGAGGCAGCAATGTTCTGATCAGCGATGAAGGATTTCCCGGTCTTGTAATACGCAACGGCATAAAAGGCTTCAAAAGTCAGACCGAAGGAGATGATATCTTAGTCTGCGCGGGCGCCGGTGAAGATTGGCAGCAGTTTGTCGACCGATGCGTTTCCAGCGGCTGGCAGGGTGTGGAATGTCTCGCGGGCATTCCAGGTACGGTCGGTGCATCCCCCGTGCAGAACATAGGTGCTTACGGCCAGGATGTTTCACAGGCGATAGCCGGTGTCAGTGCGATCGAAATCACCACAGGCGGGTCCGTATTTCACAGCGGTGAAGAGTGCGGCTTTGGATACCGGACAAGTATCTTCAATTCCACTTCGGTGGGAAGGTATATTATCACAGCTGTCACGTTCAGGCTGCGGAAAAACGGAAGGCCGTCGATTCAATACGGGGAACTTAATAAATTGTTCGAGGGTATTCAGGACGTCACACTTGCACAGGTGCGGGATGGTGTTATTACCATAAGGGGCTCCAAGGGACTACTGGTGCGCGAAGGTCATGAAGCTTTCAAAAGCGCCGGTTCTTTTTTCAGGAACCCGATAGTAACTGCGGAAAGTTTCAGGCAGATCGAGGCGCTCATCGACAGGACAGGTGGTTGTGCCAACTGGGCCTGGCCACTCGATTCGGGTGATGTAAAGCTGTCCGCAGCCTGCCTCATTCAATGCGCGGGCTTTGCACGGGGCTGCAGGAAGGGCAACGTGGGGATATCGCCGAAGCATACTCTAATCCTGATCAATTATGGCGGAGCGACGGCAAGTGATGTTGTAGACTTTGCAGGTGAGGTGCAAAGAAAGGTAAACGATGATTTCGGCGTCTTTCTAAGGCCTGAGATTCGGCTTGTCGGATTTCCACCGTTATGTCTCGAAAAGGCGGATGATTGAAAGCGGGGCCGTGTCCTAATGGCTTGACAATAGAGATATGCGGGAGGTATTTCTCATGATAAACGGGGATGATATGGAAGTCTTGATAACTCAGCTTAAGGCCATGAACGAAGGCATAAAGCGCGTTGCAGATGCGGTAGCACCCGATGTGGAACCTGAGATACTTTCACAATATACCGCCTTTAAGGTTTACTCTGTGAGTGGCAGACAGTGCGTGAAGGGGATCGCTGAACCTGATCCCGTGCGTATGAAGGAGCTCAAAGGCATCGATGACATAATCATAAAACTTAGAGGGAACACCGAGCAGTTTCTTGGAGGGCTGCCTTGCAATAACGTCCTTTTATACGGTCCGAGAGGAACGGGCAAGTCGTCTGCGATCAAGTCGCTTCTGAACGAATACGGGAAGAAGGGACTTCGCATGATCGAAATGGAGCGTGACGCTCTCATGCATCTCTTCGATATTGGTGATCTTATAAGGGTGCGGTCTGAGAAGTTTGTCATATTCTGCGATGACCTGGCCTTTGAAGAAGAGGAAAGCTCATACCGACAGCTCAAGGCAGTCCTTGAGGGAGGGCTGGAAATCAAGCCGGGCAACATGATCATTTATGCTACTTCCAATCGCAGGCATCTTATGCCCGAGCGTGCCGAGGATAATATGCCGGTATTTAAAGGCGGCGAGCTCCATCCTGCCGATACTCTCGAAGAGAAGCTTTCGTTGAGCGACCGCTTCGGGCTCAGACTCGGATTTTTTAATTTCAACATGGAGACATACCTGCGGATCGTGCGTAATTATGCAACTTTGAGAAAGATCGATGTTGCACATGACGTTCTTGAGCAACAGGCTATGCAATGGTCTCTGGAACATGGAAACTATTCCGGAAGAACGGCGCGTCAGTTCATTGACGATCTTGAGGGCAGGATCGGCATGGAGAAACCTCAGGGCTTGAAGCGAAGGATGTAGGTATGAGGGGCAGGAGGAGTCAGATTTAATGACGATGTCCGGGTACTTATGAGACGCGCGGGGCGTCTAAGGCAAGCGTACTCCTGCAGTAATAATTTATTTTGGATAAAGTGACCCGTGGAACCTCAGGACTAATTCATCGCTCTTAAATCCAGCCTCTCCTGCCCCGTATGCGATTAAGCCCTGAAAGCTCGTGCCAGCTCTTTGTGTAAGATCTCTCCGCCGTATATATTTAGTGAGCTTCTTATAACGGGATCTTCGTTGATCGTCTTTTCTATCCCTCTTGCTGCGATTGTTTTTATATAAGGCAGGGTTACATTCGTCAGCGCCATGGTCGATGTCCTGGGATAAGCTCCGGGCATGTTGGCGACCATGTAATGCAGTATTCCGTCTGTCTCGTAAACAGGATCATCGTGCGTAGTAGGCCGCGATGTCTCTGCGCAGCCACCCTGATCGACGGATACGTCAACAATTACTGAGCCCTTCTTCATCGTTCCGAGCATATCTCTTGTGATAATCATCGGCGTCTTTCCTCCCGGTATTAGTACCGCTCCGATAACAATGTCTGCGTCCCGTATCTCTTCTCTGACATTGTAAAAGGATAATGGCAGTGTCCTGACTTTCCCTATGAAGACCTCGTTTAGCCGTTCAAGCCTTTCTATACTCTTATTGATAACTACAGTTTCCATCTCGATGCCTGCACACACCCGTGCAGCATTGAAGCCCACGGTGCCGGCACCCAGTATCACAGTCTTTGCAGGCTTTACTCCGGCCATGCCCATAGGCAGAACACCTGTGCCCCCATGCGGTTTCTGGAGGTAATATGCTCCCATCAGTGGAGCCATTCGCCCGGCGACCTCGCTCATTGGCACAAGCAGCGGGAGTATATTACCTTTCTGCAGCGTTTCGTATCCGAGAGCGGTAATTCCTTTCCTAAGAAGTAATTGCGTGAGTTCCCGGTTAGACGCCAAGTGCAGGTATGTAAAGATCGCACAACCGGTGCGCAAAAGATCGTATTCAGAAGCAATAGGCTCCTTTACCTTTACAATGAGATCTGCCTTTGAAAAGACTGTCTGCCTGTCGACTACATCGGCATCGGCTTCCATGTATTGCCCATCTGAAAAACCGCTTCCCTCTCCAGCGCCCGTTTCCAGCAGAACAGTATGTCCTTCATGCTTCAGTTCCTCCACTCCTGCCGGAGTTATACCGACGCGGTACTCACGAGTTTTTATTTCCTTAGGCACCCCTATGATCATGACCAGCTCCTTTTCCGAATATATGATTGAGATAGGGCTGTGTTAATTATACGGTAAATTGTCTGGTCTGTCCGAAGAATTGAAAGGGCAAAGAGCAAGCTGGGCGATTTCCTGAAAAAAAGAGGTGATTTATGTATTCCGACGGATGGTTATTCCCAGGAAACAGTGATATCCTTGCCACGATTCTTTGCTCTGTAGAGTGCCTTGTCCGCGCATCTGATTAGCTCTTCCTTCATCGGCCCGCAGTCGGGATATGTTGCTACACCGCCGCAGATGGTCAACTGTTTCTTGTGATATTTTTTCCATGTCGCTTTGATATTGCGTTTTATATTCTCCCTGATTCTTTCCGCGACATGGTAAGCTTCTGCTTTCGGGGTCTGAGGCATAATGATCGCAAATTCTTCGCCTCCAAACCTGGCCAGTATATCATGAGACCTTACTGCGCTGGTCATTATAAATGCCACTTCTTTCAATATGGTGTCTCCCGCGATGTGACCTTCGGTGTCGTTGAAGGGTTTAAAGTCGTCGATGTCAAGTATCGAGAGCGAAAGAATAAGATTGTATCTTTTGGCCCTCAGGAATTCCTCTTCAAGGCGGATATCGAAGTATCGCCGGTTGAAAAGGCCGGTGAGGGCGTCGGTTATCGAAAGTTTCTTCATTTCCTCAAGCGTGTCGTTGCAAATGCAGAGTTTAAGGAGGGCGGATGCCTGCAATACGAAGGGTGAAAGCATGGAAATATCACTTTGCGCAAAAGAGACACCTGAACGCTTATCGCTCAGGTTTAAAACACCGATGATTTCGTCGGCTACTTTTAAAGGTAAGCTCAGAGATGATGAGGTCTTGTAGTGAGATCTTGGCGCAGATCCATAATTTTTTAATGCTTCCGCTCCATTGATCAGGGTCGGCATGCCATGCTCATAAACTTTACCTGAGATTCCTTCACCTTTCCGCACTCTCACATTTTCCATGAGCCAATGGTTGATCCCCTTGGATGCCCGGACCTGCAGCATCTCTTTGTTTAGTGGCATCATCAAGGAGCATTTTTCGGCACCTGCTATATTCGACGCCTCGCTCACAATG
Organism: Nitrospiraceae bacterium; assembly: GCA_003170655.1. Taxonomy (GTDB): domain Bacteria; phylum Nitrospirota; class Thermodesulfovibrionia; order Thermodesulfovibrionales; family Dissulfurispiraceae; genus Fen-1308. Next base: position 5,175 of record PMYY01000226.1, read on the forward strand.
CCCTCGTAGAGACGGCCGCGGTCCTGATAGAGCGAATAGAGTGAGGATGCCTGTGTGGAAAGCACCTGCAGGCGGTCGGAGGTCAGTTCAAGTTCTTCTTTTTTTCTGCGTATCCCGCAAAGATAGGCAGTGAGTTTGCAGAGATTGGTTATGGATTCACATGTCTCCTCGTCGAGGTGGGAGTTGAAAATGGCTAAAATTCCGAGCAACCCGGCTTCAGTGGGGAAAGGGAAGAGGGTCACAAGGTTTATTTCCTCTGGAAATCCTGCATGGAGGAGTTCGTGGCTGCTCATTGTGGAAACTGATGTCGCATCTGAAGTCGCAGTGGTTATCAGCCGGTTGTCAACCGAAATGCTCAGGTCCNNCCTGACAAAAAAAGCTGCTGTGTCTATTTCGAACAGGAAAATAACCGCATCGATTACGATCTGGTAAATATTACGCACCGAATAATCGGAATTGATGTCCGACATAATACTAATAATCGTTCTTGACTGCTGGGAATATTTGTTTAGCCTGCCATTATCAAATTCAGAGGTGATCAGGGTTTGAAGAATAGAGCGGGCGTGTCCCAAAACGGATGTGATCTCTTCAGATGAGTAGATGCGAATATCCTTGAGCCAATCCTCTTCAGTCCTTGCTGTGACATTCAATGCACGCCCGTGATTGCTTAAGTAGAATTTCTTGAAATCAGTCTCCGATGTATAGAATGCTTCCACCACGGCAGTCATGGTTGTTCCTTCGTAATGCAAAGGGATGAAGGCATGGTATTGACCGGTAAACCCTTGAACAATAAAAGGGTCCACTCTTATTACGGCGAGCTTGAGTTGTCTGTCGAGGAAGGTATTGTAAGGGTCCTGCAATATGCGTTTGGCCTTAAGGAGGGACAGCAGCTTGTCATCCGTCGGCGAAGATGCCAGCAATTGCTGTTTGTCATCGTAAAGAGCAAAATGCATCCTTGTCAGTCCCGACAGGGAATAGAGTCCTTCTACTATTGCCTTAACATTCATAGTTTTCCGTATAGTCCGCTTAATGCATGACCCTTAATTAATCTTTAAAGAAAGATCAATAATAAAATTAAACGACCAAATATTATTTTCACGCAATGGTCTCATCCCGATATTCACCTGTTGGTTATCACCAATAAAGAATTATAGCTGATACTGAACAGCAAATCATCGTATACTCGAGAAAAAAAAGCATAAAACATAAAAATTTAGGAGTTTGGTGACTGCTGTCACCAAAAAGGATGCAAAATCATGCTGAGGGACGGCATCTCCCATCGTTCTCGACTTATCTTATCGTCCTCATGTATTATTAATTTTGCTTTTGCACAACTTCAATGGGAGAAATGCCCAGACTTTATAATGTGGAAATGATCGCCTGATGGATGAACACATAGGAATGAAGGAAAGTATCTCTGCCTACCTCAAGGTCGACAAGGAATTGATCATTGTCTTTCTCATGGTCGCCATAACTGGTTTTATCTTTTTCTTCATCTCAAACCAGCGCGCTTTTCTAAACTTTTTTTATCTCCCGGTCATTATCGGGGCATTTTTTTTCGGGAAAAGGTACGCGACGCTTTCGGCCACACTCTCGGTCCTTCTTGTTGTACTCGTATCATTGCTTTACTCAGACAACTTCCTTATTGTTTCAAAAGATCCGCTATCTAAATGGCTCGATGTCAGCACATGGGGCGGGTTTCTTGTCATCACCGGATATTCCATAGGGCATCTCTATGAAAAAAAAGAAAGGGCACTTGAGGACATCAAGAAGACTTACCGGGGGATATTGGAGATGCTTTCTCTCATTATTGATTCAGTCGACCAGGAGACACAGAGTCATTCAAACAGGGTTTCGACGATAGCTGTCATGATTGCGCACGCCATGAGGCGTCCTGAACATGAAATCGAGAACATAAGGGCGGCTGCATTGTTGCACGATCTAGGAAAGCTAGGAGTGAGCAATGAAGTTTTGCAGAAAATAGGTACGCTTACTGAAGATGAGCGTGAACTCATACGGAGCCATACCATGCGAGGCGCTGAGATTATCAGGCCCGTCGGGGGAAAGGTCGTACAGATATTGCCCTTTATCATATACCATCATGAACAGTACGACGGCACCGGCTATCACAAACTGATCGGAGAAGATATCCCGCTCGGGGCAAGAATCATCGCGGTCGCCGATGTATACGATGCCCTGATGTCCGACCGCCCGTACCGCAAAGGAGTTTCACCTGCAGCAGCACGGGAACACATCATAGCGAACGCGAGTAAGTATTTCGACCCTGTCGTTGTTGATGCCTTTGTATCAATCCTGCCGCAACTTGAATCATTGACCCTGCATAAACTTTAGAAAAGCTGTCGTTAATCCTAGACGGAAGCGAGAGAGGTCAGTGCCCTTCCCAATCTTTGCCCCCGCCGAATATTTCTGGTAAACTTAGCCTAAATATCAGTTCATTCTTCAACTGAATTCAGAGGTGCGCGATGAAAGTGGTTACTGCAGCCGAGATGCGAGAGATCGATAGGGTGACAATCGAGAAATTGGGGCTTCCGGCTCTGGTACTGATGGAGAGGGCCGGGGTTGCTGTGGCGGCGAAAGCGAGAGAGTTGTCCTCCGGCAGAAAGGTAGTGCTTCTTTGCGGCGGCGGGAATAACGGAGGAGATGGACTCGTCGCGGCCAGGGATCTCTTTAACAAGGGTTATCATGTGAAAGTCATGCTGTTCGCAAAGGCAGATATGCTCAGCCCCGATTGCAAGAAGCAGTACCAGATTGCAAAAAAAATGGGCGTTCAGGTCGACTTTCGAACTGCCCTTAACAGCGCGGACCTGCATGGCGCTCTTGTAATCGACGCGGTCTTCGGCACCGGTCTGGGCCGAGCTGTCAGCGGAGGAATGGCCGCCATGTTCAGGTTTGTCAATGATTCCGGAGTACCAGTAGTTGCCGTAGATATTCCATCAGGCATATCGTCAGATAGCGGTGAAATACTCGGCGAGGCAATCAGGGCCAGTCATACAGTGACTTTCGGCCTACCTAAAAGGGGCCATTTTCTTTATCCGGGAGCGGAATATTCGGGGCATCTCTTTATCGAGGATATAGGCTTCCCTGCTGAATTGCTTCGGTCGGGCTCTTTCAGGACTGAGTCGATGTTCATCGATTCTGCCTCGACTATTTTAAATGGGAGACTACGTAATTCATATAAGGGTGATTATGGTCATGTCCTTGTAGTGGCGGGATCCAGAGGCAGGACGGGTGCAGCGATGATGACTGCAAAGGCATGCATGAGGGCTGGTTCCGGACTTGTGACGCTAGGGGTGCCCGAATCGTTGCTGGATATTTTCCAGGAGAGAGTGAATGAGGAGATGACCTTGCCACTGCCGGATAAGGGGAATGGAACGCTCGACGAAAAGGCGCTTGATGCTATCCTCGAATTTTCATCTCAACGGGCCGATATTATAGCTATCGGTCCTGGTATCGGGGTTTCGGCGGATACGGAGAAGATCGTCAGCCGACTCATCGCATCGTCCGGAGTGCCTCTAGTGATTGACGCCGACGGGCTGAATTCCATCAAGAACAGTACCGCGGTCCTGAAAAGAGCAAAATCGCCGGTGATAATCACACCTCATCCGGGCGAGATGGCAAGGCTCATGCACAATGAAAGTTACGGGATTCGGGGAATTGAAAAGGACAGAATAGGAATAGCACTCTCTTTTGCAAAGGGAACGGGTGTTTATGTTGTTTTAAAGGGCGTTCCGACTGTTATTGCTTCTCCTGATGGAGATGCATTTATCAATACGACCGGAAATCCCGGCATGGCAACCGCTGGCTCAGGCGATGTCCTCACCGGAATTATCTCCTCGCTGGCAGGGCAGGGTATCAATCCTCTGAAGGCTTCAGCATTGGGCGTGTATCTGCATGGTCTTGCCGGGGACGAAGCTGCAAAGATCAGGGGGGAACATTCGCTTGTGGCCTCAGATATTGTCGATGCTTTGCCCTGTGCATTTAGTTGTCTGGAGCGCGGATGAATTGCGAAATGATCGAACCAGGCATTTTCAAGGGTCTTCCTGTAAAAGCATTTTTTACTACTAAAGCGTTTCCTTACGAAGAAGGTTTGCTCAAAACGCAACTCAGGGTCGAGGCAGTGTATTTTCCGATCCAGAAACATACCGATAAGGTCCTCGTTATCGAATATGACCTGGAGCCGAGGATTGCAGATGCCGTGGTGACAAACAGGAAAGGCCTTGCCATAGGTGTCAGGGNNGAAAGGCCTTGCCATAGGTGTCCGGGTGGCCGACTGCGTGCCCATTCTTTTGTACGATGTGCGGAAAAAGGTTGCAGGAGCCGTGCATGCGGGATGGCGGGGCACAGTCGATGGAATTATAAGGAAGACTTTAGTGATGTTCCGGCAACAATATAATTCAGCGCCGGAGGATGTCATTGTTGCTGTTGGCCCGAGTATACAGGGAAGTTGCTATGTCGTAGGTCATGAGGTTGCCGATGCGGTTACCAAGACAACCGGTGAAGGGGAGTATGTTTCGATACGGGGTGAGAACCTGTATGTCGATCTGCCTTCCGCTAACAGGCTCCAGGCACTCAATGAGGGGATCCGCCCGGAAAATATATGGGTGTCAAATGAATGCACACACTGCCTTCCCGACAAGTTCCATTCTTACCGGTTCGCCAAAGGGGTTGCAGGACGGCAATGTGGGATTATCGCGGTGGTATGAAATCAAGTATCAACCGACTCTTTCGAGCAGTCCGAGTTCGCAAGGAAGCTTGTAGAGTTCCTCTTCAGAGTATATGTGACCCTCGCTGGGCCGGTCCAGCAGCCACAGGACAACTGCCTTGTCACCGGGCAGCATGTGAACGGGCATGCGATTAAAGGTAATTTCGGTCCCTATGATGCCGGTCATTAACCTGGCTGTACCCTCATGACCGACAGCCGACACAAAACCGCCTGCCAGTAGTGTCTTTGCCTCTTCTGGTAATATCCTTCTGAAGCTGTAACTCCCAAAACTCGTAATGACAGGTGCGTTTAATACGTAGATCACTGTCTTTCCTTTAAGGATTCGGGCTGACGATTGCATTGCGATTGGTAAGTTCGTCTGCTTCCCTCTTGATAATGACAGCGGTCTGCCTGTCCAGGCCGCTAATTCCAAGGAATAACGTCTCGTCTATTGCCGCAATTTCATCGGCCAGAATGATATCCCGCGAGGTGAGGGCCTGGACTGCATTTTTTGTCGCTGCCGGCAAAATCGTAACTGGGTAGAGGCGTTTTTCTTCGATCATCTTTTCGAGACCCTCTCTTCCTGGATATCTCCAGCTCACGACTTTGAGGCCCACGCATTCGGCATACTTGATGGCGTCGGTGCTGCAGCGCGTGTTGGTAACGAGCCATCCTTCGTGGACGTGTGAATTTTATGCTCAGAAATTTCAAAGGCCCGGCGAAGGTCATTGAAACGCGAATGGACATATAGAGTGATCTTGACGTCGGCCGGCTTTTCACCGTTTGCATGGTACTTGCATTCTATGACGCACCGCCGGTCGTCTTTGCTAGCGAGGACATCAACCTCATGTGTGACGCAGTACCCATTGATGATCCTGTTTACCTCAACACCATAACCCTACGATTTGAGTATTCGGGCGACATACTTTTCGAAGGGATATCCCGTGGGTCCGAGGGCATAAATAGCCTTCTTGAGGGAATAGCGCATACCCGTGGCGTAGCTATACTGCCTGAGCAGTTTCTTAGCCATCCTGAAGATATGCCGGGTATTCATAGAATGGGTCACTTGAACGGATACCTTGTCTGCGATGTCCCGTGCTATGTCTTCCGGTGCTCCGGACCTCATGAGAGAATCGATGAGCTTGCCGATGTCGAATTCTTCCATCCTGCCTGAAGCTTTGGTGACCGGAATAGCCATCAACGATTTTACACTATTTCGTGTCATGATTGGCATCTTGAAAAGATCCCTTTGCATCTGATAGAGTTTTGCATTAATCAATAATCCATGGAGGTTTGAAATATGTCCGAATTCAAGGGAGTGACCGTAGTCAAGAAGGCGAATGTGTTTTTCGGAGGAGGTGTTACAAGTAGAACCGTTTTGTTTGAGGACGGCACGAAGAAAACGCTTGGTATCATGCAACCCGGAGAGTATGAATTCACCACAAAAGATGCTGAGATCATGGAAATATTAGCAGGCGATTTAGATGTACTGCTGCCGGGGGCTGACGATTGGAAGCCGTTTAAGGGCGGCGATGCGTTCAATGTCCTGGCGAATTCTAGCTTTAAGCTTAAAGTGAAGACACTGTCGGATTATTGCTGTTCGTTTTTGACTGCTCCCCAGGGTTAAAACACGGGGATTCGAGAGGATAACGAAATAAATCCCGCATACAAAGCATTATAAACCTACGCCTTGTTATCCCCAGGAATAAATTCCGGGGCTTTACGGCGCTATTTGGTAAAGTAGAAATAGCCTTACAAGGCGGTCAACGACAACGCACCGGTGGACAACATGATAGCTTCGATCTTCGAGGCGCTTTGGAGATAATGGGAGATCGTGAGATGCGGAATGGAAGAACAACTCCCACTTTCCCCTCCTAATCCGAGATGGGGGTAATTAGCAGCGACAGAACGCTCCCGATCAGCATGACACCGGCTAAGGAATAGTAGGGTGATGCACAACCTGCCTGACATTGCAAGTTACAAACATTCACCGCCGCCCACGACAACCCATCTATGTACCCGATCATAATCCACCCCCCGATTTCAAATAGTGGCTGTAAGATTCTTTTTATGTTATTTTAGCAATTAGTGTGCCGTGGTCGACGATGCCATATTTATTTGTGTGGGCTCCGCTCCGCATCCTGGCGTGGGAGGGATGTTTAGTGCAGCAGGCGTGCGGAAATGTAGGGCCGATATGCAGCAGGATTGCAATGAAGAAATGCCAAGGCGTTACTACAATAATGTATAAATATCTACAAAAAAGGACTTATAAGATCGAGTTGTTTGTACGCTTCACCCCTGGACAAAATAGTATCACGGCAACCATACGGGTTGCCGTGATACTTCGTATATGACCCGCCAATCGTCGACACGACAACGAAACCGTCCCTTCAGTTGGCCGGTCAATTGTTTGATATTTCCTCCGTTTAATGGATTATCGACTCAAATGAGTCGAAGCATTTTTAGAATCTGCGGTGCATATCTGCGCTGGACGCATTGAAGATTTTAGCTGCGGAGAGCGACCGTATCACTTCCCAGCGTCCTTTAGTTTCTTCCACTTGACTGTTTCGCCCCTCTCGATTTTCGAGGCGCCTTTGCTGATCTCATGCATCCAGTCAGGGCGGGAGAGAATTTGCAGAGTTTTCTTATGACGCTCGATGTAATCATCCACCAGCTCGCCGAGGATATTCTTAATGTCTCGTTTTTCTACGGTTGCGATTATCTTAAGGATTTTTTGAGTCTAATTTCGCAGTGGCAACCATGGCCGCGACCTCCAGCTATCCGCATCTATATACAAGTATGCCATACCACTAAAGCACTGATCTGAAATCGATCTACTTAATCGCAGGCAGGTAGATATGAAAAGTGGTTCCTTGTCCCACTTCGGAGGAGATTGTAATTACCCCGTCATGGTTGGCGATTGTGGAATAGGCTATGGCGAGGAGGAGCCCTGTTTTCAAAGGGGCACCGATGTCATTTATTGCGAAGAAAGGATCGAATATCCTTGGTGCAGCGCCGAGAGGAACGCCTGCTCCGGTGTCTGTGATAGATAGCTTGATGTAATCTCCGGCCTCGACCATCAGGTTGTCTCTGTCACGGACTAAAGTGTTGGCCACGCTTACGGTTAAAAGGCCGTTGCCAGCCATCGCCTCTTTTGCATTAAGCATTATGTTCCTTATGGCTTCCGACAACTGGGATTCATCACCTTCAATCGACCAGAGGTTGTCCGGGACCACAAGCTTGAGTTTTAACCCGTCGCCATTGATGGTAGGCGCCGCCTTCTTCCTGATCAGCTCTCCGATGGACAGCTGTTTCTTTATCGGCGTCCCGCGTTTTGCAAAGCTGATTAGCTGCTGCGTCAATTCGGCTGAATGAAGCGAAGCCTCTTCAGCATCGGCCAGCAGGCCGTTCAGCTTGTCGTCCTTTATAACGACTTTTCTTGCTAGTGATATGTTGCCCAGAATAGTGGTAATCAGATTGTTGAAGTCGTGTGCAATGCCTCCTGCGAGGATTCCTACGGCCTCGAGTTCCCGGACCTTCATCAGCTCTTCCATTAATTTCCGGCGCCTGCTGATGTCGTGGTTGCTTGCCCTGCGGCCAAGCCATTTGCCATTTTCTCCGAATACCGGCTGGCAGCTGTGGCTGATCCAACGCTCCTCGCCGCCTTTCGTCAGGATTCGGAAATCGAAATTATGGGTCTCACAGTTGTCCTCCAGCGCATCGTTGTAATGAGCGGCGACCATGGCCTGATCCGACGGGTGTGTGATCATCGTGACAAGGTCGGGGTTTGCGAGGAATTCTTCGGGCCGGTAACCGGTCATTCTTTCACTGGATGGAGATACATACAGGTATTGTCCATTCGGGCCGAGCCATTCTTCCCAGTCGTAGGTAAAGTCTGCAACTATGCGGTATTTCTCTTCGCTTTTCAGAAGAGCTTCCCGGGCTTGCCTTCTTTCAGTAAAATCCTGGATGAGCCCGTCATAAGCAATGAGTTTTCCTTCAGAGTCGTACTGGCAAACCGGCGTATTCCTTACCCACCGCAGCGCCCCGTCCTTTCTGACTATCCGGTGTTCGAACGGCGCAGTGTCAGTCCCTGAAAGGACACCAGCAACATGCCTCAGCACAAGCGGCCTGTCCTCTTCGAATACCATGTTGATCCAGAGGAAATTGTCTGATGAAAACTCATCCGGAGAGTAGCCCGTTATCGACAAGCAGCCCCGGCCGTGTACAGTTTCAACAGGATTCCCTTCTACCATATGGACGCTGAAAATATAATCCGAAACAACCTCTGTGATACGGCGGTACTGCTCAGTTACAACGCGCAGGAGGTCTTCGGTCTGCCTGCTTTTTTGTTCCAGGTCTGCAACGACCACGCGTAAGTAGGCCATCTCGTATGATATTTCGTCTGTTGTTTTTTCAGAGTCGCTCATGTTGACTCACCCTCCGGAAGGCGCAACCGGCGCACACTCCGCATTATGCAAATCCGTTTGTTCTTAATTATAACAGACAACTCTGCATCATGGAAAAAACTGCTCCCTCACCTGTATTTTAAGGTCCACGGCACAATTGATTTTGATGATATTGTGCCGTATTATAATGTAATATTAAAGCGGTCGGGGATAGGCCCTCACAGCAGAGACCGATCAGAAGGAGACGCAATGTTAAAGGCAAAGGACATAATGACATCGGATGTAATATCGGTCAGCACCTCCACTACGGTCGAGGAGTTTGCTCGGATACTGGTGGAGCGCAGGATTAGCGGCGCGCCGGTCATCGACGATCAGGGCAGTCTCATCGGAATTGTGACGGAAAACGATCTTATTCGGAAGAACAAAAAATTTCATATCCCCACCATCGTGAGGCTCTTCGATGCTTATATCATGCTTGAGAGCAAGAGCAGGATCGAACAGGAGATCAAAGAAATGGCTGCAGTTACTGTTGATGATATCTATCGGAAAGGGGTAGTCACTATTGGCGAAGATACCCCGGTTGATGAAATAGCTACTATCATGTCCGAAAAGGCTGTTCACCTGATCCCAGTTGTCGAGGGTAAGAAGATCAAAGGCATTATAGGTAAGATCGACATCATTAAGGGGCTGAGTCTCGGAAACGCATAGCTTCCATGCCGCCCCTAATATTGGGCTTCCAATGAACCGACAGATCATTACCAGCTCAGCTGAGGAGACAGAGCGTCTTGGCCATAGTTTGGGCGCCTTGCTGAAGAAGAAAGGCGTTGCTGCAACGGTTTGTCTTTACGGAGACCTCGGCGCGGGCAAGACTACCTTTGTCAAAGGGTTTGCATCGGTCTTTGGTATTCCGGCCCGAGAGGTCGGCAGCGCCAGTTTTGTCATCGTGGCCGAGTATGAGACAGCGCCTCCTTTTTACCATATCGATCTATACCGGCTCGGCGACGAGCCCTGCACAGAAGACCTCGGCCTTTGGGAATATATCGAGTCGGGCGGCGTTGTGGTGATCGAGTGGGCTGAGAAACTGGGTGAAATGCCGGATGGTGCCCTTTCAATTACTTTCCGACATCGTGACGAAGAGACCCGGGAGATTGTAATCGAGGGGATCGAACAGGATGAATTACATGCCTTGATGAGGGAAATCAGGAAATCATGAAGAAGATCGGAATCATCTGTAAATCTGGCAGGACCGAGCCTATCGAACTTGTAAAACTGCTGGTCCCGTGGCTGAGGGAGAGGCAGTATGAAGTCGCTCTGGAACAAGGGGTGGCGGCAGCTTTGGGACTGAAGGGATTTGAGAGAGAAGAGATTCCTGGAATGGTAGGGATGATGATAGTGCTGGGGGGCGACGGAACCATGCTGAGCGTCGCCAGGCTTATCGAGGGCAGGGATGTTCCGATCCTCGGGGTCAACCTTGGCGGATTGGGATTTATAACCGAGATAAACAAGGATGAGATTTTCGGCGCACTGAATCAGGTTCTTGAAGGCAAGTGCCCGGTAGAGGAGCGCATGATGCTCAATATTAAGGTGTTCCGCGAGTCTGAGGAAGTGGGCTGCTTCACGGCTTTGAACGATGGCGTTATAAATAAGGGCGCGATGGCCAGGATTACCGAGATGGAGACCTACGTCAATGCCTCATACGTGACAACATACAGGGCGGACGGCCTGATCATCTCTACCCCGACCGGCTCCACTGCCTATAATCTTGCTGCGGGCGGCCCCATTCTCTATCCTACGCTTAGCAGCATTGTAGTGGCTCCCATCTGTCCTCACATGCTTACGAACAGGCCTGTAGTGCTGCCTGATAACAGCGACATCAGGATTGCGTTGAAGACGGAGACTGAGAGTGTTTACCTTACCGTCGACGGCCAGGTCGGGATACCGCTTCACCAGGGCGATGTTATCGAGGTTAAAAAGTCGGACAATACAACAAAAATATATATTCCCTGCGGACACGATTATTTCAATCTGCTCCGGACCAAGCTGAAGTGGGGGGAAAGATAAGCAAGAAGGTAAGAAGAACTGCGCCATGGAGATTAGAAGATGAATACTGAGTTGAAAAAAGGTATTTGCGATGTGCTCGAATATTTTAAGGCGATGGGTTTCGAGCGCGTGCCTGTCAAGTTCGAAAGATTTGTATCGACGACTGCCCAGCCGCCGGTTATGGATACTATGGCATTCCCACCTCCTGTTTCCCGGGTTCAGGCGCTGAGCAAAATAGCAGCACTGCAGGCGCTTCGGGAGGAGATCGGAGATTGCACCAGATGTTCACTATCTCGTGAGAGGACAAACATAGTCTTCGGCGAGGGCAATCCCGATGCGCGGATTATGTTCATCGGCGAGGCCCCGGGCAGAGAAGAAGACATTCAGGCAAGACCCTTTGTCGGCGACGCCGGACAGCTCCTGACGAAACTTATCGGGAAAATGGGCGAAAAAATGGGCTTCAAGCGCGAGGACGTTTACATTGCCAACATCGTGAAGTGCCGGCCGCCGATGAACCGGGACCCCCATGAAGATGAAAGTCGCAACTGCTCTGCCTTTCTTGTCAGGCAGATCGAGATAATATCGCCGGAAGTGATCGTATCGCTTGGCAGGATATCGACTTTCTATTTGTCGGGCAGGAGCGGACCGATTACCTCCTTTTCTATAACAAAAGAGCGGGGTAAATTCTTCGAATACAGAGTGGCCGACAGATCCATACCGGTTATGCCGACCTTCCATCCGGCATATCTTATGAGAAATCCGAAGGACAAGTGGCTGACATGGGAAGATGCACAGGCGGTCCTGAAGAAGCTGGAGGGAAAGGCAGAATGAAAGCCCTATGGGCGCCCTGGCGCATGGAATATATACTAGGGGAAAAAGAGAAATACTGCATCTTCTGTGTGAAACCGCTCGAAAAGAACGACAGAGACAACCTGGTCCTCTACCGGGATAAAAATGTCTTTGTCATGATGAACAAATATCCTTACAATAACGGCCACCTGATGGTCATTCCCTATTTCCATGCATCATCATTCGAAGGCCTGGATGACGACACCCTTCAGGAACTCATTAAGACAACTAAATATTGTGTTGATTGCCTAACTGCCGCCTTTCACCCTGAGGGCTTCAACATCGGTATCAATATTGGGAAGGCCGCCGGTGCCGGAATCGAGGAGCATCTGCATATGCATATAGTGCCTCGGTGGGGCGGGGATTCCAACTTCATGGCCGTGATCGGCGAGGTTAGGATAATCCCTGAGCATATATTGGAAACCTACGACAAACTCTACCCGATCTTCAACAAGCATAATTGACATCCTCCCCGAATGAATTCGGAGGAATCCTTAGGAAAAACGAGACAGGGCAATACGCCTGGCTATCGGACTCGCATCAAGCTCCCCCAGAAGGAGTTTCAGACTGTCGGCACAGACCATCATTGGCTCCTCCTGATTCTCACTTGATTGTCGCTTCCTATTCGGACAAGAATTGGCTCTGATGCCTCTTATCGATACACAAGACAAAGCCGGAGGCCTGCCTACTCGCCATTTGGGTACAATGCCGATAACTTGTCTCAAGGAGTTGTCTATCTCCTCTGTGGTCTCGCAGTAGCGACAAGCCTCCCCCACTCCGTCGGCACAAGAACATAAAACATCCCTAGGAGTCTGTCGGACTTGGACTGCTGATTCTTGCTAGTAATTCAGGCTCGATGAGTCGCAC
>PMYY01000152.1 GCA_003170655.1 Nitrospiraceae bacterium
ACCGAGATTAAGAACTTCACACTGTTGGATAATTCGTGAGCTTATCCGTTCATCAAGACGTTCTTGTAGCTGCGCAGGTGCGAAGTTGGAAGTGAACAGTGTTTTAAGTCCTTTATTGTTTCGAAAATAAATGATCATATTCAGCTTCTCGCGGACCCACTCCGTTGGTCGTTCCGCACCGATATCATCCAGGACAAGGACGGGGATATTGGTGTATTCTTTAATAATAGCCTGTTCAGTCTGGGTATCATTGGCGTCGTAGGTCGATTTAATTAAAATGAGCAGCCAGTTGACGTAAACAAACCGATAATAATCCCTGAAGTGGTAAATATTGTGCCTGACATTATTTCTCAATTCCTTTGGAAGTTCAGTTGTTTTAATCAAATCCTTGAGCGTTGCTACCGCCAGCCAGGTCTTGCCCCTGCCGACTCCGCCCCATATATAAAGACCAGATTTAGCCATGACGGATCTCTTGCATGCTTGTACAATTGTTTTTTGGAATCCCTCATAGGAGGCTTTAAGCAAGATCCCCTCAACGCCGGTGGAATTTAAAATCGTATTCATATTACGTTCGACAAATTCAGAGAAAGCCCTCTTTTCTTTGTCGATTTCGTTCTGTTTTTCATTTTGCTCACATTTGTCGCATAGGTGAGGTCTTATCCAAGTCAGGGTATCTCTTCTGAACGAAAGCCCATCAACCTTTCCCATGCAGAGCTCACACTCGAAGGTTTGCGGCTTATCCTCGAATGCCTTTACCACTTCGGCAAAAACAGTGGTATCTTTAAGCCTTCCTGCCAGCTCTCGTGCATGTTCGTAGTTGTTTTTGGCGAGGTGTTGCTTTATTTCAGTCAAAGTATTTCCAAATATTTTTATATCTTGGGCTTTTAAATCAGCGCGGCGTTTAAGGAGCTTTTCATTATTGCGTCTAAGCTCATCATCTCCATTACTTTCGTTAAGCAGCGTCATGCATTCCCCTTCTTTGTCCACATTCCATTATTTATCGAGAGTCGAAATTGGCTAATGTATACTTTTATTATACGCATTGTCTAAAAGCAAGTGGCACAGTTTTTTGGGTAGAGGTCCATTCGGCCACGATAAAAATGTAAGAACTTCATTGTTTAGGCGAAACTTTGTTGTGTGCGGATATAGATAGGCAGGCGAAAATATGGTGCCGAAGGCGGGACTCGAACCCGCATAGGTTTCCCCACACGCCCCTCAAACGTGCGTGTCTACCAGTTCCACCACTTCGGCATAAATAAGTAGACTTCAATAATACCAGTAATCGCGAAAGGTTTTCAAGTGGCGGTACGATTTTGGAACCGATGTGCAGTACGTTGAGGCATTTCTAGTATTTCGACATGGATCGGGCAAGGGCTATGACCTTGACATCCGACCCGCCCGCCTTGATCTAGACGAAGGAGCATTCATTCACTTACAGTCGCACCGGTAGTAAAAAGTCGTCCACCAACAGGGGGGGCTTGAACGAGAGAAATGGCATAAATTGGGTACCTCCCTATAATGATTGAATTCACGCTCCTTGAGTTTTTTCGGGTGGAGAGGCACGAGGTACAATGACGTCATAATCTTAGGGCGAAGTTCCAGCAGCAGATAGTCGAGAGGCTTAACGATGCGTATAATGCCCTTACATTTGCAGGTGGATCAATTCTTTTAGCCCGCCTTCATAGATGCCGTAGCAGAGTATTCTTGAAAAGGGAGGTTTTTTCCTCAGGTAGCCACCGCATAGACAGGTGACAGCAGAAGGAATCGGCAGTCCGCATGTGCTGCAAGCACGACCTGTATAACGTTTGATGGACGACCAGCACTCGTAGCAGAAAGGATTGTGATCGTGTTTGTCGTGTGTGAATTGCAAATAGGGCATTGAGAAGGAAATAGGAGATTCAGGAGGTGACTAAACATGAGGTGGGTGCAGAGACGACCCGGCGGGGTCGTCTCTGCTTCTTAAAATTGTCCATCCAGAACTATGATCTCGTCGCGTTTCGGACCTGTCGAGATGATCTGAATCGGCGTCTTAAGCAAATATTCGATCTTCTTTATATAAGACTTGGCATTTGACGGAAGACGGTCGAACTCTTTTATCCCGACGGTGCTTTCTTTCCAGCCGGGCATCTCTTCATATACGGGCTCACATCTCTTCAGCACATCTAAGTCTGTTGTGAAGGTATCATAGACCTTACCGTCATATTTGTAGCCGACACAGAGATTTATCTTTTCGAGGCCGTCCAGGATATCCATCTTGGTCAGTCCGATGCCTGTAAGACCGTTTATGGAAACGGAATAGCGCAGGCCCAAGATGTCTAGCCAGCCGCACCTGCGCGGCCTGCCTGTGGTTGCGCCGAATTCTCCGCCGCGCTGCCTGATCGATTCGCCCAATTCGTCGTTAAGCTCAGTAGGAAAGGGTCCTTCACCCACTCTAGTTGTATACGCTTTCACTATGCCGAGTATTCTGTCGATCTTGGTGGGACCGATGCCCGCTCCTGTACAGGCGCCACCTGCGATTGTATTTGAAGATGTTACATAAGGATAGGTCCCATGGTCGATATCGAGTAGGGTCCCCTGGGCGCCTTCGAGGAGTATGTTTTTACCGGCCTCGATCTCGCGGTTTATCAGCAATGAGACATCGGTGACGAATTTGCCGAGCTGTTTGGCATAGCCCATATATTCGTCGAAAATCTTATCCTCGCTTAGGGGGTCCGCCTTGTAAAGATTCACGAGGAGGTAGTTGAAGACCGAAAGGTTCACCCGCAGCTTTTCCCTGAAAAGGTCCGGCCTCAGCAGATCGATGACCCTGATGCCATTTCTTGCGATCTTGTCGGTATATGAAGGGCCTATACCCCTGCCAGTTGTGCCGATCTTCTTGCTCTTCTCCTGCTCGCGTTCTATCGCTCCATGATAGGGCATGATGATATGGGCGTTTTGAGAAATGCAGAGGTTATTGTCGATGTCGATATTTCTCGACCTGAGTTCGTCAATTTCACCGAGCAACGCCAAGGGGTCGATAACGACGCCGTTGCCGATGGCGCACTTCGTGCCCTTGTGAAGGATTCCGGATGGGATGAGATGGAGCACATACTTTTCGTTGTCGATGACTACGGTATGGCCGGCGTTGTTGCCGCCTTGGTAGCGGGCGACCAAATCAGCCTTCAATGTAAGGACATCGACTATCTTTCCTTTTCCTTCATCGCCCCA
>PMYY01000204.1 GCA_003170655.1 Nitrospiraceae bacterium
TGGCTATTGAGTGTTTTCGGACTCATAGGAAACCTCTCAACGATTCGCATTGGGAAGTGAAAAATCTAAGAATACCTTCATTAAGGAGAACATAGAATGAAAATGAAACCAATTTATTCTTTGTGGCTGATAGTGGCCGTGGTGGCTCTGTTGCTGACCAGCGTGCCTGTGCGAGCGTCCGTGATAGATGACCGCATNNTCTGCTGGCGCTCAGCGTGCCTGCTCACGCATCGAAAATGGACAGCCGCATCGAATCATCTGCCAGACAGTCATATGTATTCAAGACCTACCTCAAGGGCGATGATATCAAAATCGAGTCCAGGGACGGCGTTGTTACCTTAACGGGAACTGTTTCCGAAGAATCCCACAAATCATTGGCTCAAGAAACCGTTGCAGGCCTGCCCGGCGTGGAAAGCGTAGACAACAGGCTGGAAGTCAAAGGTGACCACCCTGCTGAAAAGTCAGATGCATGGCTCAAAGCGAAAGTGAAAACCACTCTTCTGTTTCATCGAAACGTGAGCACTATGACTGAGGTCAACGCCAAAGACGGAACGGTGACACTGCAAGGCGATGCAACCAGTCAGGCACAGAAGGACCTGACGACCGAATATGTCAAGGATGTCGAAGGGGTCAAAGACGTAAGAAATGAGATGACAGTTTCAAAGGCCATGAAAACAACAGGACAAACAACTGGTGAAAAGATCGATGACGCTTCCATTACTGCTCAAGTCAAGTTGTCTCTGCTGTTCCATAGGTCGACCAGCGCCCTCAACACCATTGTCGCGACGAATTTCGGCGCGGTCACGTTAAGTGGCAAGGCCAGGAATGAAGCCGAAAAAGACCTNNGAACCAGATGACCATCGAGGAATCCAAATAGATTCAAAATACCTGTCAGTGCCTTTTGCTATGGCCTTGAAGTTTGCATGCGAAACAAGTGATAGCACACGCTGGATCGCTGTTTTGCTCAATCATGAGCTTTCCATTACAGACATTCCGTCGATGCCGAAAAGAGACATGAAAGAGTAAAGGTGTTGTTTCAATGGCAGTGTACGCTAGCAATGATCAAACGATGGAGGATAAAATGGCAAAAAGTATCTCGCACAACAGCAAAACATTTTGACATGGGAGCCATTCCCAATGCAAAGGGCGTAATCTTTCGGGAGTGGGCACATCATGCCGAAATAGTTTACCTTATCGGACCCTTCAAAGATTGGAATGAAACCTCAACGGTAGTAATATTTTCACACGATCTATAGGAGGACGTATGATTTCAAAAATTCTTATTCCAACGGATGGATCAGAGGCGGCTCAAAAAGCAGCCATGTATGCGGTTGACCTCGCAAAGCAGTTAAAGGCATCGATAATTGTCCTGAGCATTATTGATAAGCGCTCATTTATAGGACAGACAGTTCAGGCCAAAGAGGCTACAATGAATGTAATAGAGCCTCTCGAGGATTATCTGAGAGAGGCTGCCGAAGGGTACGTCGGTGAAATAATAGAGCTCTGCAATAAAAATGGAGTGTCGTCAAAAACTGTTATAACTTCAGGGCATCCGGTTGAGGTTATAGTGAAAGAGGCTGAAAGGGCAAAGGCAGATCTTATTATCATTGGTTCTCACGGGAAGAGCGCTTTAGCAGCCGCAGTTCTTGGCAGTGTTACATATGGCGTAATCCACAAAGATACAAAAATTCCAGTGCTTATCGTACGGAGGTAGAGAGAACGTCGAGTCTTAGGATGCGTTTGCTCATATAGTGATATGAGCGATTATTAACATAGAATGAGGTAACCAGATTATGCAGCCGGATAATAAGCAACACCGATCTATCTTACAAAGAATCGCTCACAGGGTGATGCTTCAGCGGGGATTACTCCCTGATTTTTCAAGCGAAGCACTCGTTGAACTTGACAGGATTCAATCCCCTGCATCAATAATCGGAGAGCAGGTTCATGACCTTAGGGGGCTGCTATGGGCATCTATAGATAACAATGATTCCCGTGACCTAGACCAACTGACCGTTGCCGAGGCATTGCCTGGAGATAAGGTAAAGATACTTGTTGCTGTCGCTGATGTGGACGCGCTTGTTACGACTGGTTCAGCCATCGACGAACATGCCCACCATAATACTACCTCTGTTTATACTGCCGGAATGATATTCCCGATGCTGCCTGAAAAGCTTTCCACTGACCTTACTTCCCTGAATATCGAAGAGGACCGGCTGGCAATTGTCGTCGAAATGGTAATAAACGCGGACGGATCTTTAGAAGTCTCTGATATCTATAGGGCGCTCGTTCGCAATCATGCTAAACTCGCCTATAACAGTGTCGCCGCATGGCTGGAAGGGGTTGGAATCCCGCCTGAGGCTATTGAGTCTGTAAAGGGACTTGCGGAGAATCTGCGCCTGCAGGACAGGGCAGCACAATTCATGAAGAACCTGAGACATATTCACGGTGCCCTAAGTTTTGAAACGGTTGAGGCGAGGCCGATATTTGACGGAGATGAAATTCGTGATCTCGAAGTCGAAAAAAAGAACCGGGCAAAGGACATTATCGAGGATTTCATGATAGGTGCAAACGGTGTGACCGCCCGGTATCTTTCATCAAAGAAATTCCCTTCTATCAGGCGTGTGGTACGCACTCCAAAACGATGGGAGCGAATTGTTGAGCTTGCTGACGAACATGGGTTCAAGCTTCCGAACACGCCGGATTCAAAATCACTGGAGGAGTTCCTGACAAGGGCGAAAGCAGCCGATCCGGTAAGATTCCCCGACCTCTCACTCGCTGTAATCAAACTTATGGGTTCCGGCGAATACGTTGCAGAACTCCAGGGGGATACGGCTCCGGGGCACTTTGGTCTTGCTGTCAGGGACTATACCCATTCCACCGCTCCTAATCGTCGATATACCGATCTTGTGACTCAGCGCCTGTTGAAAGCTGCTATAGGAGGAAGTCCTTTGCCGTATACCAACGATGAGCTTGAGGCCCTGGCAAAACATTGCACTGAGGAAGAAGACGCTGCCAACAAGGTGGAACGTCAGGTCGGCAAATCAGCTGCCGCGCTTCTCCTTGAATCGAGGATAGGAGAGCAGTTTGACGCTATTGTGACAGGATCTTCTGTTAAAGGCACATGGGCACGGCTGCTTACGATTCCCGTTGAAGGTAGAATTGTCCATGGGTTCGAAGGCATCGACGTGGGCAACCGGATTCATGTGCAGCTTATATCCGTAGACGTAGATCGTGGATACATCGATTTCAGGAAAGTCAGTCCATCGCGACATTGAAGGCAAACAGTTGGAGGTTCCTTCTCCGAAGTGCGAATATTAGGTATGAATCGGTATGGGGACATTTACAACCAGACCCGTGGAGGG
>PMYY01000238.1:0-3905 GCA_003170655.1 Nitrospiraceae bacterium
TCATGTTGTTCTCCTATAAAGGTAAATGATTGATGACAAAGAGTATAACACAATTATTTCTTATAGGATAAGTACCGAGTGTTCCGAGTCGAGGAACTTACTTCTTATCTAACTAGTACCCATCTCTCTGCAGGGCATTCCATTGTAAATGTTTCAAAAAGCTCAGTTGAAAGTCATAAGCAGGACGCATATCCCGGCTTCTCAGCCATGCTTCATATGAGGGAATTGAGAACATATCGAGAAATACATTAGACTCAAAAGAGTAGCCTAGAATGGCGCCGCATTCATGAGGAATTAAGGCGCCGATGGGATGGGCTTGAGCGATAGCCGGATGGATCCATCGCAGGCGGCTATCTGCCTTCTTAATGCGCGCATCGACATCGGACGACAGACACTTCGGTGAAGGCAGAGGAAACATCACTTCCCACATTCGCGGCACACGATTGTTGAAATCATTAGCTAACAGGCGATGTAGGAAAGTAGAGCCGCTCTTTGGCAGCCCTGTAATGAAAATCTGCGGGCGGATTATCTGCTCCATGATTTCCAGTTTGCGTTGCCAGTAATCGATGAGTCTGAAGCGGTTTTCGAGCAGTTCAAGAAAATGCTGCCGGGCAGCTATCTGCCCGATCAGACTGAGATGCGCGTCGGCATTGCACGAATCAATAAGCACTCGCAAAGATTCTTCGAAGCGCTGCTCAACAGAATACTTCAGACCGGTTCCACGGCGGGCAGCAGAGAGCAGATTATTGAAATCTAAGGGAAGCAATCTGCGCTTGATACTTTCCAGAAAGATTGAAATAGACAATCTTAAATGTCCTCAAATATCCCGCGAAAAATGCAGTAGGATTTCGTGCCCGCCATGCTTGCCGTCTCGAATCTCCGAAAAATTGTAATTATAGGAGAGCTGCATGCGGGTATCAAAGAAAAACCCCGTAGTCAATCGGCCTCCCAGTGAGGCGAAGGTTTCGTTTTTCGAAGTCGTATCGGTTATATTCGGACCTGTCTGGCGCAGGCGGTCAAGCCATCCCAACGAGGCATCGAAGCTCAGATAGGTAAAAAAGAGGGCTTCCCACCTGTACTCGCCGACAGCAACTACATAGTGTTTTGGAAAGTATTCCTGGATGATCGAACCAGGAAGGACTGGCCGCCATGTGGAGCCATATTCTTCGCCCATAGTGAGGGCCCCGCCGCCAATACGAGTCGCTGAGAACCGGTCGATATTGCTGCCAATCCCCCCATGAAGTGAGCCCAGAAGGCGGTGCCGGTCGCTGTCTATACCAGGGACTGCTCCCGCTCCCAATATATAACCGCTGGCCGAAAGGTACTCCCGCCCGTCCGTCTCTGAGCCGTTTAAGCCCCAATTCTTCCAGTTTGTACGGTTGGCATTAATCAGGTCGGCGCCTGCCGCAAATCCATTGTGAGGCAAGGACAACAGGTTCCGATCAAAGGCGTCCATTCTGACCTGTAAATGTTCGCGAAGCTCGAAAGTGTCTTTAGGCAGGATAAAATTAGATGCAGCGTTTGAGCCTTTACCAAAGAAAAGATACCCCGGCTCAATAGTCAGATCAATGGCCAGCATGTTGTCCTGATGACCTGGAGACACTTTCTGGCGGTATCCGAAGCCGAATCCTGGCCTGACGTATCCCCAGATCAACTCCTCGGATTTGATAGCTTTGCCGTCAACCAACTCATATTGAGAAAAGGGAAGGGTGTAGTTATTAAATGTAAGGACCCATTCGAAATGCCCCATATTCGAAGAGGATTTGGCCCAAAAGATATCATTGTACAATCCTACAATATCTGCTCGAAGGAGGCTTTGGTCATCCGGATGACGCCATAAATAAAGTGCGCCAAAGGGAATGATGCCCCTATTGTCCGCTCCAGGCAGATTAGCCTGCACACCAAAATCGATCGCTGTAACCGAACGCCTGTCTGAGGGCTGAACCGTAATTTCTCGTCCGAATAATTCAGTCCTGAATCCTTCTCCGGCCCGGGGAGTACGATATGACGGGCTGTCAGAGCTTATTAAGGGCTGCAATTTGTCTTGAGGAACTGACGGAGTATCACCTTCGGCCTGGGCCGCAGCAATTCCCAGCCCCCCAAGGGGGCCAGTTAGAAGCAGGCTTAATAAGAGAAGTTTCGGTAACCAGCGTTGTCGTAAATAGTATTCCAACTGATACAATTTCATGAATGCACCCTGTCCATAAATTCGATAACTTTGAAAACAAATCCTTCATAATAGGATAGTTCTAAAAGCTTGCGATTACAAGATAGTAAATGTGTAAATCGCATATTGACATGCGGTACTTTTGGATTAGAATGTAGAGGAAGAGAATGAATTGTTAGATATAGGGAGGCGCTATGAAGCAGTGTATATATATAGTTCTCATAAGTGTTTTGCTTGCCGCAACATTTGTCCTTGCTGCGGGTCAGGACGATATTCTAGGGGTGTGGAACACCGCGAAAGAAGACGCCAAGATAGAAATCTATAAGTGCGGCACAAAATACTGCGGCAAAATCGTCTGGTTGAAGGAAGCGACTTATGACGCCGGTTCAAAAGAAGGGGTGCCACGCACGCCTATACTCGATCACAACAACCCGAATCCAGAATTAAGAAAAAAGCCGCTTATCGGCTCGTCGATCCTGATTGACTTCGTGTTTACGGGTGATAATTTATGGAAGGACGGGAAAATATACAATTCAGAAAACGGCAAGATATACAGCGGAAAACTGACACTCATTTCACATGATCAATTGAATGTGAGGGGCTTTATCGGCATATCATTCTTCGGTGGATCAACGACTTGGAAACGTTCTAAAGCTTGAACGAAATAGCCTCTGGGTCATTGTCTTACAACTGTCGAATCGGGTAGCCAATTTTCAAAAAACTGATCCATGGCAGAAGCCGGACCTACCGGTCATATGCCCGTACAGAATAGATAGTTGTTTTCGAGCCTCTATCTTGGATTGTTTGTCAACGATCACTCTCCACATTGCCGCTACCAGCCCAGACCTGTCCGCACCAGCATGACAATGTATCAATATAGTACGAGGCGCTGACTTGAAAAGGCCGATTAGAATTTGCATCTCCTCCGAAGTCGGCTCACGATAAGCCGATAAATCTATATCATAATGTCTTACGTTATGCTCCGAGCTTACCTTCATTTCTTCGGTATACCATTTCGCTTCTAAACGCATTTTCTTTTCTAAAGCGACAAGCTAATCCCTATTCAGCAATGATTTGAAGGTGTTGTAGCCTTTCCGGGATATGGCTACAGCTTGACCTTGAGCAAGTCGAGTATTTTTTTCTGTTCTTCATCGGGAGTGCTTACGACTTTGCATGAGGAACCTTCAGAACTTACTACTTCCCGACGCACACTCTTTAGTCTCTCTATCACATGTTCAAATGTCCATTTCCGTTCCTTGTTCTTGCCGTCCGATTGGAATAGAGGCTTTAGTCTCTGATTCATGTGCCACTGAATGTAGTAGGCAAGCATGCAAAGAAAAACATGACACCGGATGCGTTCATCAGTTTTGTGGTAGACGGGTCGCACTTCAAGCTGGACACTCTTGAGATTTCTGAAAGCCTGTTCCACCAGCATGAGCTTTTTGTAGGAAGCGACTATCTCCTGCTTGTTCATAAGCTCAATCGGAACATCAGAGTTTATTATGTAGCAGCCATCAAGGAGCTCCTCCGCAGATACCTTATCCTCTTTAAAGCTCCAAATCAGGTGACCATCTCTTACTTCCCAGTGCACAAACTTCTGCATCTTTGTTTTGGCAAGAGCAGTGCCGACTCTTTTGCCTATGGCCTCCGGCATTGATTTTATTTTGGAATGAGATATCCTGTCCAAGGCTGTGCGCGTCACATCCATCAAAGCCTTGCGGGTGCGAGTCTCTCTGTC
>PMYY01000238.1:3911-4935 GCA_003170655.1 Nitrospiraceae bacterium
GCGTCAATGCCGATATCACACTGAGTCCTTTTCTATCTTTTACCTTCTCGTAATTGGCCTGTGTCACCATCCCTCGGTCCCCTACAAAGATGATCTCCCGGATCCCATATTTCTTTTGAACTTCCGCTATCTTCTCCGGCACTGTCGCTGCATCCTGCGTGTTTCCGGGGAAGATCTCAACCGCCACCGGACAGCCTTCAGGACTGCACAGAAGACCAATCACCATCTGCTCGTGCCCGCGCTTGCCGTCACGATTATACCCAAACGCGACTATCTCGCTGTCCTCGAATTGCCCCTCAAAATAACTGCTCGTGATATCGTATAAAACCAGGGAACCGTTTGTAAGATGTTTCTTTGCAAGCGTATCCTGTATTGCTCCTTGCCTTTGCAAAAGCCGATCCATGGGTTCATAACAATGTTTGTCCACATCCACTTCGCCCTGCACTCCACACAGCTCCCACAGGGCGGTATCCTTCCACCGGTGAGACAGAGCCAACTTGCTGCCAGCGTATACCAGGCGTCCTATTATCAGCGCAAGGCAATCTTTGACCCATTGCTCCGATGCCTTTGAGTAGATGGCGGTGTCCAATTGCAGTTCTTTTGCTAACTGTAACGCTGCATAAGAAGCACCGTATTCTTTTGATTCAGAAGTCTGCAAAGAGCCCATTGTACCCTTTACAGTCACGTCGCCTCTGAATGCAGCCTGCAGCAGCTTCAACTCTTCGTAGCTTTTGTCCTTAAGAGTGCCGTGTGTGGTATGTTTGATCTTGCCGTTTTGGCGGAACGTAGTGCGGATGATGCCGTAGTACCCTTGGCCGTATTTTTGGATTTCAAGATGCAAGCGAGGCGGCTTCTTTTCCTTCATGGCTACTATTATACTACATATCTCATGCTATGTCAAGTTATAATGATATATTATACTGGCTACATATGGAAAGAAAAAAAGGCCCTCAAACCTAATCCTGATGTGAGTTTGAGGGCTTTTTATTACAAGAAGATACGTTTTGATCAAATCCAATCGTCG
>PMYY01000201.1 GCA_003170655.1 Nitrospiraceae bacterium
CCCGAAGAGGTGATTTTCACTTTTCAGGACCTGAAATCACAGCTCTACGTAAATCCCCTGGACCGCGACCGCCTCTTTATGATACTCAAGGAAAAAGGCAAAGTTACCGATTTTGAAACGCAATTCATGTGCAAGGACGGCAGTGTCAAATGGATCAACCTGGCTGCCCGCGAGGTGCGCGGTGAAGACGGCAGTCTCCGCTACATTGAAGGTCTGAATATAGACATTACCGCTCGGAAAAATGCGGAGATGGCACTAAGGGAAAGCGAAAAGAAATTCAGGCGAACCTTTGATCAGGCACCAATAGGCGCCGCCATGGTAGACCTGAATTTCTCTTTCGTTCGTGTCAACAAGGTGATGAGCGATATTACGGGCTATACCGAAGAGGAACTCTTATCCAGGAAGATACTCGATATAATCCATCCGGAGGACGTTTCTGTCGGGGTCGGCTATGCAAACAGGTTGATCAAAGGCGAGATCGATTTTTACGAAAACGATCGGCGTTTTATTCATAAGGATGGCAGCGTTATCTGGGTGAATATTTCGATGAGATGCCTCCGGGACCAGAAGGGCAAGCCCCATTATCTATTGCCGATGATCCAGGACATTACGTCGCGCAAAAACACCCTTGATGCCCTTGAAGCGACGCAGAACCGCCTAGAATACCTACTTACAGCCAATCCTGCGGTCATATACAGCTTCATCCTGACAAACAACGGATATACTTTGACCTTCATAAGCAGGAATGTGGTGAAATTGACCGGTTTCGATCCGGATGAATTTCTGTTGGATCCCACGCTTTGGGAAAGATGTATTCATCCTGAAGACTCACGGGGGATATCATCTTGGGTAGAAGCTCTGCGCCAACAGGGTCACCTGACTCTAGAATATCGGTTCCGTCACAAGGATGGCAATTTTGTGTGGCTGCGCGATCAGATGCGTCTTTCTTCTGCCGACCCGGAGCGGACTGAGGAGGTAGTGGGTTTTCTGAACGATATAACCGAGCAGCAGATAATCAAAGAGAAGCTGCTGCACAGCGAATCGATCTATCGCGCCATAGTTGAAGACCAGATTGAGCAGGTATGCCGATATAAGAGTGACGGTGCACTGACCTTCGTGAACGACGCATATGCCTATTTTTTTCAGAAAGCAAAAGAAGAACTTGTGGGGACGGCATTTACGCTTAATATGCCTGACGAAGACCTGAAAAATTTCGACAAGTGCCTTCGGAATCTGTCGTTAACTCAGCCTGTTACTGAAATCGAACATCGTGTTGTTCTGCCCGACGGGCAGATGAGGTGGTTGCATCGCTCGGTCAGGGCTTTTTTTGACAGGACCGGTCAAATTTCAGAATATCAGGTTGTGGGGCGCGATATTACCGACAAGGTTGTAGCCGAACAGGAAATTCGCAGAATATCCGATGAAAAGGAACAGTACCGCTTGAATCTCGAAGCGGTTTTCAGCAGCATACCCGACGCTGTTCTCACCGTCGACAAGGACATGAGGATAATTCACATCAACAAGGCGATGGGTGATATATGCTGCATCAGCGACAAACTCGTGCCTGGCAAATCTATAAAGGACTTCTCGGGCTCGTGTGACCGCTCCTGCTTCTATATACTTTTTAAGACCTTGCAGACTAAAGAGCCGGTTATCGAATATAGACTTGAATGCACCACGAGCAAGCCCGGTAAGGTTTTCATCATAAACTCATCTCCGCTGCACGATCAGGACGGCAAGTTTATGGGTGCCGTGCTGGTGATCAGGGACATTACCCGTCTAGCCAACCTCGAAAAACAGATATCTTCTCCTGCCGGGTACAGAAATATCATCGGTAAGAGTAAGGCCATGCAGGAAGTCTATAGCGTAATAAATCTTCTAACGGACGTCGAAACTACCGTGCTTATTACTGGAGATTCGGGCACCGGCAAGGAGCTCATTGCAGAGGCCTTGCATTATGGCGGACCACGGGCCAAGCGACCGCTTATTAAGGTGAACTGCTCAGCCCTAGCTGAAAATCTACTTGAAAGCGAACTTTTCGGCCATGTCCGCGGAGCCTTTACAGGCGCGATAAAGGATAAGGTCGGCCGCTTCGAAGCTGCCGAGGGAGGGACCCTCTTCCTTGATGAAATCGGCGAGGTTACTTTGAGCACTCAACTGAAGCTTCTGCGCGTTCTGGAGCGTAAGGAATATGAAAGAGTAGGAGATTCAAAGATGCTTAAGGCTGACGTAAGGGTAATAACGGCGACCAACGTTGACCTCAACAAGCAGATCAGGCAGGGGCTTTTTCGCGAAGACCTTTATTATCGCCTGAAGGTTATGAATATTCAGCTGCCTCCGCTGCGCGAGCGTGAACAGGACATTCCGCTTCTGTGCCATCACTTTATCAACCAGTTAAACCTCGATTACGAAAAAAGCATTTCACGCATCTCCGATGAGGTTATGAAACTCTTTATAGAGCACCGTTGGCCGGGCAATGTCCGCGAACTGCGTCATACCCTAGAACATGCCTTTATACTCTGTCCCAGAGGCGAAATAGGGCTGGTACATCTTCCGAAAGAGTTCCTGAGCGTTCGATTGGAAGAAAAACAGTATAAGACAAAGGTTGGCCTGGAGACGATAATAGAGACACTTGTCAGAAACGGCGGCAACAAAGCAAAGGCCGCTCGGGAGTTGGGAATCGACCGAAGGACGCTCTACCGTAACCTCGATAAGAAGTGAGAAACTTCGTATCGGTTGGAGTCAATCATTTTCATAGCAGTTTAGTCGTATTGTTGATTAATTCGCTCAAGTAACCCGTTGAGCAAACCCGCAATACCTTCCAATCCTCTTATAACAGCCACTTGATAGTATAGATCTTCATAGTCAAGCAGCTCACTGGGCATTATAATCCTTTAAGCTGTGCCAGCGCCCCTTCGAAGTATGGGGTTGGCCGACAAGTAAGCTGACTGCGTCACTATGCAGTAGATGATGTTTCCGCTCCGTAGCTGATAAAGAGTTAACAAACCGTCTTTGTAGGGTCACGAAGGATATTCCGATGGTCTAAGTCGCCTAACCACCAAAGTGTCTATGCCTGCGGCATGAGCCCGATTAAAAGAAAGGATCAGGTCGTGTAATTAGGACTTCTGGAATAGAGGGGAATATTGACGTAATTGGAGTGTGGTCATATGTGGCGCCACAATATGATCAGCGCCACACTAGCCATGACACACATTTTGTGGATATTTTGTTCCGCCAAGTCCGCCTAATAGTACTATTAGGCGACAACTAGCTGAAATATCTACTTTAATAGTACACACTATGGGGAGCTGAAATGTGTGGCATACTAATTGCTCTCATTGTAAGAGTACCGGCTGACAAGTGCCTGTCTTGCGATGCGGCATTCACTCCTTCACCATACGATGGGCGCTTATAGGATACTTTGAGGCCAGCTTTTTATAAGTGATGTTTAGAAAAGTTTCAATGGGAGGTAGTCGGTGGGAGAGAAGGAAAACTTCAATAATCAGCAGGAGGTTCAGCTATGCAATTCTTGAGCAGTTCTGTCGGACGCAAGATCGTTATGGCTATCACGGGTCTAATGTTGCTCGCTTTTCTCGTGATTCATCTTTTTGGGAATTCTTTAATTTATGTCGGTTGGATCAACGCTTATGGTGAAAAACTGCACAGCTTGCCTCCGGTTGTTTGGGCATTCCGTCTTGTCATGCTTTGTGTATTTGCTGTTCACATCTATTTCGGAGTAACGCTTGCGCTGGAGAACAACGCTGCCAGGCCGGCGCCCTATGCGGTGAAAAAGAACCTTCGGGCGACATTCAGCGGCAGGACTATGATCTGGACAGGGCTTCTGATTGTGGTTTTTCTTATCTATCATCTGCTTCACTTCACCATGAGGATGACCAACCCCGATATATCCAACAGCCTGGATGAACTTGGTAGGCTCGATGTCTTCAAGATGGTAGTCTTCAGCTTCAAGAACTTTGCCATTGCCGGAGTATATATTGCCGCGATGATGGCCATCGCACTCCATCTGTCACACGGTGTGCAAAGCTTTGTGCAGACTTTCGGCCTCAACAGCGATAAGACGATACCAACCGTTGAAAAAGCCGGAACTGGGGTGGCCATTGTCCTATTTCTTGGATATGTGTCAATTCCGCTTGTTATCATTTTAGGCATTATGAATTATAAAGGGTAAGGGGGATAACGTGATACTTGACGGAAAGAGTCCATCTGGTCCGCTTGCAGAAAAATGGAGCAAGCATCGCCAGGATATGAAACTGGTGAATCCTTCGAACAAAAGAAAGTACAAAATCATAGTTGTTGGGACTGGCCTTGCCGGCGCGTCCGCTGCAGCGACCTTGGGCGAACTCGGTTACAATGTTGAGTCCTTTTGTTACCAGGACAGTCCACGCAGAGCGCATAGCATCGCGGCACAGGGCGGCATCAACGCTGCCAAGAATTACGCAAATGATAGCGACAGCGTTTACCGCCTTTTCTATGACACGATCAAGGGCGGCGATTTCAGGTCTAGAGAATCTAACGTCTATCGTCTGGCAGAGATCAGCAACAATATCATTGACCAGTGCGTAGCAGCGGGCGTTCCATTTGCGAGGGACTACGCCGGATACCTTGATTTCCGTTCATTTGGCGGCGCACAGGTTTCCCGTACATTCTATGCCAGGGGCCAGACAGGGCAGCAGTTGCTGCTTGGTGCTTATTCGGCTTTTTCCAGACAGGTAAAGGCCGGCACGGTGAAGGTCCATACTCGTACCGAAATGCTGGATCTTGTCGTGGTTGACGGTGAGGCGAAAGGAATAACTGTTAGAGANNGGATATGTCAACGTCTATTATCTTTCCACGAATGCACAGGGCTGCAACGTCACAGCAAACTACCGTGCTTATAAAAAAGGCGCATTCTTTGCCAATCCTTGCTATACGCAGATCCACCCCACTTGCATTCCGGTTACCGGCGAACATCAGTCCAAGCTGACCCTTATGTCGGAATCACTGAGAAACGACGGCAGGGTGTGGGTGCCGCTTAAAAAAGGTGACAAGCGCAAACCCCACGAAATCCCGGAAAATGAGAGAGACTACTACCTCGAAAGGAAATACCCGAGTTTCGGCAACCTGGCGCCGCGCGATATATCCTCACGTGCAGCCAAAGAGGCTTGCGATGAAGGACGCGGGGTTGGACCGAGCGGATTTGGTGTCTACCTTGATTTTGCCGATGCCATAAAGCGTCTCGGCGAGGACACGATTAGAGCACGCTACGGCAACTTGTTCGAAATGTACGAGAGGATCACCGACGAGGATGGCTATAAACAACCGATGCGCATCTATCCAGCACTCCACTATGCGATGGGCGGCCTGTGGGTAGACTACAATCTTCAGAGCAATCTTCCGGGTCTCTTTGTACTGGGAGAGGCTAACTTCTCTGATCACGGAGCCAACCGCCTTGGAGCAAGCGCACTCATGCAGGGTCTTGGAGACGGGTATTTCGTCATTCCTTATACCATTGCTGATTATTTGGCAAGAACGAAGCCGGGCAAGGCGCATCTGGAGAATCCTGAGTTCAAAAAATCAGTGGAAGATGTCGAATGCGTTACAAAAAAGCTGCTTTCCATCAATGGCAGGAAATCGGTGAAGGAATTCCACCGGGAACTCGGCAAGGTCATGTGGGACAATGTCGGCATGGCACGCTCCGAGGAGAGCCTGAAGACGGCGATCAAGCGGATACCTGAGATCCGTGAGGAGTTCTGGAAGAACGTCAGGGTCACCGGCAGCGGGAATGACTTGAACCAGGAACTTGAAAGGGCGGGCAGGGTTGCAGATTTCCTTGAATTCGGGGAGCTTCTGGCCCGCGATGCCTTGAATCGCAACGAGTCATGCGGAGGACACTTCCGCGTTGAGTACCAGATGTCTGATGGCGAGGCAAAACGCGACGACGAGAATTACAGCTACGTTGCAGCATGGGGATTCCAGGGTGTTGATAAGGAGCCTGAGCTACACAAGGAGCCCCTAGTATTTGAAAATGTACATCTCGGAATAAGGAGTTACAAATAATGGACCTTACACTATTTGTGTGGCGCCAAAAAGGCCCGAAAGATCCCGGAAAATTGCAGGAATACAAGGCAAAAAACATAAGCCCCGATATGTCTTTTCTTGAGATGCTCGACGAGGTCAACGAAGAACTTGTGATGGAAGGAAAAGAGACTATAGTCTTTGACCACGATTGCCGCGAAGGAATATGCGGTACCTGTTCGCAGGTGATCAACGGCATACCCCACGGTGGACAGGAAAGGACCACGGTCTGCCAGTTACACATGAGAAAGTTCAAGGATGGTGACACGATCTATATTGAACCGTGGAGAGCCAAAGCGTTTCCCATTGTTAAAGACCTCATCGTAGATCGCAGTGCGCTCGACCGCATTATTCAGGCTGGTGGATATATGTCGAACCACACCGGCGGTGCTGCCGATGCCAACGCAATACTTATTCCAAAACCGGCTGCCGAGATGGCGATGGATGCAGCGGAGTGCATCGGGTGTGGGGCCTGTGTTGCAGCCTGCCCCAATGGGTCCGCAATGCTATTCACTGCCGCTAAGGTCACTCAGCTTGCCATGCTGCCTCAGGGACGAATTGAAGCTGCTCAACGTGTCTGCGTTATGACGGATGCTATGCTCAAAGAGGGTTTTGGAAACTGTACCAACCACTATGAATGCCAGGCAGTATGCCCCAAGGGGATCAAGGTCTCGTTCATAGCGAAACTCAACAGGGAGTTCATCAAGGCTCAGCTGCCTTTATAGAAGTATCGGCTGGTCGAAGCAAGACGGGGTCCGTTGATAGTTCAACGGTATTTCAATACAACGCAAGGAGGGATTCTAGGTGGGAAAAGCAGATAAACAAGACGGTGTAAAGAAGAAAAGGTTTTACAGCTCACTCTTGTTTCAAGTTTCGGTTGGTATCATAGTCGGTGTTACGCTGGGATTTGTTAACCCCGATATTGCCAAGCAGTTGAAACCTCTCGGCATAGGCTTCATTAAAATGATCAAGATGATGATCGGTCCCATCATCTTCGGCACCATCGTTGTTGGTATAGCCAAGATGGGGGACATGAAGAAAGTCGGCAGGGTGGGTGTCAAGGCGCTCGTCTATTTCGAACTTGTTACAACCATCGCGCTGATCTTGGGCCTTATCGTAGTCAACATAGTACAACCAGGCGCAGGCCTGAATGCCGATCCAGCCAAGATGGACATGAAGGGTATCTCAGCGTTCACCACTGGAGCCAAGAGCTTAAGCACGGTCGACTTTCTCATGAACATCATTCCTTCCTCTGTAGTAGATGCCTTCGCCAAAGGGGAAATTCTGCAGATACTATTCTTTTCATGTCTCTTCGGCGCTGCACTGTCCGCCATGGGTGACAAAGGTAAAGCGGTGGTTCACATTATCGATGAATTCACCCACGGCATGTTTAAGGGTATCGGTTATATCATGAGGCTGGCCCCGCTCGGCGCAGGCGGTGCAATGGCCTTTGCCATCGGAAGCTTCGGATCTGCAACGCTCTCAACCCTCGGAATGCTTTTGGCGAGCGTCTACGGGACTGCCATATTTTTTGTAGTATTTGTCCTTGGGACTATCGCCAAGATTGCTGGTTTCAGCCTTTGGAAGTTGTTTAAGTATATCAAGGAAGAGTTCTTTATCGTTATGGGAACATCATCTTCAGAAACAGTTCTGCCTCGGATTATGGCCAAGCTCGAGAATGCAGGCATCCAGAAGTCTGTGGTAGGACTCGTTATCCCAACCGGTTATACATTCAATCTTGACGGGACGAGTATTTACCTGACGATGGCAGCGGTCTTCATTGCCCAGGCGTTTAATATAAATCTTCCTATTTCGGACCAGATCACCATGCTGCTTATCATGCTGCTTACATCAAAAGGCGCAGCGGCTGTTGCCGGTGGCGGCTTCATCTGTCTGGCAGCTACGCTCTCTGCGATTAATACTGGAGTGCCGGTAGTAGGTTTGGCGCTTTTGCTCGGGGTGGACTGGTTTATG
This sequence comes from Nitrospiraceae bacterium, assembly GCA_003170655.1. Classification (GTDB taxonomy): domain Bacteria; phylum Nitrospirota; class Thermodesulfovibrionia; order Thermodesulfovibrionales; family Dissulfurispiraceae; genus Fen-1308. The sequence continues at coordinate 8,050 of PMYY01000201.1, forward strand.
GCCACATGCAGGGCGCTGACTAATCTTATGGGCAACTGTGTTGCCGGTGTTGTTGTTGCAAGATGGGAAGATTCTATTGATATGGCGCGGTTTCATAAAGTGCTGAATAATGAAACCGTAGTAGAGGCAGAATCGCCTGAACAAGAACTGATCGAGCGTGAAGAAAAGGGGTGGGCGAAGGAAAAGGCCTGAAAACCTTGGTGTAATTAACAAGACTTAAGGACCGTTGCCCATTATTAATGATGCATGGTGGCAAAAATGTGCGTGTAGCCGAAACCAGAGGTGCTGGTACGTTAGGGAATCACTCACTATTCTTAGAAAACGCTGAGGTGACGTCCTCTCGTAGTCAGAGACTACGAGCATCCCAGTGGTTTGGAATGACTGGTTTTTGCTGGCTGAATTTTTATCAAAATGCCAGCAATACTGTCGTATACAATTACGTGCAGGCGGCGCCGCGCCGCAAACTATATGCAGGTAGTACTGCATATGAGAGAGGTCTGGTTCTTTATACCTTACCTGGTTTTACGCATGCCGCAGGTTATATTCCGGCATGCAACCCGTACCATGTTTTATCAAAGAACTGGTTTTACTATATACACGATTTGACGATTGCGGTTAGAGAAATCCGAAGATGGTCGGCTTTCATCTCGGGGTCGTAGACCCAGAAGGATTCCTGCCGCTAGTCCTAAAGTTAGGAGGAAACACAATGGCACTTTACACGAAAGAAGAAGCCCTGACGTATCACAGCACATTTCCTCAGGGAAAGTGCACAGTAATACCGACCAAACCGTACTTCACACAGAAGCACCTGACAATGGCTTATTCACCCGGCGTGGCGGAAGCCTGCCGTGCGATCGCTGCGAATCCTGAAGATGTTTTCAAGTACACCAACAAGGGCAATCTTGTTGCAGTCGTATCGAATGGCACAGCTATCCTCGGTCTCGGCAACCTAGGCCCCGCAGCAGCCAAGCCTGTCATGGAAGGCAAGGGCTTGCTGTTTAAAATATTCGCCGACATCGATGTTTATGACCTCAGCCTCGACTGCAAAGACCCGGACAAGCTCATCGAGATCGTGCAAGCCCTCGAGCCGACCTTCGGCGGTATCAACCTCGAAGATATAAAAGCCCCTGAATGTTTCAAGATTGAAGAGACCTGTAAAAAGACTATGAACATCCCGGTCTTCCACGATGACCAGCACGGCACCGCAATCATATCCGGCGCAGGACTGCTCAATGCCCTGGAAATATCGGGCAAGAAGGCAGCAGACATGCGAGTTGTCGTGTCCGGCGCCGGCGCCGCCGGTATCGCCTGCTGCAAGTTTTATGTTTCTTTGGGTATCCCGCTCGAAAACATTGCGATGTTTGACTCAAAGGGTCATATACACGCGGGTCGCACGGATCTCAACGAACAGAAACGCGATTTCGCAACTAAGAAGAAATATGGTTCTCTGGCTGATGCATTTAAGGGCTGCGACATGTTTCTTGGGCTTTCACAGCCCAATATCGTAAATGCCGACATGGTCAAGAGCATGGGCAAAAATCCGATCATGTTTGCAATGGCCAATCCTGATCCAGAAATCACATACGCCGACGCAAAGGCAGCCCGTCCAGATCTCATGATGGGCACAGGCCGTTCGGATTTTCCAAACCAGGTTAACAATGTTTCCGGGTTCCCGTACATTTTCCGCGGCGCATTGGATTGCGGCTCAGTTCAAATAACCGAGGGCATGAAGAAGGCCGCGTCAAAGGCCATCGCCGACTTGGCAAAGCTGCCCGTACCACAGGAGATCTGCGATGCTTACGGCGTGAAGTCATTGAGCTTCGGTCCTGACTACATTCTGCCGAAGGCTCTTGATGCAAGATTGATGGAAGTCGAACCTGTTGCCGTAGCCAGGGCCGCTATGGAAGAGGGCACTGCAACAAAGAAACTCGATCTCGCACAGTACGCTAAGAACCTAAAGAAGAGGCTTGCGGATTCCAGGGCGCAGATGAACGAGTTTATCAAGGCATATAATTTCAACTTATAGGAAGTGTTTTAGATTGATGTCAACTCCTCTGGGCTTGAAATGAGCACGGGGGAGTTGATTTGTATCCTTGGTCTCTATTTCTGTACGATTTCTTCTTTATTATCGAAAAATGGAAAAGGAGAATTCTCTGTTAGAACACAGAAACAACAAATATTGCGGCGCGATCTGCTCATCCGGCCCGGCGAGTGTTGCCGATAACCTCAGAGACATAGAGGGTGAGTTCAAGCTGTGATGAAAGAGGTCTGAAATACAAGAAGTCATCCGTTTAATCGAGGGCACTATGGCATTGGAGAAACTGTATTCTGTCATCAAGAAGAGATGTTTTGCAGAGGGAAACGCATATATTATTACCGAGGGTAAACACCTCATAGAGGCGCTGATCTATAGCGAGGTGATTGTCAACGTTAAGTCGAGGACTCTTTCTCATGAGCAGATAATCGAGTCGCTGATTGCCAATGACATAAAGGAAGTCAACGCATCTCCGGCTGAGGTGAAATTTGACGATATCCAGCCTGCGACAATTGAAAAGACCTTTCCTGCGGCGGCTCCTTTTATTCTAAGCCTCGACGACGCTGTAGCCCAGAGGATACTGAGCATCCTGAGGTTGTTAGGCTATCTTGCCAAATCCGGTCCAGAAGGCTATGCTGCTTGCGATATAGTTGTCGAGGAGATGCTGAAGAATTATCCCAGCTTTTCTCTTGAAAGTGCTACGATCAAGAAAAGGATCGATGACTTTTCGAATGAGTTTCTTATTGCGTATCCCTTTCACAATGGAGAAGAATTGCCTTCGGAACGGCGGTTTGTCCCAGGCTGGATTTTCAGCAGGATAATGATACCGGACAGCTTGTTCAAAGAGATCTTTCTATATTTTATTTTTTTTGGGGACCTTTTCCAACCTGTATTCAAGACTATCGTTAAGAAAGAGACCGGCTTTGGGGCCAAGGTCGGCGTTGCCAGAATGTCCAGGGTAATTTACAGCGCGGCGTGCAGTGCTAATACTGTCAGCATATTTAAGGGTGCGGTAAAAGCAGGTGATTTGCAAATCAATTGCCACTCGGAGAAGAAAACCGGGATACTTATGACACAATCTGATATGGATAAATTAAATATCAAGGATGGAGACACGGTCAGTCTAACATTCAGGACAAAATAGCGTCGGTCCGGACCGTGTAAAGAATAATACTGAAGATCAGAGTTGCGAGCATGGCATGCTGCTGAGCGTGTTGTATTCGCGTACTCTTGTCACTTGCGCATCTCTCCGCGCCGCAGATATAATATCGCAAAAGCGCATAAGGAAGTAATATGGCATACCGGGATTTAAGGGCATTTCTCAATAGGCTGGAAGAACGGGGCGACCTTCACAGGGTAAGGGCCGAGGTCGATCCTATCCTCGAGATTACGGAAATCACCGATAGGATGTGCAAGAGCCCTGGGGGCGGCAAAGCACTTTATTTCGAAAAAGTTAAGGGTTCGGCTTATCCGGTGGTCACTAATATATTCGGTTCTTTTGAACGGATCTGTCTTGCCCTGGAAATCTCACACCTCGATGATGTAGCTCACAGGATTGGAGACCTTTTGAACCTGGCGCCTCCGAAGACTCTTGTCGCAAAACTGTCGATGCTGCCGAAGCTGTTTGAATTTTCGAAGTATCTGCCCAAGACTGTCAGGAACGCTCCATGTCAGGAGATAGTGGAGCAAAAGGACCCTGATCTCCGCAAGTTCCCCATACTCAAATGCTGGCCTGCCGATGGACAGTCGACGGATGAGGGACGTTTCATTACTTTCCCTATGGTCTTTACAAAGGACCCCGAAAACGGGCGGCCTAACTGCGGGATGTACAGGATTCATGTATATGACAAAAAAACAACCGGCATGCATTGGCATATACATAAAGACGGGGCCCGGCATTTCGATAAATACAAGACCTTGAATCGGAGAATGCCCGCCGCAATTGCTGTTGGCAGCGACCCTGCGGTTATCTATGCGGCCACTGCGCCGCTGCCGGAGGCGGTCGACGAAATGCTATTCGCCGGATTCCTACGCAAGGAGCCTGTTGAGATGGCCAAATGCATTACTTCCGACATTGAAGTTCCCGCTAACAGCGAACTTGTTATTGAAGGTTATCTTGATCCCGGCGAGACGCGGATTGAGGGTCCCTTCGGCGATCATACGGGCTTTTATTCTGCCGCAGATCATTATCCGGTGTTCCATGTGACATGTATTACCCACAAGAAAGATCTAGTCTACCCTGCAACCATAGTGGGTAAACCGCCGATGGAAGATTGTTATATGGGAAAGGCTACGGAACGGATATTTTTGCCGCTGATGAAGCTTGATTTTCCCGAGATTATAGACATCAATCTTCCGATGGAGGGTGTATTCCACAATGCTTGTCTGATTTCAATCAAAAAGAGCTATCCCGGTCAGGCAAAGAAAATCATACACGGTCTTTGGGGCAAGGGACAAATGATGTTCGCCAAATTGCTTATCATTGTCGATGACGATGTGGACGTTCAGAATATCTCATATACTGCATGGCGCGTGCTGAACAACGTAGACTGGAAGCGCGACGTTGTTATAGCCGAAGGTCCATTGGACGACCTCGATCATGCTGCCAATTTCCCGCGCTACGGTTCCAAAATGGGCATCGACGCGACGAGAAAGACGCGGGAAGAGGGCATGATGAGGGAATGGCCGCAGGAATTGTTCATGTCCGAAGATATCAAGCGCCGGGTCGATGCTAGATGGAAAGAGTACGGATTTTGAGATTTATGGCGGTAAGCACTGGGAATGGTATATGAATAAAACGCCAACGACATTTTCCGAAGAAGATCTGTTATATATGAAGCGTGCCCTGAGATTGGCCGGAAAGGCCATGGGGATGACAAGTCCAAATCCTATGGTCGGGGCCGTAATAGTAAAGAACGAAAGGATTGTCGCGGAGGACTATCATCGGAAAGCTGGGGAGCCGCATGCTGAGGCATTGGCACTGCTGAAGGCAGACTATGCCGCAAAGAATGCCACATTATACGTGACCCTTGAACCCTGCTGTCATTCAGACAAGAGGACCCCGCCATGCACACGGGCGATTATAAATTCCGAAATAAAAAAAGTTTTTGTAGCCATGAAAGACCCCAATCCAAAGGTATCCGGGAAGGGCATACAGGAATTGAGAAATCACGGCATCACAGTGATCGAAGGGTTGCTCAAAGAGAAGGCGCAGAAACTGAACGAGGCGTATTGCAAATATATCGTGACCAAACGACCCTTCGTGATCTTAAAGGCCGCCATGACACTCGATGGAAAGATTGCTACACCTGAAGGTCAATCTAAATGGATCACCGGTGAAAAGGCCCGACGGCTCGTTCATCGCATGAGATGCGGTGTCGACGCTGTGATGACCGCTGTTGGGACTGTGAAGGCCGATAATCCTGAACTGACTTCGCGTACGGCATGCGACAAGCAACCTGTAAGGATAATCATCGATCCGGGTCTTGAAACACCGGTCGATTACAGGGTCTGCAAACTCCCTCCCAAAACTATTTTTGTCATTCGATATGGTAAGGGAGATGCGGGCAAAATAGCTGAATTACAAAAGAGAGGCGTTCAGTTCATCGAATACGAAGGGCGCAAGGTCGATATGAATTGGCTCATGGAGCGACTGGGTGGCATTGGGATAACCTCTATTTTGATCGAAGCCGGGTCCTCGTTCAATGCAGCCTGTCTGACGGGAGCCGTTGTCGATAAAGTGGTATTCTTCATAGCTCCAAAAATCATCTGTGGCAGGAATTCCATCCCCGTTGTAGGAGGGGAAACCTTTATGAAACTTGAAGATGCGCTGCGGATTTCAGACCTTCAAGTAAGTAGGGTCGACGAAGACGTTATGATTGAGGGATATATTAACAATTGACATCCTCCCTCTAATGAATTCGGAGGAATCCTTAGGGCTTGCGGAAAAATAA
>PMYY01000166.1:0-48528 GCA_003170655.1 Nitrospiraceae bacterium
GAAAGGATGAAGGCCAATATGGATAGGAGCCACGGGCTCTTTAATTCTCAAAGAGTACTGCTTGCCCTTATCGACAAAGGGATGGTGCGAGAAGAGGCATATCTTATGGTCCAGCGAAACGCTATGGAGAGTTGGAGCAAAAGTTTGAGCTTTATGGCCCTGCTGATAAAAGATAAGGATATCGCCAAATATCTTTCAGAGGCCGAGATCAAGGAGATATTCGATCTGGATTATTATCTGCGCAATATCAATTTCATTTTTAAAAGGGTGTTTGCTTCTTAACGTTTGCAGAAAAGGGCGCTTCCACCTGACGCTCGCTCCTCGTTATCTGATATACTGTTGATGATTAGAGACTGTGCGGGGAGGTATCAATGCTTGGCTGGATACTGTTTATTCTTTATCTTATCGTGGCAGCGCTGCCCTTCAAAATAAAAAGATTCGGTCTGACCGGCCGCATTGTCTGGGCTATTATCGCGGCGGTTATTTTTGCCGGATTGAAGGCTGCCATCCAGATATCAACCGAGGCTTACTGGTTTGCCGACCTTGGATATGATCAGAGATACTGGAATATCCTGGTCCCTGAAATAGGCATCTTCGCGGTGTCGTTTGTAACCGCATTCGGCTTTATCATGGCCAACTTTCTGTATATCTTCAAAACGACCAGACCCCATATGTTCTTCAAAATCCTGGCTACGTGCGGATGCCTTTTTTTTGTATCGGTCTTTTCTTTCGGCATGACGGGCATAGTGTACGAGTATCTCCGCTTCAACCATCAGGTTCCTTTCAATCTTACAGAGCCTATTTTCAACATGGATATCGGGTTCTACATCTTCACGCTACCCTTTCTTAAAACAATACGGAGCGCCCTTTTCACAGTCCTTATCGCTGCGATCGCAGGCTCGCTGGTCCTTTATGGCCCTACCAGCCGCGAAAGCCTGCAGGCGCTTTCGTGGCGACGCGGTGTTAGAATCATCGGGACCGAAGCTCACCACCGGATCATAACTCACCTGTCGGCCCTGGGCATTGTGCTGATAGGGATATTCATGTTCTGGACGCAGATAGCGAAATGGGATCTCATGTATTCGCCAAGGGGGGCCGTATTCGGACCGGGATGGACCGACGTGCATGTGCAGATCGGAGCATATAATTTCTTCATGGTGGCGCTATTGACATCGGCGATCCTGCTTGGCATATCCGTCTTTTCGAATGAATTCAAGCGCACCGCCCAGGCTGCTGCATTGGGACTGATGATTTGCCTTCTTTCGTGGATCATCGGAGTGGAAGGAGTCCCTTTATTACTGCAAAGCTACAAGGTTTCTCCTAATGAGCTGTCGATGGAAGGCGAGTATATAAAACAGAACATCAAATTCACGAAATTTGCCTATGGGCTCACTGACGACAAGGTGAAACAGGTAGAATTTCCTGTGAACTTTACGGGTATGACGCCCGATATCATCTCTAAAAACAGGGTTACGTTTGACAATGTCAGGGTTTGGGACTGGAGGGTTCTGCAGAGCAATAACAGTCAGTATCAGGGCTTCAGGCTTTATTACACATTTCCGACCGTGAATGTTGTCAGATACACAATAAACGGCAGGCTCCAGCAGTTGATGTATTCGGCTAGGGAACTCGATATCGAAAAGCTTGCCGAACAATCCAAGACCTGGCAGAACCAGCATCTTGTCTACACTCATGGCTATGGTGCTGTTGCCAATCCCGTGAATAAAGTCACGTCGGAAGGGTCTCCGGATTATTGGATTAAGGATATCCCTCCTGTCTCCAAATATTCTGAACTGCAAATAACACAACCCCGGATATACTTCGGAGAGGCGACGAAAGAGCATGTGTATGTTCATACAGCCCACCAGGAGTTCGATTATCCTTTAGGGGACGCCAATGCTACTTACCGCTACGAGTCCGGAAGCGGTATAGAGCTCAGTTCCTTTTTGAAAAAACTTGTGTTTGCACTCAGGATCGACGGACTGAGGCTTTTAACTGCCTCCGAAATCACTCCGCAGACAAGGCTGCTCTGGAGGCGCGACATCGAGACCCGTGTCAAGACCCTCGCTCCATTCCTGAAATACGATTCCGATAAATATCAGGTTGTGGCAAAGGGGAACCTGTATTATATCTGGGACGCCTATACTACGAGTGCTGATTTCCCTTATTCGGAGCCGTCGCTGGGTAGGGGCTCTATGAACTATATCAGGAATTCGGTCAAGGTGGTCATGAACGCATTCACCGGGAAGGTCGACTTCTATGTATTCGATCAGGATGACCCGATCATAAAAACCTATCGAAACATGTTCCCGGGAATGTTTAAGGACGCCGCCAGCATGCCGAAGGAGTTGAGGGACCATGTGAGATATCCCGAGGATTTACTCAGGATACAGGGCGACATTTTCAGCACTTATCATATGTCCGATCCGGGGGTATTCTATAACCGTGAAGACGCCTGGCAGCCGTCTGGTGATCTTGCTCACGGAAAGGTAGAGCCGATAATGCCGTACTATGTTGTTATGACGATCCCAGGCGAGACGAAAGAAGAGTTTGCCCTCATACGTCCCTTCTCACCACTCACGACCAACCAGGCACAACCGCGCAATAACATGGTGAGCTGGATAGCAGCACGCTGCGACGGGGAGAACTACGGCAAGCTATTGTTATTTAAATTTCCGAAGGACAGGCTCGTATACGGACCGCTGCAAATCAGCGCACGCATGAACCAAGACGACGTCATATCCAAAGATTTTACGCTTTGGAACCAGCAGGGAAGCCAGGTGGTCCTGGGCAATCTCATCATAATCCCGCTTGCCGACTACAAGTTGTTGTATGTCCAGCCTGTATATTTGCAGGCGACGGTCGGCAAGATGCCCGAGTTGAAAAGGGTGATTGTATCTTTGGGCGAAAACCTCGGATACGGGTCATCCTTCGAAGATGCCCTCACGAAGCTGACCGGACGGCAAGTACCAGCGGAAGCACCGTCCGGCGCTAAGACAGAGGTGAAAGCGACAAAGCCGGAGCTGATCAAAAAAGCGGCTAAGGCCCTGGATGATTATCAGGCATTGCAGGGCGCAGGCAGATTTGCTGAGTCCGGCAGGAAACTTGAGGAATTAAAGGAGCTGCTGAAGGGGTTGGTCAAGGAATAAGCAGCAGCCACATTACACGGCAGGATGAGGATGCTATATGTCAGGGATGTGCCGACCCAAAAGGATCATTTAGCCCCGGCGTGTTTAAGCATCTCAACGAAGGCTAAATCCATCCGTGCTTCGGCCAGAGATAGGGCTGATTGGCCATCCCGTGACTTGGTATTTACATCGGCGCCTTTCTCTATCAACAGCTTGCCAATCTCAATGTGACCGTTATATGCAGCATACATCAATGGAGTCCAACCGGCATTAGACTTCTCATTCACCTTGGCGCCTTTTTCTATCAGCAGTTTCCCGATTTCTGTTCTACCATAAAGTGCGGACGTCATCAACGGGGTCCAGCCAAGCCAATCCTTAATGTTTACATCCGCACCCTTCTCTAATAGCAGTTTTACTATTTCAGTCGGTGTGTTGGGTGCAATATACATCAAAGGCGTCCCGCCATCCTTATCAAGAGCATTGACATTGACGCCTTTAGCGAGGGCATCCTTGAACGCCTGGATATTGTTGCCGCGCATTGCTTGCATTAGATTATCATTGACTTGATTGATCACACCAAAAACGGGTGAAGTCCACAGCAAAGCGCTAAGAACGAAAACGGACACGAAAGAGATTAAGATTTTCATTAACAGCTCCTTTTAGATAATTCTTTAAGGCCGAAAACGGATTGAGAAGGTACAGCAGTCTCCCAGTTCATCATTTCTTTCGCACCTCGAGGTTGTGGACTGTCTCCGCCCCGATCAGGAATATGCAGGACGAGTAAAAACCCCACAGCAGGACAATGATGAACGCTGACAGAGGTCCGTAGACTGTGCCCAGTTTGACGACCTTGACGACATAAAATGTGAATATATGTTTGGCNNTCCTCCATCGAATCCTTCTTTTGGGCAGTATAATATAAAGGGTCGAGATGGTTACGAAGGCAAGTATGAACGGCACTATGTATTTAATGATAAATGAAGTGATGACATGGATTTGAAGACCCGGAATGTCGTTCTTAAAGGTATTAAGAACTGATATTGTAGACGACGCGCCGAAGGAAAGCAGAAAGAAGATGATGAGCAAGGTAATAAGGAAAAGCGATATTAGCAGATGACTGATAAACGAGCGCTTGTCTTTGACCTTGAAGACCACGTTGATCGCAGATTCGAGCGATGAGTAGAGCTGGTATGACATAAGGCCGTATGCAATAAAGGTGAAGGTTCCAATGCCCCTGTATGATAACGCGTCCCTCAGCTCCCTGGCGATTTGCTGGGCTGCTTTCGGGAAGAAGTTGAGAAGTTTAGCAGTGAAAAAATTGAAAAAAGCCTCGTCGTGCCCGAGGAAATAGGTGAAGATGGCAATGAGGAAGAGGCAGAAGGGGAGCACAGCCATCATAGAAAAATATGAGATTGAAGCTGCGAGCATCATGCCCCCGTCTCTGAAGAAATCGATGATGCTGCGACAAAAAAGTTTAATAAAGACTTTCATTGGTGTCCGGAATTCCATCAATGGTTACTTGATGGAATTAAGTAATCTGGCGGCATTTTCCCTTAGCACTGCGCTCTCAATCCCCTCACCGAGTTCGAGTCCCAGAAATAAATCAAGTGTCGCCGCCTGATCGGTCCATGGAGAATCAGTCCCGAAGAGAAGATATTCCTTCGGGTGTTTTAGGAGAATGTTCCTGATGGGATCGCTGTGAAGGTATTCGAGTGAAAAAGAAAGCTCCATATAGACAGGCTTGCCGGCAAGGATCGTATCCACCTCCTGCCACTGTTCCCATGAGCCTAGGTGGGTTGTCACGAGCTTGAGTTCGGGGAATTGTTCACTCACTTTCAGTATCTTTGCCGGGTCAGCCTTCCTGATCCGAGGGAAAGCGATATCGTACCCTGTGTGCATAGCTACGAGCAGATTTTCCTTGCAGAGCAGCTCATACATATGGAACATCCGCCCTTCGTCTATATCGAATTCCTGGTAAAAAGGGTGGAGCTTGATTCCCTTGAATCCTTCTCCTTTGGTAATTTTGACTTTCTCAGCGCAATCCGAATCTGCCGGATGAATTGAAAGCAGGGGAATGATGCGCTTTGAGCGGATTTCACTCGACCATTGCAAAATCGGTTCGAACTGGCTCGGCTTGGTAGCGATGGAGCAGACCACGCTCTTGTCTACGTCGGACCGGTCCATTGAGGCGATGAGAGAAGAGAGACGGCCGTCAAGAACGGCCTTTGTGTTTGCTCCGTGTTCGAGGCTCTTCATCGCCCTATCGGCCAGGGTATCAGGAAAGGCATGGGTATGGAAGTCGATTATCCCGGTCATGTGCGAAAAATATTATAACCTATCTGGACCACTTATATATTTTTTTGAGTAGAAAGCATAATCAGCCAGTGGGGTCAACTCCACTTCATTATTGTCTTCGAATTTCTTGATGCATTTCATTCTGACATCCATGGCAATTTGGGATTAGGCATCCAAAATTGCACGAAGGTTACTATTTTCGAAACGGGGCCGCGTCTTTTCTTTTGCATATAGGATTGCCATGCCCCCGTGCCGACGAGATATTTATCGGAATATAAATTGTTTCCGCCAAACTCCCAGTTTATGAAATCATAGCATACCGGACAGTCAATTTGCAGGGCCGAATCGACTCATGTCAACTTATGGGCAGGCATTGCAGGATCAGTCGGACTGTCAATGGCCGGCCGCGTCGCCCCATAGCTCCTTGAGCCACTGATCGCGGCCGCACGTTGTACGATGAAATTTGTAGCAGATCGGGTTTTTCATGTAATAGCGCTGGTGGTAATCCTCCGCTGGGTAAAACTCTGCTGCATGCACGATCTCCGTAATAATCGGTTCTTTGAAGGCCCTGGTTTTCTTCAGCTGCTCTTTTGATTTCAGCGCAAGCCTCCGCTGTTCCTCATCGTGGTAGAAGATTGCACTGCGATATTGATACCCGGCATCGCAGAGTTGTGCCAAAGCACTTCCAGTAGTCTCTCATGGCTGATCTTAGTTGGGTCATAGACGATCTGAACAGACTCAGCGTGACAAGTCTCTCCAGCGGAGACTTCTTTGTATGTAATATCTTTTTTCTGTCCGCCGGTGTATCCGGCTGTAACCGACACAACGCCGGGAAGCTGATCGAACGGATGTCCCATGCACCAAAAACACCGGCCGGCGAAAGTCGCCTTCTCAAAAAGTTGCCGCAGCCATGATCTCCGGCATCATAAGCATGACGCATTGTATATAGATTATCAGAAGGAGAGGGTAGTCCCAAATTTAAGCGCATCGGCGCTTTCGTCCGGACCACTGAAATATCAGGCATCTGCGGTCATCTATTCAAGGTCCATTGAATAGTAGCCTTTGTTATCCTCCCATACGACCAGTTTGCTGTCACGCATTCTGACAGAGATGAGCTTGATTTTCCCCCCCTCTTCATTACTAAGAATGTAGGAACCCAAAATTTTCTGGTTGTAACCCTTGGTTTTGGCGTAATTTTCAAATTGTTTCCAGACATCGCTCAATGCAATAATCATTTTTTCTAAAATCCCCCTTTCATTAATGGTCTTAACAAAAAGTCTGAAACGGAGACTATCATTGGCCCCGGCTATCTATTTCCCGGAGATCCGGAATCTTCAGCTGGTCAAATTCGTATGCCGAGTGATGGCCGAATGTGGAGCAACCGTGACGCGCAAAAACGTCGTGGTATAATAAATTATACTTATTAAGATTCAATTAACTATTGATTAAATTATCTTCATATATATGTTCTTGAAACAGATTTGCAAAGATATGTTGGAACGACGTTTTCAACGCAGTAAGTTGAGGGGAGTAAAGGAAGCTTTTTATTATACGTCGAAGTCCGCGTATAGTTCGCCGAACTTTATGCCTGCGATGACCTTTTGTTTATATCTGTCCTTAAGCCTGTTTTTGGCGTCCTGAAGGTCCTGAGACGCAAGGCCGTTGTTGAGGGCCAAAAAAGCTTCGATAAATGCAGCCAGTTCATCGGTGGCCTTGAGAAGCTCTCCGTCCCTAGGATTGAATTCGTCGCGGTTATATTTTTGGGTGATCTCATCGGAGGAAGTCCTCACCTGTCTGCCCTCGACTGTAACGATATTGCTGAACTCGTCCTCCGTGAACATCCGCATCTCGCCGTGCCATGCTTCGGGAATGAGACCGTAAACCTCATTTGCCATTTGCTCTCTCTCATATTCTTTGACCAGTTCTTCGAGTCCAGCGATAGATCGCTTTACCGGAGATATAATGTCGCGAGTAAGGACCTCAGGAAAGTCGTGGAAAAGACCGGAGAAGTAGTTGTTGACTCGCCTCTTGCGGCAGGCATCTATTTCGCACGAAAAGAGATATGAAAATATGGCCACAATGAGCATATGGCCGAGCACCGAAGTCTTGGGCACGCGGTTGATATGGCTCCACCGGAGCTGAAACCTCAGCTCACCGCAGAGATCGATGAAGTCGCGGAATTTCGGATAGAGAGCTATCTGCTGCATACCTTTGAGATCGTAATACTTCTCCTGTTTTTTCTGAAGATCTTTTTTGATCTTCGGTATTTCGTAGCCGTTAGGATTTGCTCTTTCGATGATGTCGAACTCCCACTTGGTCGCATAAAAATGCGCTGCGCTGAGGATGCGTCTGTTGAGTGTCTCGCGCGTTCCGGCGAAATATTCAGTGAACCTCTTGCAGAAGTCGTCACCGAGTGGAGATATCAGCGGTTCGAGCTGCTCATAGACCCATTTGTTTAGTTGTGAATACCGGGTAGGGTCTTCCTTTATCCTATAAAATATCTGGGGCTTGAGATCGGTTACTACAAGGCGCTGCAGGAATTCGAAGAGGCCGCCTTCAATGACCTCGATCCAGTCGAAGCCCTCTTCATTCTCCTCGAATTTACCGATGAGATAGGCGATTACCATCTTGTGGGCTTGCTTGTCGAGTTCGCGCAGTTCTACGGGACGTATTTTGTCATTCCAGCGCTGCATGTTGGCTGCATCGAATATCTTCAGCAGGAGTGGTCTTCTCAACATAGGCCTTTTGTTATTTCTTCCCCCATTTATTTATGAAATCAGTATAACTCATCTGGAATGAATCAGAGAATGCCCCGTTGATGTCTTTCCCGTCGGCGAGAAAAAACAGCATGTTCTTCATCCTGTCGGCACGGTATCTGTCCATGAGATAGGATATCGCGGAATGGCTCTCGACATAAGCCAGAGATATCCCCTTGCCGCTGAGCCCTGAAAATGATTTCTCCAGATAGTTCAGAGGAATGACCTGTCCTACTCTTTGAGAAGGGCCTTTGGAAAAATATTCGGCGAGGCCTTCATGTATCCAGAGAGGACAGCTCTTCGTGATCGAATGAATCAGCGAATGTACATATTCATGAAAAAGGACAGTCCTGAGGAGTCCTTCTTGTCCTTCCGCGCCGCGGACCGGCACCCTGATCTTGCCGTCTTTGGTGTCGAAGTATCCGCCCATCCATCCAGGCGACTGGGTGGTATCATAAAAGTCATGGTTGGTGTAAAGGATCACCGTCACCGGTTCGGAGGGGTAATAATTAAGATCGCTGCCGATAGAGGAATAGGCATCTTCAAGTATTCCGATCACCTTTCTGCTTGCGCTTCCGAGTTCATAGCCGTCGAACTGGACCCTGAAGTGGGTCGTGCTTTCGGAAACAAAGTTCCGGTGCGCCTTCTTTTCCCGCATCAGACGGGCGTAAAAGGCATCCAGTTCGGCATCTTTCTTTATTACGATACCCTTTTCGGCATTGAGCAGGCTCTTATCGAAATTGTCTCTGTAGTAATATGCAAAGGCCAGGCATTTACGGCAGGTGAAGTCGTCGGCCCCGTTTTCAAGCGCAGGTTCCAAAAAAGCGATAGAATCCTCATAATTCGACAGTTTGAAATAGGAGAGGCCGACGCACAGCAATGCTTTTTTGTCTTTTTCAGCCAGCTGCTTGCATAATTCCGACGATTTTCTGAAATCACCTTTTTCAAAGCGTTCCTTGGCGCTTTGCACAAGCGATGAATTGTCGTCGATCACCCGGATTATCTCATTGACAGGAGGCGTTGATACAGGTACTGGTGGCGGAGGAATCGCCAGGGGTGCATCTGATGCAATATGAACGGGCGGAGGGCTGCTCGCAATTGCGGCTTGTTTTTTGCCATTGTAAAGGAAGAAATAGAGGTTGACGCCGATCATTGCGGCGAGAACGCTGTATAACATGACTCTAAAAAAAGTGGCCATAGATGATTAACATAGCTTACAATATCTGTTCATGAAAAAAATATACTTGGATTGCGCGTCGACAACACCCGCAGACCCTGAAGTGGTCGCGGCGATGCTGCCTTATTTCAGCGAGATATTCGGCAACCCGTCTAGCGTACATTCATTCGGCAGGGAGGCCAAAAAGGCTGTTGATCATGCTCGTGAGACTGTTGCTCGATTCATAGGGGTGAAGCCACATGAGATCATCTTCACCGGGGGCGGCACAGAGAGCAACAACGCTGCTATAAAAGGGTGCGCCTATGCCGGCAGGAGCAGGGGAGATCATATCATCACATCTTATGTTGAGCACCACTCGGTTCTGGAAACATGTGAATTCCTGCAAAGAAACGGTTTTACCGTCACATATCTTCCGGTCGATTCGGCAGGCATGGTCGACCCTGATGCCGTGCTCGATGCGATCACGCCCAAGACGATTCTCATATCTATAATGCATGCAAACAATGAGATCGGCACAATACAGCCGATTGCCGAGATCGGCCATATCGCAAGGGAGAAAGGCATTCCCTTTCATACCGATGCGGTGCAGACGCTCGGACATCTGACTATCGATGCCGACGCCTTGAACGCAGACCTCCTGAGCGCTTCGGCACACAAACTCTACGGTCCAAAAGGAGTCGGATTTCTCTATGCTCGGAGCGGCACGAAGATGGGACCTTTCATGCATGGTGGTTCTCAGGAAAAGGGAAGAAGGGCCTCGACTCACAACGTCCCCGGCATCGTCGGCCTTGCAAAGGCAGTCGAGCTGGCTGAAAAGTATATGACTGAGGAGATGAACCCCATTATCAGACTCAGGGACAAACTGATCAAAGGGATATCCGACGCTGTAAAGGGTTGTAGATTTAACGGCCATCCGGCGAAAAGGCTCCCCGGCAATGTGAACTTCTCATTCAAAAATACAGAGGGCGAACTGCTCCTTCAACATATGGATGAGGAAGGGATCGCGTGTTCGACAGGATCGGCCTGCAGCGCCGAGAGCAAAGGCCCGTCCCACGTACTTACCGCTATTGGATTGTCGTCCGACCTTATTGCGGGATCGCTGAGGCTTACCCTAGGTAAATACGTTACGGACGAAGATATCGACTACACCCTCGAAGTCCTTCCGAAAGTCGTCAAGAAGGTCCGCTCTATGACTGAGTTTCTTTAATTCTCACACCATCACATTCAGTACAGGCAGCCCCAGCCGCTGCCTGTTGTTTTCACCCTTGAAGAGTTCCTGTTTTCGCTGCGGGACATCTCCCCGCTCTCCCTCGTGCTGAGATTGAATTTTTGTCGGCAGGCTCACCGCATGGCGGACCGTATATTTGCCGAACTTTTCAGAGAGAATATCTACGGCATCGTAAACTTTCGACATCTTCTCGATCTGCGCCGTGTCGTCGAAGAGGGTGTATTGTACCGAGGCTTCTGCAATGAGTCCCGCAAGCACGACACCGGTTTGGCGGTAAAGCGTGTTGGAGCGAAAGATGTGGTCGAAGCCTTCGCGCAGTAAGTTGAAGAGGGCCGAAGGATGGGCGGTTGGACAGGTCAGCTTCAGCTCGGCCCCGCTATCCGTGAAGTCCTGTTTTCTCAGGAAGACGATTAACCTGGTGGCAGCGAGATTGTAGCGCCTGGCCTTTATGCAGGCGTTTTCAAGGTTCTTCGAGAGCTGCGCAAGGACAAAGGGCTCATCTTTCGATGGAGGTGTGAAGGTCCTCGTTTTGCTTATGGACTGATAGCTGCTCTTCGATTCAGTCATGACGGGGTAGACGCTTCTACCGTTCAGCTCGTGCCAGACTTCATGATAGGGTTTTGAAAGGTGCTTAGCGACGAATGTTTCGTCCTTCCGCGCAAAGTCGAACGCGGTGTTGATACCGAATTTTCTCAGGAATGCCGCCGTATTAGGGCCGATGCCCCAGACGCTTTCGATAGGCAATTTCCCCAGATAGTGATGGATCTCCCTGCCCGGCATCATCGTAATTCCGCTCGGCTTTTTGTGTTTTGATCCAGCCTTGGCGAGGACTTTGGAAAGACTCACTCCGATCGATACGGTAATGCCCAACTCTTTCTCCACTGTTTCCTGCATCTTCCGGGCGATCATACTGTAAGGGCCATGGAAGTTTCTTCTCAAACCTGTAAGATCGGCAAAGGCCTCGTCAATAGAATACTCCTCGACATCCGGCGTGAAGCGCCTGATGATCGCAAACATCCGCAGGGAAAAGAGGCTATACGTCTCATAATCCGACGGGAGAATAACAGCATCCGGACATATCTTCTTCACGTCCGAAAGCCTTACCCCGCGCGTAACTCCACGTGCCTTTGCCTCATAACTCGCGGCGGCAACTATCCCGCGCTCCTTGCCGGTTATCACCGGCTTCCCCTTTAACTCAGGATGTATCGCCTGCTCGCATGACGCAAAAAAGGCGTCGGCATCCAGATGCAGGATCGCGCGGGGCCAGGAATGGAGGGTAATAAATTCGGAGCTCATAGATTATTTGCGATTGTATTTGTTGGGGCCACCATATGTGGTTGACCTTTTTTTAACGGGCGTGCATCATTTTCAAGGTGGCACGCAGGGCCGCCACTACTTGTATTTCCTTACCACCGCCGTCACCACGCCCGCTATCTTCAATTCATTCTTCGGTTTAATAGGCTTATATTTGGGATTCGCCGGTATGAGGGTGACGCTTTCTCCTCTTTTGCGCAGATACTTCATAGTCCACTGGCCATCTACCTCTGCGATTACGATATCTCCGCTCTTGGGCGTCTGGCCCTTGTCTACGATCACCATATCGCCGGGGAGTATCCCCGCCTCCGACATCGAATCTCCCGAGACCTTGAGCAGAAATGTTGCATCCGGGTTCTCAATAAGGAAGTCGTCCAGTGAAAGGGTGTCGGCAAGCTCTTCTTCTGCAGGGCTCGGAAATCCCGCCTCCACAGAGCCGAGTATCCTGACCGGCGATGCGATAGATCGCGGTATGAGCCTGCCCTTCGCATCCTTTCCGACAACCTTCAGGCTGTCCAGCTTGTCTACAAGCTTCGATACGGCGTTCTTCGACTGCAGTCCCGTCAGCTCCCCGATCTCCGAAAAGCTTGGCATCCTGCCCTTTGTGTGGTAAAAAAACGATATGTCCCTGATCCGGGACCTTAGCTTTTCATCTTTCTGCTCGTCTGCCATACTTACATTATAGGTGAACGACAGTTCACTGTCAAGAGCAAAGCTCAGGGGGCTGAACCCTGTCAGGCGGGCTCGCACGAAATTCTTTTATTTGACAAGGCCTTTTGATGGCTGGTAAGATTAGAAATCACAAACTGCTGTACCCGGATGAAAACTACATTGTAAGTAAACCCCGGAATACACCGGGGTTTTTTTTCGCCCGAACGCAGAAAAAAAGGAGTTTATGGAATTTAAAGTATTTGATTTTCACCCCCATGTCGCGGCCGGGGTCAAGGCCGCGGGTTATACAACGCCTACGCCGATCCAGGCCCAGGCGATCCCGTTGGTCATGCAAGGGCATGATATTATGGGTCTGGCGCAGACCGGCACCGGCAAGACCGCTGCCTTCGCGCTCCCTATCCTGCATCGCCTGATGCAAGGCGGACGTCGCCACGTCCGTGCACTCGTCATTGCCCCTACTAGGGAATTGGCTGAGCAGATACATGAGGCAATCAGCATTCTGGGGCGAAATACCGGCCTCCGGAGCGTAACCATCTATGGCGGAGTGGGCTTCAATCCCCAGGTGGATAAACTGAAACGCGGCGCCGAGATTGTGGTGGCCTGTCCTGGGCGTCTCCTCGACCATATCGGACAGAAGACGATCGATCTCTCTAGATTGGAGATGCTGGTCCTCGATGAGGCCGACCATATGTTTGACATGGGCTTTTTGCCCGATATCCGTCAGATCTTGAGACAGCTGCCTCAGAGACGGCAGACCTTGCTCTTTTCGGCTACCATGCCCGAAGAGATCAGGCATCTGGCTAACGATGTTCTGAACGAGCCGGTCATGGTTAAAGTTGGTATGACTGCCCCGGCAGTTACGGTCAGTCATGCCCTCTATCCGGTTGCCCAGCACCTCAAGACGCCGCTGCTTCTCAAGCTGCTTCACAATACCGACACTGAGTCAGTATTGATTTTCACCCGGACCAAGCACAGGGCCAAGCGCCTCGGTGAACAGCTGGTCAATGCCGGATACCGGTCTGCCTCGCTGCAGGGTAACCTCTCGCAGGCGCAGAGACAAGCCGCGATGAGCGGGTTCCGCAACGGCACATTCCAGATCCTGGTGGCGACCGATATCGCCGCGCGCGGGATAGATGTCACACAGATTTCTCACGTCATCAACTATGATATTCCCGATACCACAGATGCTTACATTCACCGCATCGGACGTACCGGTCGTGCTGCCCGGAGCGGAGATGCATACACATTGGTGACCCCTGAAAACAGGGATACGGTGCGCGACATCGAAAGAGTCTTGGGCGGAGCGATAGAGCGCCGAATTCTTGAGGAGTTTGACTACGGCGTAGCAGCGCCGAAGAGAGACAACGAGTTCGTACGCCCGCCACGTCAGCACGTACCGGCGCGCAAATCCGGTGGACAAAAATCTGGCAGGCAGTGGGGAGATGTCAATCCATCCAGTACCTCCAGACCAAAGAAAGCCTCTGTCATGAAATTCAGGTAGAGAAAAGGGTTGGCCGGGTCGATACCAACACGGCCAACCCGACTGCTTCATACCGTACTTCGGTTTTCATCTGCCAAGCATACCTTCGACAGCATTCAACGAAACTAAACCGCATCTCTCACTAATGCCAAATTCAGCCTATTCCGGTTAAAATAGGACATTTTGAAAACGGAGGAAGATGATGGATTGTATCAAAGAAAACAATAAAAAGATGTGCAATTGCACGTACGAGCCATGTGAACGCAAGCATAAATGCTGCCTCTGCATGCACTATCACCGGGATAAAGGCGAATTGCCAGCCTGTTATTTCAATGCTCAGTATGAGAGGACCTACGACCGGTCGATAGGCAATTTTCTGAAGATGCGAGGGTTGAGAACAGCTTGAAGATATCGTTTCTTTTAATGAACAAATATGGACGAATATCAGGACATAATGGGATATTTGTCTATTTTTTTAGGAACGGTAATGAGTAAGATCCTTGTCATAGGGTACGGCAACTCGATGCGGGGAGATGACGGGATGGGGCCGCTTGCGGCGCAACGCATCGAGAGCATTGTGCAGGATAAAGAGGTCAAGATCATAGTCCGGCACCAGACAGGCATCGAGTTGGCAGAAGATCTTAAAGACGCGGATTTTGTGATATTTATCGACGCCCATGTGGGCGACAAGCCGGGCACATTGAAAGAAGAAGCAGTTGTTCTAGACGACTCAATGCCGAGCAGCTTTTCTCACCATCTTCGTCCCGGAGTCCTGCTGAGTTTGGTTCAAGCGCTTTACAATAAACATCCTGAAGCCGTCGTCTATTCCATCGCCGCTGAATCCTTCGATCACGGAGAGGGCCTTTCCCCGGCAGTTGAAGCTACGCTGCCTGTGTTAATCGACAAGGTACTTGCCCGGATCAATGCATTAAAAAAATTGTAGGGGCAGGGGGGGTATCCTGCCCAATAAGAGAGCAGCAAGCAGCGTCCCTACATCTCCACCCGGGTCACCACCCCGTGGAGCTTCTGCGGCGGCAGGCGGTAGAACTGTACAAAGTGCGGGTTAAGCTTCTTGATTATCGAGAAAATCTTCCAGATGATACTTGTCGTCCCAATATCCTCTACGCCGTAGAATATGGTTTTCTCATCAATGCTAGCGTCTCTCAGGATCTCTTCCACATCGAAAACTTCCATATATCCTGCCTGTATCTCGAATGCCCGCAGCCCTTTTAACGGGAGATCCTTGAAAAGGCCTGTAACACCGAAGGGGTCGTCCCGTATGACTATAGAAACCATGATATTGTCTTCATAGAGAATATTATTCAGAAACATCGTATTGGCTATATACGGAGGCACTTTTTCGATTCCCCGCGCAAAGAAGAGCGCCGTTCCTTTTATCTTGCTCATATCTTTATATGCCTGTTCGAACCTGGGGAGAAATTCTTTCTTGTCCATGGGTTGCATGGTTCCGTACAACTTCCTTTGGCCCCTGGTATAGAGCAGGATAAGGCAAAGTGGTAGCATGGCGATGATGAGGGACCAATAGCCGCCATGCGGTATTTTGTAGATGTTGGACACCAGGAACGTGATATCGACCATGGCCACAAAGGCTGAAGCCGCTGCAAGGAATTTTTTCTCCTTCAGGGCGAATATCCATGTCATCATGATCCCGGTGAGAGTCATAGTACCGGTGACGGCGAGGCCGTAAGCGGCGGCGAGGCGGCTGGATTCCCTGAACTGATGCATTATAAACAGTACAGAGAGTAGAAGAAACCAGTTTACAAATCCGATGTATATCTGTGACCGCATGTCAGCCGAGGTGTAATCAACCTTGAAAAGGGGCATGACATGGGTAGTGATGCCCTGGTACACTATCGAGAACATACCGCTGATCATTGCCTGAGAGGCTATTACCGTTGCCATTATGCTGAGGATGAGAAAGGGGACATAGAGTATCTGCGACTGATTGAAAATCATCTCGAAGAGAACATTTTTTGCTTCCGGGTGACTGATAAGGAACGCTCCCTGGCCCAGGTAATTCAACACAAGGGCGATAAACACAAAAAACCATGCCCTGGTGATCGGTATGCGACCGAGGTGTCCCATGTCCGCATAAAGGGCCTCACCGCCGGTTGCGCACAGTATAACTTCGGAGAGAACGAAGAAGCCTGCAATTCCGTTTTCATAGAGAAACTGGACGGCATAATAAGGGTTCAACGCCTTGAGCACCGACGGTAATTGCGATATCGCAAAGACTCCCGAAACTGTAAGAGAGACGAACCAGATAATCATAATAGGTCCGAATGCGACAGAGACTTTTTCAGTCCCCTTCTTCTGGAAAGAAAAAAGCAGTATGGCGATAATGCCGGCGATAACGATGAGTGTATCCTGAGCCGTGTTCTCAAGTCCTGGGATAAGCAGCAAACCTTCCACGGCGCTGAGTATACTGATGGCTGGAGTGATTACGCCGTCACCTATGAGGAGTGATATGCCGATAAAAGACAGAAAGGTGATAAACGCCACTTTGCGGCCGGATTTCAGCATGGGGACGAGCAATTCCCTGAGCACAATGGTTCCGCCCTCGCCCTTTTTTGCAAGGCTCATAGCGAGCCAGGCGTACTCGACTGTTACGAGGATGACCAGCGTCCAGACTATAAGTGACAGTACACCAAAGATGTGAGCCTCGATAGGCTTTGTCAAGAGGAATACGACAGTGAGGGTATAAATGGGGCTCGTTCCGATGTCGCCGAAAACTAGGCCGAGGGATTTGATTATTCCGGTGATTGGCGACTCCTTAGCAATCATGAGCGCCTCTTTTGTGGAACATGGAGGGACGGCAAAAAATGCCGGCAACCCGGCCCGGAACCATTATGAACATTATACCTTCCAATTGCCTACGAGGTTAGCTGCCGGGCTCGGACCTGGAAGTGTCCTATCCTTGAAGGAATTCGCCCCTTTTTTGGGTCCCCCGCATCCGTTATCACGGATCTCGGCGTTTTTATAGTTGATTCTATCTTAAAGCGACAAATAGCTAATGTCAATAAGAATAAGGCGGTGTCCTGTCATAGATTTGCGCCCCCCGGCAATATCCGAGGTGCAATAAAAAAAGGCCTCCGCAATTCAGGAGGCCTTTTGAGTTTGTGCGGGTGGATTATTGCTTTACGACGTTGATCGCCTTGGGACCTTTCGGGCCTTTTTCGACATCAAAGGTTACACGGTCTCCCTCGGCGAGAGATTTGAACCCGTTGCCGAGAATAGCGGAATAATGAACAAATACGTCGCTGCCGTCCTCGCTTGTGACGAACCCAAACCCCTTGGATTCATTGAACCACTTCACTGTGCCTTGAGCCATTGCTTTACTGCCTCCTTACGGTAAATTGAGATCTCAGGATCTCAGAACAATAAAAGCCACAAAGTTAAAAGTCTTTGTGGCTCCATGCGGACAAACACTTCTAAATTCAATTTCGAGTATAGCATGAAAAAATCAATAATGCAATGGCCTATTTGATGACATCCATTCCCATGTATTGACGCAGCACTTCCGGGACAATTACGGTACCATCCCTCTGTTGATAATTCTCCAGAACAGCCACAAGGGTCCTGCCAATGGCAAGGCCGGAGCCGTTGAGGGTGTGGACATACTCGGTTCCCTTCTTGCCCTCCCGTTTGAACCTGATATCTGCCCTCCTAGCCTGGAAATCCTCGAAGTTTGAGCAGGATGATATCTCGCGGTAGCGGTCCTGTCCCGGTAGCCAGACCTCGATGTCATAGGTCTTGGCCGACGAGAATCCCATGTCCCCGGTGCACAGAACGATTGTGCGGTACGGCAGGCCGAGTTTTTGCAATATATCTTCGGCATCGGCAGTCAGCTTTTCGAGTTCGGCGTATGAATCTTCCGGCTTCGCAAATTTGACGAGTTCGACCTTGTTGAACTGGTGCTGGCGAATCAATCCCCTGACATCTTTCCCGTAAGACCCGGCTTCTCGTCTAAAACACGGGGTATAGGCGGTGTAATAAAGCGGCAGCAACTCTTCCCGCAGGATATCGCCCCGGTGAATATTGGTCACCGGCACTTCGGCGGTCGGGATGAGATAGAGCTCGGGATCTGCGACCCTGAAGAGATCCATCTCGAACTTGGGAAGCTGTCCCGTGCCTGTCATGCTTTCGCGGTTCACGAGGAGCGGCGGAAAGACTTCGGTATATCCCTTTGAGGTGTTCAGGTCGAGCATGAAATTCATGAGTGCCCTTTCAAGCCTGGCGCCTGGGCCTTTCATCAGCGCAAAACGCGCCCCTGCTATCTTCGCGCCCGTCTCGAAATCGATCATGCCCAGCACCTCTGCAACATCCCAGTGGTTGAGAGGCTCGAAGTCGAATACACGGGGCGTCCCCCATTTGCGAACTTCGATATTGTCGTTTTCGTCTTTGCCTACAGGCACGGACTGATTGGGTATGTTCGGGATGGTGAGGAGAAAAAGGTGGGTCTTTTCCTCGATGCCCTTCAGCATCTCGTCGATCTCCTTTATCCTGTCGGCAACACCCTTCATATCCTTCATCAACTGGTCGGCGTTCTTCTTCTCACGTTTGAGCTTGCCGATCTCCTCGGAGACAACATTCCTCTTATTTCGCAGCTCCTCCGACTCCCTGAGGAGCCTGAGCCTTTCGTCTTCGAGACCGAGGAATTCGGTCAGGTCTATCCCGGCATTCCTCCTTTCGAGGGCTGTCTTCACAACGTCGATATTCTCTCTTACGAAACGAGCATCAAGCATACTTTCTCCTTTACTCCGTAACTCCTTAACTCTTCTTACGATATAATAAGAGTATAGATGATTAATTTCAAGATTTCGGACCTCTTCGAAGGCCTCATCACCGTTACCAAGCCACTCGGTAAATCTATCCCGCTCAATGTCGGCGAGATTGTAAAAGGCGAAGTCATGGACCTTCTTCCGACGGGTGGTGTAACGCTCAGGATCAAGGGCAGTTTTATCACCGCGAGGACCGACATTCCTCTGCAAAAGAATACCGAGGTGATGCTGAAGGTAATCGGCACTCCATCATCGCCGAATGAACTGAAGCTCCAGTTTATGGGCATGACCGAAAAGGAAGATCCCGGACCAGCTGCTTTTAAAGGCGAAGCGCTGAACAGGTTTCTCCAGGATGCTTCGGGGGGCGCACCCCGCACGCCGCTTTCGATGGAGATGATCGAACGGCTCCTGAAAACTCTGCCTTCCGACGTCAATGCCATACCGAAGGAAATAAGACTTCAGATTCAGAATGTCCTTCGGGAAAGTCTGAAGGCAACCGGGCAGGACATACAGACGCGGCTCGATGAGCTATTCAAGGACTTGCCGCCTGCGCTAAAAAACCAGGCAAGCCTGCAAGATCTGAAGATTGATGTAACCGTAAGTATCGATAAACTTCTGTCTGAGGGCGCAGCGGATAATCTCGAGGCCCTGCTCAGGGGTACGGGTGTAGCACTGGAATCCAAGCTGAAAGCGGTCGCGGAGTTGTTGCAGCAGGCAAAGACATCGCCGGAAGGCGGTGCCGAACCCGGTAAGGGGACGCTTTCAATCGATATTAAACAGCTGTTGCCCGCAGCTGACCGGGCATCCCTTGAGAATGATCTCAAGGCTACCCTGCTCAGGCTGAAAGAGGTCCTCGATCAGACGACAACCGGAGACCTTGCTGTTATAAGAAAAGCTTCAGACGCCGTAGGCGGCCTTCTCAAAGACATCGAGACCTTCCAGCTCCTTTCAAGGACAACTCAATCGTTTTACACCTTTCTTCCTGTCAACTGGCAGGAACTGAAAGACGGAGAGATCGCATTCAAGCAAAACACAAGCGATGGCAAAGCCGCCTCTTTTTCATGCCGGCTCAACCTCGATCTTGAAGACCATGGAAAGCTTGTGATCATGGTGCTTTCCCATAATAACGAGTTTTTCGTTTCGTTAAAGCCCGAAAGCGAAGAATTCAAGTCGATGCTCGCTTCTAATGTGAATCACCTCGAGAACCAGTTTGCGGAAGAGGGGCTCAATCTCAAGGCTGTGAGGGTCCTTGATAAGGATGATACCTCACTTGAACAACTAGAAAACCTGGAGCCTTTCAAGCAGATTGTGAGCATCAAGGCCTGATAAATGGACAACCGAAAAAAGGTAGCAGCACTCAAATACAAGCCGAACGAGAACGCGGCTCCGAAGGTTGTGGCGAAGGGGAGCGGCTGGCTTGCCGAAAAGATCCTGGAAGTAGCAAAAGAGCATAATGTACCGTTGAAGCAAGACTCCCAACTGGTCGAAGTACTATCAGCCATAGACCTGAACCGCGAGATACCCCCCGAATTATACAAGGCAGTTGCTGAGATACTGGCCTTTGTCTACCGCATGTCAAAAAAAGAACCGTCAGTGCTCAGATAGTCAATTGCTTCCGCGCCACAACATAATCCTCATAACGCCCTCTTCCCCCTCTTGATCTAAGATGGAGAAGAGTGAATTACTTCGATAATTTATATTCAAGCTACAACCCGGATTGTCCAAGCTCTTTTGCTTTATCCGACTGTCGAGCGATTCATTGTGAATGGACACCTTCGACCATTATATCCCTCTGGAAAAGGTAGCCTGCAAGCGTCTTTATAATCTATACTACAGGCTATGGCACTTTTCGGCGAACTCTTTCTCAGCGAGATCATCAAAAAGCCGGTTTTCGACCCCAAGGGTGAGATTATCGGACGGGTGAAGGATGTGATCGTCGTAAAGGGAGACCCCCTTCCCCAGATATCGGCTGTTATCGTTTACAGGAAAGGTCAGGCATATATCATCATATGGACTGCCATCAACATATTTAACAAGAGGATCATATCCAGCTTCTTATACGCGGATGCGCTACAGGTGTATGAGTATCCGGAAGACGATCTCCTTGCCGTTCGCGATATCCTCGACAAGCAGATCGTCGATGCCAACGGTGCAAAGGTTGTGCGGGTGAATGACATCAAACTCGAAGGCTATCACGGCAGTGCCGTGCTCCTTGCCGTCGATGTCGGCATGAGGGGAATCCTAAGGCGCCTGGGCGCCGAACACAGCAGCGACGAGGTGCTCAGGTTTTTCAATACACAGCTTTCCTACAATCTGATCAGCTGGAATTACATGCAACCGCTCAGGCCGGAACTGAAAGCAATCGCTCTTACCGTTCCACGGCAAATGCTGTCGGACCTTCATCCCGCAGATATCGCAGACCTGATCAGCCAGGTGTCGAGGGAAGAGGGCGCGCATCTCTTCAAGAACCTCGATATCGAGGCCGCTGCGGATGCTCTCTCTGAATTGATGCCTGAAAGACAGGCCGAGATCATAAACTCGATCGATACTGAGCAGGCCGCGGATATACTCGAAGAGATGCAGCCTGATGAGGCAGCGGACGTACTCAGCGATCTCCCGACCGAGAAGGCCAAGGAGATCCTCGAACATATCGACAGGGAAGAGGCAGAAGACATACAGGAACTGTTGGGCCACGAAGAGGATACCGCAGGCGGACTCATGACGAATATCTTCATCGCCTATCCACCGCAGATAACAGTTACGGAAGCAATAGAAAGGTTTAAAAAGGACGCTGAAGAGATAGAGTCCGTCTATTACATTTATGTTGTCGATGAAGATGAAAAATTGATCGGGGTCGCCTCACTAAGGGACATCATAATGGCCGATCCTCAAGCACAGCTTGCTGAGGTCATGGAGACCAAGATGAAATCGGTCACCCCTGAAACAGACGATATGATAGTTGCAGAGATCATATCGAAATATAATCTCGTAGCGCTTCCAGTCGTTGATGCGGAAAACGTCTTGCTGGGCATTGTGGGTGTTGATGATGTAATCGATATAATCCTTCCGCCTGCCGCGAAACGGGGAAGAAGGAAGGTATGAAGCGCTGGAAGAGCTTCCTGTTGTTTCTCACGGTGATGGGGCCCGGCATCATTACCGCCAATATCGATAACGACGCCAGCGGCATAACCACTTATTCAGTTGCCGGGGCACGCTTCGGCTATGAGTTGCTCTGGACGCTCATCCCGACGACAGTAGCACTTGTCGTTATTCAGGAAATGTGCGGACGCATGGGTGTGATCACGGGCAAAGGCCTTGCCGATCTGATCCGTGAAAACTATGGCGTGAAGGCGGCATTCTATTTAATGCTCGGCCTCTTTGTAGCCAATTTCGGTAACACTGTGGCAGACTTTGCCGGATGGGCTGCCAGTATGGAGATCCTCGGTCTCAGTAGGTATATCATGGTCCCGATTGGGGCTCTCGCGATCTGGATGCTCGTAGCCAAAGGAAGTTATAGGTTTGTCGAGAATGTCCTGCTTATTGCCTGCTTGATCTTTATCGGCTATATCATTTCTGGCTTCATGGCAAAACCCGATTGGGCGGGAGTTGCAAAAAGCACGTTTATCCCCCATCTGGAATGGAACGCGGAATATATCTATTTGAGCATCGGCATCATCGGCACGACTATTACCCCGTGGATGCAGTTCTACCTCCAGTCATCGATTGCTGAAAAGGGGATCAAGAAGGAAGACTACAAGGCGTCGAGGCTCGATGTAATCTTCGGCTGCTCCATCACGGACATTATCAGTTTCTTTATAATTGTTACCTGCGCGACGATCCTTTTTCCAAAAGGCATCAGGGTCAACGAGGCTTCCGAAGCGGCGCTTGCATTGAAACCCTTTGCCGGAGATTATGCCTCTTTGCTGTTTGCGGTTTCACTTGCGAATGCCTCGATCCTGGGCGCGATCATTGTGCCCCTCGCTTCGGCATATTACATCTGCGAGGCGATGGGCTGGGAGGCGGGCGTCAATAAATCGTTCAAGGAAGCTCCCCAGTTCATGGGCATCTATACCATGATGATCGCAGCCGGGGCCGTAGTCGTGCTGGTGCCAAACGCACCACTTGTCTTTCTTATGGTGTTATCGGCCGTTGTAAACGGCCTGATGCTGCCGTTCGTTCTCATCTATGTAATCATGCTGATCAATAATCCCAAGATCATGGGAGAGTTCGTGAACTCTAGGGTATATAATGTGATTTCCTGGGCTACGGTTGTGACAGTCGCCTTGCTGACCGTGCTTTTCGTCTTTTCGACGATTTTCCCCGTTACATAAGGTAAGGTAAGGAGGAGCTGATCAATGGTTAAAACAATTGAGTGGAAGGACAATAGGGTGCTGATGCTCGACCAGAGCAGGCTTCCGCATGAAGTCATTTACGTCGAATGCACCGATTATCATAAGGTTGCCGAGGGGATCAGGAAGCTCTGGATCAGGGGAGCTCCGGCCATCGGCATCGCAGCGGCTATGGGAATAGCGCTCGGGGCACAGGAGATCATCGCCGGGAATTTCGACGAGCTCGTCGAGGAGATGCAACCGATTTTTAACACCCTGTTGGGCACTAGGCCTACGGCTGTGAATATCCATTGGGCAGTCGTCAGGATAAAGAAGTTCCTTCAGGAAAATAACCGGGAATCAATTGATAGGCTCAAACAGATGCTGATCGATGAATCGAACAGGATACTCGAGGAGGATATTGCGGTCAACAAGGCAATAGGCGAATGGGGAGCGCAATTCATCAGGGATGGCGACACTATCCTGACCCACTGTAATGCCGGCAGCCTTGCTACCGGCGGATACGGTACAGCAACTGCCCCGATGCTGGTTGCGAAAGAGCAGGGAAAGAGCATCCATGTGATCGCTGACGAGACGAGACCGGTGCTGCAAGGTGCGCGCCTCACGTCCTGGGAGCTCATGCAGTCAGGCATTCCGGTAACGCTCATTACCGATAATACCGCCGGGGCGTTGATGAAGAGAGGCTTGATCGATCTGGCCATCGTCGGTACCGACAGGACTACAAGGAACGGCGATGTAGCCAATAAAATCGGTACTTATACCGTGGCAGTATTATGCAGGGAGCACGGCATTCCTTTTTATGTTGCGGCCCCATTGAGCAGTATCGATTTCGACATGGCGTCAGGAGACCTTATCCCCATCGAGGAGAGGAGCGCCGACGAGGTCAGGACCGTCAATGGCCACCAGGTTGCCCCGGAAGGAGTAAATGTTATAAACTTAGCTTTCGATGTGACTCCGGCAAAATTTGTTTCCGCTTTTTTTACCGAAAAAGGGGCTTTCAAACCGAGAGACCTTAAAAAACTGATGCGGGAGGATATAGACCTCGATTCAACACGGTTGCAACACTGATGAAGGCAGAAGAAATATTCAGACAGTACGCCTCCGAACTGAAAGCGGTAGAACGGGAACTCCTCTCGATCTTCGACAGTTCCGCGGCCGTCATTCCGCTCATTGGCAAGCATATTGTTGACAGCGGAGGCAAAAGGATAAGGCCCCTCTTCCTTTTAATGAGCGCCGATCTTTGCGGATATCACGGAGACCAGCGTGCGCACCTGGGAGCGATCATCGAAGCGATCCATACCGCATCACTGCTCCACGACGATGTTATCGACGGCGCTGAAACTAGACGGGGCGAGGCCGCGGCTCATACGGTCTGGGGGAATCAGGTGGTAGTCCTCGTTGGAGATTTCCTCTATTCCAACGCCCTGAGGCTCGCGGTTAATCAAAGGAACCAAAAGATCATGGAAGCGCTTTCCGAGGCTACTACCCGGATGACAGAAGGAGAACTCTTGCAACTCCATAAAACCGGCGATCCCGAAATCACCATGGACGAATACTTCAAGATCATCTCTGCAAAGACCGGCATACTTATCTCTGCGGCCTGCAGGATCGGCGCCGTTATTGCGGGACAGTCCGAGGCAAGGGAGAAAGCCCTTTCTGAATTCGGACTGAAGACCGGCGTTGCTTTTCAGCTTGCCGACGACATATTGGACTATGTGGCACGCCAGAAAGATTTGGGAAAGAAGCTCGGCAAGGACCTTGATGAGGGCAAGATCACAATGCCGCTCATACATTTGTTGAAGGTTGCTCCGGAAACCGAAAGGAAAGAGGTCATCACGATAATCGAAGATACCGCCGGAACCGGTGAGAACGGAAGCGATGCTGGGGATATCACATCAGATAAAAGAAGGACCAATCTTGAAAGGATCACAACTCTCTTCACCAAATACAACGCAATTGAAGAATCGTTCAACATTGCACGACGTCTGGTCGAAGAGGCGAAGGCTGAGCTCGAAATTTTCCCCGATTCCGACTCTAAAATTGCGATTCTAGCCATGGCGGACTATACACTTATGAGGAAAAAATGAAATGCATCCATACGCCGAATTAGCTAAAAATGCTGTCGAGGAGTATGTGAGAAACGGGAACATCCTTGCTGCCCCGGAGGAAATCCCTGCGGACATGTTGCGAAGGGCGGGAGTTTTTATCTGCCTTAAAGTGCATGGTCACCTGAGAGGATGCATAGGCACCTTTCAGCCCTGCAGCAAGAATCTCTACCAGGAGATAGTCAGGAATTCCATCTCAGCATCTGCCGAAGATCCACGTTTTTCCCTTGTCAGGCCGGATGAACTCGATGATATCGCATATACCGTAGATGTTCTTTCCGAGCCGGAGAAGGTTGTGCAATTATCACAACTCGATCCGAAGAAGTATGGTGTTATAGTTGTGAAAGGGCCTCGAAGAGGGTTGCTGCTGCCAGATCTGGAGGGTGTTGATACAGTCGAAGAACAGCTCCGCATTACGAAAATGAAAGCGGGCATTCCGCCGGGGGATGAGGATGTGGAGATCTCGCGGTTTACAGTTGACCGCTACAGTTAGTCGTCACTTCTTTCCAGTGCCAGCTCTTTTGAAAGTCCCGCTCTTGCCCCCGCTCTTTCTGAGGAGCATAATCTCCGAGATGATCATCTCTTTGTCAATAGCCTTGCACATGTCGTAGATTGTCAGGGCGGCTACTGATGTTGCGGTGAGAGCCTCCATCTCGACTCCTGTCTGACCGGTCACTTTCGTAGTCGCCATTATATCAACCTTGTTCTTCTTGTTGTCAATAACGAAATCTATGGTCACTGAGGTTACGTTCAAAGGATGGCACATAGGAATAAGTTCGGGCGTCTTCTTTGCTGCCATGATACCGGCGACCCGCGCAACCCCTAGTACATCACCCTTTTCAACCTTGCCCTGCTTTATAAGCTGCAGGGTATCTGACTTCATGGAGATCGAACCCGAGGCCACGGCCTCTCTGGACGTCAGCACTTTTCCCGTCACATCTACCATGCAGGCCTTTCCTGCGTCGTCGAAATGGGTTAGTTTCATAAAGTCCTCCTGCCGATTGTCTTGGTAATCATTTTAACGAATGGAGACGATAAAAACAAAGAATATTGACATGATACCAAAGGCATGCTGAGCTTCAATCAGAACTTCTTATGGAAGTCACAGCAGGACGGCAGTCTGACATTCATGCTAGATTTGGTGATTGAAGTACATTGCGCGACAGGTACAAGCGGATATCCGTCTGGTGAAGAACCTGTTGTTTTTGATAGAATGAAAGAAATATTCGGTGGGGAAGTCCGGCAACTGAAAGAATGCGCCACATTTACAGCTGTGCAATAGGCATCGACAAAAGGATTCTCAAGGTCCCGCTGTTCCTTTGTTTTCTCTTTATCTTCTCCTTGCAAGGGATTTCGGGCGCGGATGAAGGACCCAAGAAGCATGTGCTCGTCCTGAACTCATACCATAAGGGGCTCAGTTGGACCGACAACATAGTCAGGGGGGTAGAGTCTGTACTTCCTGCAGAGGTAAAGCACCTTGAGATCAGCTTTGAGTATATGGATACCAAGCGCAACAGTTCTGAGCGCTATTTCGCGAAGCTTTATGAGATATATAAGATCAAATATGAAAAAGAGAGATTCGATGTCATCATTGCCTGCGACAACGATGCATTGAACTTCGTCAGCAAATACCGGAAGACTCTATTCGTCAATACACCGGTCGTCTTTTGCGGGATCAACGATTTCCGGGATTCAATGGTCTGGGACCCGTCAGCGGTGACAGGTGTCGTTGAAGAAACCGATATAAAAAGCACCCTCGATATAGCTCTTAAACTTTTCCCCGGGGCTTCTCAGGTTGTTGTTATCGATGACAAGACTACTACCGGCGTTGCCATGAAGAACGAGCTGATGCAGGTAATGCCTTATTTTAAAGACAGGGTGCATTTTGTCTTCTTCGAGGATTTCGATATCTCCGAGCTGCGGCAGAAGGTCAGAAACATCCCTCCCGACAGTATCATTCTTCTTCTGCTGGTTAACCGTGACAAGACGGGGAATTTCTTTACCTATGAAGAGAGCCTTGCCTTTATCTATGACGAGTCGAAAGTTCCCATTTTCAGTGTCTGGGATTTCTATCTCGGCGGGGGGATTGTCGGCGGAATGCTCACGAGCGGCTATTCACAGGGAAGGACCGCTGCCGAGATGGCCCTGCGAGTCATGCATGGAACAAAGGTTGCCGATATCCCCCTTGTGAGGAAAAGCCCCAACAGGTTCATGTTCGACTATTGCCAACTCAAGAGGTTCGGTGTCAGTACTTACCGACTGCCGAAGGAGAGCACCATCATCAGTCTTCCCGATTCCTTCTATTCCAAGTACAAGACCTTCATTCTGGGGATCGGCGCAACCATTTTCACTCTTTCCCTTATTATCTTCGTGCTGCTCGTTAACATTTCACAACGCCGGAAGGTGGAGAAAGCACTCAGGGAGTCTGAAGAGAAGTACCGTGACCTTTATGATCATGCGCCGGACATGTACCACTCCATAAACGGAGAAGGGATCATCATAGATTGCAACGAGACCGAGGCCGGGATGCTAGGCTACTCCAAAGAGGAGATAATTGGTAGGCCTGTTACGGACTTCTGGACGAAGCAGTCGAAAAGTCTCCATGAACAGGACTTTCCGATCATAAAATCAGAGATCAAGGAGCGGGAGTTCGAGCGGGAGTTCGTGAGAAGGGACGGCAGTACTTTTATAGCAAGCTTGCATGTCTTTACGGAGACCGATAAAAATAATATGTTTGTGAAGACGAAAACTATCGCCCACGACATAACGGAAAGCAAAAGCCTCGAAAATGAGTTGAAGAATTCAAGGGAAGAACTAAGGAGTTTATCCGCGCATCTGCAATCAGTAAGAGAGGAGGAGCGGCGCTGCATCGCAAGTGAGATTCATGATGAACTCGGGCAGGTGCTGACTACGCTTAAGCTCGACCTTTCCTGGCTGAAGACCAGACTGGCGAAGGAGAGCAACCAGCTCTCTACGAGCGTGCAGTCAATGTCGGACCTGGTGGACAAGACCATCGAGTCCGTTCAGAGGATATCTTCTGAATTAAGGCCCGGCGTGCTTGACCACCTCGGCCTGTCCGATGCTATCGAATGGCTTGCGGGTGAGGTATGCGGCAGGAAGGGGCTCCAGTACGATATAATCATTGAACCTGAGGACATCGAACTCGATCAGAACCGGTCCATCGCAATTTTTCGTATTTTCCAGGAAGCCCTTACCAATATAGTCCGGCATTCAGAGGCGACTATGGTTGAGGTCCATCTGATAAAGGGGCGGTCTGTTTTGACTCTGGAAGTGAGGGACAACGGGATTGGAATCCCAGTATAAAAACTTTCCGACCATAATTCTTACGGACTGATAGGCATCAGGGAGAGGGCGCGCTACCTCGGCGGGGATGTTCGGATCGAAGGTTGTACGGGTTCGGGCACAACTGTTCTCGTTAATATCCCGCTCGACAGTGAATAGGAGGGCGCATTTTGAAGATATTGATCGCTGACGACCACGCACTATTCCGGGAGGGGCTAAAACAGATCTTGCAGGAGAATTTCGAGGGGGCGGTGCTGGACCAGGCGAGCAACGGCTACGAGGTGCTGGACAAGATATCAGGCAACGATTATGACCTCCTACTGCTCGATATCGCCATGCCCGGCATCAGCGGGCTGGATGTTCTCAAGCAGCTGCGGATCATAAGGCCGAAGCTCCATGCTCTGGTTCTGAGCATGTATCCCGAAGGCCAGTACGCGGTACGTGCCATAAGGGCGGGAGCTTCTGGATATCTTACAAAAAGGAGCGCCTCGGACGAACTGATCGAAGCCATTAATAAGGTTTTAAAAGGCGGTATCTACGTCACTACGGCAATAGCCGAAAAGCTGATGATCGATTTCAGGCCAGACACCGGGAAGCCGCCGCATGAACTCCTTTCGGACAGGGAGTTCCAGATTTTTTGCATGATCGCCGCAGGCAAGACGGTAAGCACCATAGCCGAAGAGCTGAACCTGAGTGTCAAGACCGTCAGCACCCATCGAGTCCATATCCTCGACAAAATGAACATGAAGAATAGTGCCGAACTGACTAACTACGCCATAAAATACCAAGTCATCAATCTGACCGATTGAGTACTTTTTTGTAAGATGTCTTTCATCAGAGTCCCATCAAAAAGGGGGCCGGGATGATACCCCATGCCGTGAGGTCTTAAATTTTTCTATTATTGACTCTTCCCTGTCCCTAGTATAGGACAAAATCCTATGGTTAGAATCAGAACAAGCCCGATACCGTGATAACTCCCATTGGTTCTACAATTAAATCAGAGAAGCAAAATTATTGTCACGGAGGGAAACATTATGCCTTGGAAAATGGATATCGATCCGACTGGAAATATAGGCCTGTCGGCGCTTATCGCGGCGGTCCCGATACTCTTTCTTTTTTGGGCGCTAGCAATCAAGCGCATGAAGGGACACTTTGCAGCCATCGGCGGCACATCACTCGCCTTTGTCATCGCCATCCTCGTTTACAAAATGCCAGTGGATCTGGCTCTGTTGTCTACGGTTTACGGTGCCTGCTTCGGACTGTTCCCGGTTTGCTGGATCATCATAACAGCGCTCTTTATTTACAATATGTCAGTGAAAACGGGACAGTTCGAGGTGATAAAAAATTCCCTGGCCTCGATCTCCGATGACCGCCGGATGCAGGCGCTCCTGATCGCCTTTTCGTTCGGCGCGTTCATCGAGGGTGCGGCAGGTTTCGGCACGCCTGTTGCCATAACCGCAGCCATGCTTGCCGGGCTTGGGTTCAACCCGCTCTATGCAGCAGGCATTTGTTTGCTCGCCAACACTGCCCCTGTTGCTTACGGGGCCATCGGCATCCCGATAGTGGTTGGTGCGCAGGTTGCAGGAGTTCCTGAAATGGCCCTTAGCCAGCTCGTAGGCCGCACTCTGCCTTTCCTGAGCGTCCTTGTTCCCATGTACTTGGTCGTCCTCATGGCCGGCTGGAAGAAGGGCATCGAAGTATGGCCCGCCTGCCTCGTAAGCGGCGGTTCCTTCGCCCTGACTCAGTTTCTTTCTTCGAACTACATCGGTCCGTTGCTTCCGGATATTCTGGCATCGCTGGCATCGATCATCGCTACTGTAGTATTTCTGAAATTCTGGCACCCCAAAGAAAGCTGGCACTTTCCGGATGAAAAACCAAGTCTGGGCAGGGAA
Source organism: Nitrospiraceae bacterium (assembly GCA_003170655.1). Taxonomy (GTDB): domain Bacteria; phylum Nitrospirota; class Thermodesulfovibrionia; order Thermodesulfovibrionales; family Dissulfurispiraceae; genus Fen-1308. Next base: position 30,502 of record PMYY01000166.1, read on the forward strand.
GCCCTCAAGTACACCGGCGGACAGGTCTTCAGGGCATGGGCGCCTTTTATCATCCTTTCGCTCTTCGTCTGCGCCTGGGGTATCAAGCCGGTCAATGCCGCACTGAACCAGATCACAAAAACTATATTCGACTTCGCAATCCCTGTACCGGGCCTTGACAAGATGGTCATCGACCAGGCAGGAAAGGCTAAGCCTGCTGTCTTCAACCTGAATATTCTGAGCGCCGCAGGCACTGCCATACTTTTCGCTTGGTTCTTCTCCATCCCGGTAATGGGTGCGTCTCTCGGCACCGCATTTAAAGTTGCGGGTAGCACGCTTAAGACCCTCAAGTGGCCTATTCTCACCATCGCCACTATTCTAGGTTTCGCCTATATAATGAACTTCTCGGGAATGGCGATCACACTTGGCACCGCCTTTGCCTCAACCGGAAAGATCTTCCCGTTCTTTGCGTCAATCCTGGGCTGGCTCGGGGTCTTCATGACAGGTTCCGACACCTCGACGAACGCCCTTTTCGGTAAACTCCAGGCAGTAACTGCTGAAAATATCGGCATTGATCCCGTCATCACTATTTCGGCAAATACCTGCGGCGGCGTCTGCGGAAAGATGATATCACCTCAATCCATCTCGGTTGCAACGGGCGCTACCGGGCTCGTAGGCCATGAATCAGACATCTTCAGGTTCACCCTGAAGCATTCGATATTTTTTGCGTGCATCGTCGGTGCCATGCACCTTCTCTGGGCGTATGTATTCCCCGGTATGGTTCCGACATACCAGAAGATAGCAGTGGCTGCCACAGCTGTAAAATCGGCTGTCAGCGCTGCCCCTGCTGCAGCGGTTAATCCGGACGGGTTGATGTACCTCGGCATTTTCGTCGGGTTGGTGGCGTTTGTAACGGTCCTTTCGAGGTTGATAGGCAAGAATCTCACAGTCCAGGCAATTGGGGCTGACAGGATTCATTTTCACTAAATCACGGGTAAAGGAAGGGGACGAGGCAGATGCTGCTTTCCCCCGCCGAAAAAAGACCAAGCGGCTGAGGGAAAGAGGGTTCCCGAGGTTTCAGGCCCTAGCCGCTTTGATCGTAAGCAGAAAAGCAACTAAGAGAACAGAGAAACGGAGAAAGACTTGATCGACAAGACAATCATAAAAGAGTTGGAAGAGATCGTGGGACCAAAAAACGTATTGAGCAGGAAGGTTGACCTTGTAACCTACAGTTACGACGCAACTTCTGATATGCCCAAGCAGGCGCCCGACATAGTTGTGCTGCCAACCACGACAACGGAGGTTCAGAGGATCGTCAACCTTGCGCAAGAGCAGGGGCTTGCCATATACCCGCGGGGCGCCGGCACAAACCTGAGCGGTGGCACGATACCACTCAAAAAAGGCATAGTTTTATCTTTTCAGAGGATGAGCACGATCATCGAAGTCGATCCTGACAACCTGACTGCCACGGTGCAGCCGGGTGTCGTCATCCAGGAGCTGAACAATGCCGTCGCGCCTTTCGGGCTTATCTACCCTCCGGACCCTGGGACGGTGGCAACGGCGACCATGGGGGGCTCCATTGCGGAGAACTCTGGAGGGTTGAGGGGTTTGAAGTACGGTGTCACAAAGCACTATGTGATGGGCATGGAGGTGGTCCTTGCGAATGGCGACAAGGTTCGTTTCGGCGGGAAAACAGTGAAGAACGTGACCGCATACGACTTTGCCAATCTCTTCGTCGGGTCAGAGGGGACGCTTGGGATTGTCACCGAAATCACGGTAAAACTCATACCAAGTCCAAAGTATCGACGTTCCATGATGTGCCTGTTCAAGAAACTGGAGGACGCCGGGAACACAGTAACCGGTATCATCAAGTCCCAGGTTATCCCTGCCACACTGGAGATCATGGACAAGATGACAATAGAGACTGTTGAAAACTACACTAGGATAGGACTGCCGACCGATGTGGAGGCGCTGCTTTTAGTTGAAGTGGACGGGATGGCGGAAGAAGTGGTCGAACGAGAGGCTCAGGCAGTGGCAAAAGTTGTCAAGGAAAATTGTGGCGAATTGAAGCTAGCCGGTTCTGATGCCGAGCGGGATCAACTCTGGGCGGCGCGGCGAGCAGCGTTGCCAGCCTTAGCCCAGTTGAACCCTACTGTAGTACTGGAGGACGCTACGGTGCCGAGAACGCGTGTAACCGACATGCTCCTATCCTGCCAGAAGATTGCAAAGAAGTACGACTTGAAAATGGGTACGTTCGGCCATGCCGGTGACGGCAACCTCCATCCGACGATCCTGACCGATGCAAACAATAAGGAGGAAATGGAACGGGTCCACAAGGCCGTCGATGAGATTTTCGCCACAGCCCTGAGCTTTGGGGGGACACTGTCCGGCGAGCACGGAATCGGCATGGCGAAAATGAGATACCTCGGGGACGAGATCGGTGAGAGCGGGCTCAGGATGATGCGGAGCGTCAAGGAGGCTCTGGACCCGCACTACCTGTTGAATCCCGGCAAGATGGTACCTGCAAAGGAGGCATAGACATGACTATTGCAGGGGTCGAAAAAAGCAGAGGCACGGCTACCCTCTATGACGAGCTTGGGCCCGTCAGGGAGGAATTGAATAAGTGCATGAAGTGCGGCAACTGTATGGCTGTCTGCCCAGTCTATCTTACCGACAAAGCAGAGGCAGGCGTGGCACGTGGGAAGATTGCCGTGGCAGAAGCGGTTCTCTCAGGGGAACTTGATATTGTCGACCCTGACGTTGTCGCGATGCTATTCAATTGTCTTGTCTGCAAGTCCTGCATGCAGAACTGTCCGACCAAGGTGAATTTCGATCGTATCATGCTCGCACTGCGTGCCGCCATCGTGAGAAAGAAGGGACTTCACCCACTCAAGAATATGATCTTCAGCCTCCTGAAGCAGCCCAAATTGTTCGATGCCGGCATGAAGGTCGGCGCGGCGCTCCAGGGGCTAGCTTTCCGTGACGATCCAAGCAAAAAGGCTATTTCACCACGGTCGCCATTCGCCTTTGTCGGAAAGAACTACGGCTTCGACCTCCATCGGTCGTTGCCCGAACTAGCGCCGACCCCTTTCCGTGACTGGGTGCCGGAGGTGGTGAAGGTTAAGGACGCAAAGACAAGAGCGGCTTTTTTTACCGGCTGTTCGGTCAACTACTTCTATCCCCAGGTCGGTGAGGACGTGGTGGAGGTCTTCAAGGAGAACAGGGTTCAGATCAATATCCCGAAGGATCAGCAGTGCTGCGGCATTGCCGTATTCGTACATGGCGATGTGAAAACCGTACGGGAACTGGCGCGGAAGAATCTTGACGCCGTCGAAAAGAGCGGAGCTGAGTACTTAGTTACTGCCTGCGGCTCTTGTGGAGGGGCCTGGCAGCACGAATACAGTGAGCTCCTCGGGGATGACCCAGTCTATGGCCCGAAGGCTGCATACTGGTCAGCCCGTACCTATGACATCTCCACCTTCCTCACCAAGGTCATCGACTACCGTCTTCCGACAGGAAAGGTTGAAGCCGTCGTCACCTACCATGACTCATGCCACCTAAAAAAGACGATGAAGGTGAGTCAGGAACCGCGGCAGATCCTGATGAGCATACCGGGCGTGAAGTTCAAAGAAATGGCAAAGCCGGATGCCTGTTGCGGGAGCGGAGGATCTTATCTGCTCACCCATTACGATACTTCAAAGGAAATTGCGCAGAGGAAGGTGGCTGATATTAACCAGACACAAGCAGATCAGGTGACGACCGGCTGTCCGGCCTGCATGATGCAGCTGCTTGACCATGTCGGACGTTTCGGCCGCGGGCAGAAGATCGCGCACTACATATCTCTGCTAGCGGAATCGTACCGGAGGGAGAAGAGTGGAGGAAACGGCAATGTTCGATAAGTTCAAGTCCCGCGCCGAGGCGGTCAGCGCCGAGGTGCACCGCTTTTCTACAAAGGATGAGGCTTTGATGTTCATCATCGACGTCTTGAAGAAGGAGGGGGTGTCAGACAGCCCACGGGCATATGCAGTGTGGGCCGATTGTCCCTTCCTCAAGGGCATCGATCGGGCGATGCTCGCGGGAAAAGTCCCTGGTCTCACATTCGAAGTGACCAGAGAGACGGCGGCAATGTCACACGTAGGCATAAGCCAGATGGACTGGGCGATAGCGAATACCGGAACACTGGCCCAGGATTCAACGCCTTTCGAACAGCGACTGGCCTCGTCTCTGTCATTTATTCACATAGCGCTGGTCGCTACCGATGGGCTCCTGGCAGACATGCCCTCTCTGCTGACGAAGATAAACCCCAAAGAGAGCAGCTACATAGCGATGATAACAGGACCGAGCAGGACAGCGGATATTGAGCGTGTGCTCACAATCGGCGTTCACGGACCGCAGAGGCTTATCATCGTTTTCGTCGATGAATTGAAAGGCTGAACTGATGAATAAGGAATTCAGAGATTCGATAAGCAAAGCGCTTCACAATGCGAACCTTACGGGCGCGCTCGGCAGATTCTCCGAGACCTACAGGACTAGCAGGCTAAAGGCATACGAGGGCATTGATTTTGAGGTCTTAAGGACAAGGATCGCCGAATTGAAATCCTACGCCGCATCGCATCTGAATGTACTTTCGGAGCTGTTCGCAAAGAATGCCGAGGCAAAGGGTGCAAAGGTTTTCAGGACGAACAGTCCCGAAAAGGTAAAGGAATATATCCTCCAGGTCGCACGTGAAAATGATGTCAAGAGTATCGTTAAATCCAAGTCTATGGCCTCTGAAGAGATCCACCTTAACCCTTATCTCGAACAGCATGGGCTTTCGGTTATGGAGACTGACCTTGGCGAATGGATCATTCAGCTTGCCGGACAGACACCATCGCATATGGTTATGCCTGCAATCCATATGACCAAGGAAGAGGTTTCGGACCTCTTCAGCAAGGAGATTAACGAAAGGCTCAGTTCCGACATCCCGAAGCTCGTCAAGGTGGCGAGAAAAGAGATTCGCAGCAAGTTTCTCGAAGCGGATATGGGCATATCGGGAGCGAACATAGCCGTGGCTGAGACAGGAAGCATCGTCCTTGTGACCAACGAGGGAAATGCGAGACTCGTGACGACCCTTCCCAAGGTTCATGTGGCGATCATCGGTATCGAAAAGCTGGTTGCCAACTTTGAAGACATCGTACCGATTCTGACCGCCTTGCCTAAGAGCGCCACGGGCCAGCTTATTACCAGCTATGTCTCGATTATAACCGGCCCGACGCCCAATACCGACGGTTCGATGAAGGACCTGCATATAATCCTCATGGACAACCGCAGGACTGAGATGGCGAACGACCCCAAATTCAAACAGGCGCTCCAGTGCATCCGTTGCGCCTCATGCCTCAACGTATGCCCGATATACCGGCTTGTGGGCGGCCATGTATTCGGAAAGGTCTATACCGGAGGCATCGGCACCATCCTCACTGCCTGGTTTGATGAGCTGAAGAAATCCGAAGATATCCAGGGTCTCTGCATCCAGTGCGGCAACTGCAAAGAGGTCTGCCCAGGCAAGATCGACATTCCCGAAATGATACTTGAGATTAGGCGCCGTCTTGTCGTGGACAAAGGACAGTCCCTGGTCCAGAAGGCAATCTTCTCTGTGGTGAACAACCGCCGGTTGTTTCACTCTATGCTGCGCACAGCATCTCTCACGCAGTTGCCATTTGCCAAAGGTGGATTTATCCGCCACCTGCCGATGTTCCTGTCCGATCTCACCGAGTTCAGGAGTCTGCCTGCCATAGCCGATGTGCCTTTCAGGGACAAGTTCAAAGAGATCAAGCAGCCGAACCTGAAAGAGAAGGCTACATTCTACGCAGGATGCCTCATCGATTTCGCGTATCCTGAAACCGGAGCGGCGATTGTGAGGATATTGAACAAGGCAGGCATCGAGGTGGTATTCCCGGATGAGCAGACCTGTTGCGGCGCACCTGCCAGGTATAACGGCGCCTATGAGGTTGCAGCTCAGAATGCGATCGACAATATCAAGGCCCTCACGAAGGACAAGACTAAATATGTGATATCGGCTTGTCCGACCTGCACTGTGGCCCTCAAGCACGAATTCATAAACACCTTCGAGAGTCTAGGTAATAACGACTGGATGGATCAGGCGCATGAGTTGTCTGCAAGGACAATGGATTTCTCCACACTGATAAAGAAACTGGTAGACGAAGGACGCCTGACCCTCAAAGAGAGGCAACAGCTAGGAAAATTTACCTATCACGACTCTTGCCATCTCAAAAGGACCCTCAATGTCCATGAGGCGCCGAGGGAACTCATGAAAAAGGCCGGATTCGAGCTTGTGGAGATGTTCGAGTCGGACATGTGCTGCGGCATGGGAGGGTCTTATTCGATAAAGCTGCCGGAGATCTCTGCGCCGATCCTGAAAAGGAAACTTAAGAACATCAAGGATACTTCAGTTCCAGTAGTCGCTATGGATTGCCCCGGTTGTGTCATGCAGATCAGGGGAGGCTTCGACAAGGATAAAGCGGCAGTCGCAGTCAAGCATACTGCTGAGCTGCTTGAGGAGCAATTCAAATAGGGTATCATTAAAGTCGATTAGCCCTACGAATATTCTCCGTGTTCCCGTTAGGCAGACGTAATTCAAGCCTCATGGGTTTGTATCCAAGAGCCGTATGAGTCCGACGAAGTCATCATCCGCCCAACCGGCTGACATTCCCTGGTCATAGATTTTTTTAAGATGTACGGTTTGTTCGAGTGACAAAGAGTGATCCGCAGCAGTTTCCAATGCCAGGCGAAGATCTTTCGCCATATGCTTGAGTGAAAACTGAGGGGTGTAATCGCGCTGACGCAGCTTTGGTTCTTTAAGATCCGAAACTCCCGAACGGGAAGCATTTCGCGCTAGCGCATTAAAATATACTTCATCCGAGATTCCCTCCACCCGGCACAAAGTCAGGCTCTCGAACAAAGTTTGGGCGACACCGGCGATGTTCAAGTTCATAGCAAGCTTCAGCGAACTGGCTGACCCCAGTGGCCCTATATGGAGGATGGCACTAGATATAGGTTCTAGGATTGGGCGTGCCTTATCGACAACTTCCGGTTCGCCGCCAAGATAATAAACGGTTTGCCGCTGCTCCGCCGCAAGTTTGCTTCCTGTGAAGGGCGCTTCTAAAAACAATGCGCCGGTCCGCTGCACCTGCTCGGCAAAAAGTCGAGTCCATCTGGCGGAAATTGTGCTCGATTGGATCACCAATAATCCGTGGCCGAGCTTTGGTTGAATCTTATCCAACACGGATTGCACTGCCGGAGGGTCGGCGACGACGATGAAGATCACCTCCGCTCCTTCTATCGCTTCCTGAATGGATGCATGAAAGTTGGGGAAATCTTTGGGCGTCCGGTTCCAGCATCGCACGGCATGGCCATCGGAGATCAGATTTTTCGCCCATGCGCTTCCGATAATGCCTAACCCTAAGACTGATATTTTCATCATTTTTTGTCCTTTCTTGATTGGTATACATCAATATTATCATTGTGTTTTTCTTTGTCAACTCGGAAAAGTTATTACTGGTCCACGGAGGACTCTGGGGAAAGGAGGCGGAGAAATCCGTATTAGTGGTGAAAGAAACAAACTGATCGCGAAATAGAATCAATAAATCTCAGCACTCTATGCCGGATTAAATCTGGAGCCCGTACATCCTTATAAACGGAAATCGGCAGTTTGCTTGCTGAAAAAATGAGAACTCCGTAGTGAACATACTACCCAGATCTGGTCATCCCTTTGCTAGTCTCTGTCCCATCTCAAATGCTTTATGACAATCATGAGGAAACACTTCATTGTGCCTCTTTATCTTACTCTCAGGATCAAATCGAGGAGCAACATATTTAGAGTAATCTTTAAACTGCAACGTATCAAAGCAGCACAGTGACTCTGAAGACCCAAAGGTTCTTGTTAGGAACATTGAAATCAAATTCATGAACTGACTGTAGCCTAACTGGTTCATAGCTTCTTCAGTAACACCCATCGTATAGATGAACCCTGTTATTATCTGCCGGTTAAAAAGCGAACCCGGCGGGTCCGTATATGTCAGATACTGGAAAACGAGGCGTTCCAAGAATGAGCGCATCTCTCCTGTAACATTTCCCAAATAAATAGGAGAGCCAAAAATAAGAGCATCAGCGCTCTCAATTTTCTTGAAAATGGGCTTAAGGTCATCAGTGACGATGCATTCTCCATAACTCTTTCCACCTTTTGTCTTACAGGCAAAACAGCTTATACATCCTTTATAGCTGAGGTCGTAGAGGTGAATAAGTCTTGTTTTTGCTCCCTGAGAGTTTGCTCCTTCCAAAGCTTTTTCAAGCAGCATCGCCGTGTTCCAGTGCTTCCGTGGACTTCCGTTAAATGCAATTACTTTCATGGGTGCCCTCCTCAGCTGATAACTTCGTGGTTTACTCTAATTTGGTCGCCTTTCAAATTAAGGAGTAGTGCCGCAATGAATGATAAACGTGTAAAGCCTCTAATTACAGTTTCGGCAGATACTCATCTTTTGTCAGCCACAGTTGCTCCATGCGGTACATATGCCAGTAATCATGAAGCAGAACATGTCTGACTAGAATCCTGAAGGAATAATACTCATATTCCGGGTGTGTACCAGTCTTCTGCCATATAATATCATCTGTGTCTTCTAGCAGCACAATTTCTTTGTCCCGATAGTTTGCAAACTGTTCGATGGCAGAGGTCACGTTTATATGAGGATGGCTAAGTGACTCGGGCTTCGCATCGCTTGGAATATAAGGGATAAACTCCGGGTGATCCTCATTGATGAATCGTTGAAAACGCTCCAGCAGCATCGGCTGTACTTCAGCTAAGTGCCTGATATGTTCTGCGATCGTCCAGAAATCTTCACCTCGGCGCAGATATATTTTGTCTTTCGGAATGGTTTTTAGAAATTCAGACAATATCTTTGGTGTTTGTCTGAGACCTTTCAATAATTCTCGTTTATCCTGAGTGCTATTCATCCCTTGCCTCCTTTTTCCCTTCCTATTCATTTACCGGAGCGAACAAATTCCATGACTTCGTGCCAGCATCGCCCATCAACTGACGTCGGCTAGTCGTTATGTCCTGCGCCATCAATTATCCATTTTTCTTGCTGCCTATAAAATACATCCGCATGTCGATTCGGAATTATCTCATCCCTCTCGGCCCCTCTTACCGCAATTTTCCTTTGGAACCTTTTAAGGAACCGAATGCTATCATGCGGTCATTTCTGTTTTGATGGCTATTTCTTTTCTGAGGTTTTTTTGCCACAACTTTTTTTCTCGCTGGTTTCTTTGATGCGGTAACTTTCGCAGCCAATTTCTTCGACGTTTTTACTTTTGTCAGCATTTCTTCAGCAAGCAAAAGATCAGAGCTGATGATCCCAGCAGCTTTAGCGACTGCAATCTTCGCAGCAGCAATATTTTCATTTGGCGATGCATTAAGCAACTCTCTAATAGCCGCAGCCAACGATTTTTCTGCTGAGGACTTTAGCTTAATTCCTCGTGCCTTCTCAAAAATACTGATTAGAGCATCAACAACTGGTTTGACAAGAGCAGTCTCCATCACTTGCCTTCCTTCGAAAGTATATTATCATATTTAGATTATCATGGTGTTAGTCTCAGTCGAATGGATCGCAGATTGCGATTGTGTCATCTTACGGGTACAGATGCGTGACCGAGGGCGCTGATGAACTGACGCACTCCAAGAATATCCTTGCTTGATTCACGTTAGACGGTCCGTGTATCAAGGGCATGATAAATTACGCCCTACGCTATATTCAATTCCTTTATAATCTTCCAGAGCGTGACCCTGCTTATCCCCAAATGCCTCGCTGCGAGTGTCCGGTTGCCGTTGAATTTTCCGAGTGCGGCGATTACGTGGTCTCTTTCCCGGTGGTTCTTTGCAGGCAATGTCCGCTCTATGCCACGTCCCTTTTTGATTAGGTAATCGGGTAGGTCGGCGATGGCGATTGTGTCACCCTTGCAGGTGATAGCCGCGTATTCGAGGGCGTTGATGAGCTGACGAACATTGCCGGGCCAGTGGCAAGCCTCGATTGCCTCCATCGATGCAGGGCTGAGACGCTGTATGCACTTTCTGTTCACGATGTTGATTCGTTCGAGGTAATGAGAGACGAGTATCGGTAGATCTTCGGGTCTGTCCCTAAGAGGAGGCGTGTTAATTGGGATGACGTTGATGCGATAAAAGAGGTCTTCCCTGAAGATTCCCGACTCCATAAGGTCCGTCAGGTCTTTATTGGTGGCGGTTATCAATCTCACATCGACCGTCACAGTCCGGTGGTCGCCAACCTTTTCGAGCTCCTTTTCCTGGATAACCCTCAGGAGTTTTACCTGCATCGATGCGGGCATGTCTCCGATCTCGTCGAGAAAAATGCTTCCCTCATGAGCGATCTCGAACCTACCTTGGCGGTCTTTGATAGCGCCAGTAAACGCTCCGCGCACATGGCCGAAAAGTTCGCTTTCGAGGAGAAATTCGTTCAAAGCTGCGCAATTTATTTTTACAAAGGGGCCCTTGTTCCGGCGGCTAAGTTTGTGTATCGCTTCAGCCACGAGCTCCTTGCCTGTGCCGCTTTCTCCTGAGATGAGTACGGGGGCCTCGCTCGAAGCCGCGTTCTGGATCTGTTCGTATAAACGCTTCATAGAGGGACTGGTACCGAGAAGTCCCATGAAACCATACTCGTGCATCAATTCACTCTTCAGTTTTTCTATTTCGAGGTCTTTCATGTCGAGCGAAGTCACGTTGGTCATTACCTCGACGGCGCCGATGATCTCTTCCAGATTGTTTTTCAGCAGCACCGCATTTTTCAGGAGATGGACACTTCGGCCGTCTTTGCCGCGCAGGTGGCAGCTAGTTCCCGACATGGCGCCACTTTCAAATAGCGTACACTTTTTAAGGTCTCCCACCTGTTTCTTATAGCTGCATGTGTTGTTGTCGAGCATGGAGCATTGTTTCCCGACGACGTCTTCGCGCCGGTAGCCGGTGATCTCTTCCGCAGCGCGGTTGAAAAAAAGGATGGTGCTCTCCTTGTCGATGACCATGAGACCATCGGACATCGTCTCAATAACGCTCTTGAGGAATTCAGGGTTAGCCAGTAGGGGGTCCATATCGTTAATTATCAATGAATGGTTAACAAATATTAACACATTCATTAACCTCTTTGCCAGAATGGAGAAAGCACCGGCATTGATAAGTGGCCAAAAAATCCCTGAATCATGATAATGAGGAATCAACTTTGATGCCAGGACTTGGTGGAAGGAATAAACGAAGCGCTATAACTCCCCAATTCCCCCTCTTAAATTAAGGGGGGGACTGAGAGTTATTTCTACAACGGTGACCAGCCTGGGCTGGCTGCCCGAAAGCCTTTAGGAGTCAGGCGCTTCAGCCCCTCGCCGTTGGCTCTTATAACGAATATGCCTGTCGGTCCTTGACGGTTAGAAGTAAAAGCGATGTATCTTCCATCAGGTGAGAAGCTGGGGTCCTCATTGTTTCCTGCATCGGTAAGTTGTGTTACCCCGCTGCCGTCAGGTTTAATGGTGAATATCTGGTTCTTGCCTCCGATCATACTGGCATACACGATTTTATCCCCGGTCGGAGACCATTGCGGGGAAGTATTGTAATTCCCTTGGAAGGTCAGCCTGCGAACGTTGAATCCCTCCTTGTCCGACATGTAAAGCTGAGGGCTGCCCGAGCGGTTGGATACGAAGACGATCGTGGACCCGTCGGGAGAGACCGAAGGGGAAACATCGATCCAAGGTGTAGCGATAATCTTGCGGCTCCCGCTGCCGCCGATGTCCCCGATGGAGATGTCGGAGTATCCGTCCCTTGCTGTTGAGAATGCGAACCTCCGGTTGTCGGGGAAGAAATTCCCAACGATGCTAACACCTGACAGGCGTATCGTGCTCAACTCCCGCATCGCGTTAATGTCAAGCTGGTATATGCCCCATTTCCGGTTCTTCTCAGCTGAATAGATAAGCTTAGATCCGTCCCGTGCCCAGCGAGGAGCAAGGATGATGCCTCCTTTGATTCCGACCGGATACATGCGCTCGCCGTCCCAGTCCATCATGTGCAACTCCTTCAATCCGGACTTCTGGGCGATAAATGCGATCTTCGTCTTGAATATTCCCTGCTGCCCCGTGAGTATTTTGTATATGTCGTTGGAGACGGCGTGCGCAAGAAGCCTCACTAGGTCGGGTTTTGCGGTGTACTCTTTTCTCAGCACTTCCCTGCCCTCGGCGACATCGAATGCGGATACAGTTACGTTAAGGGACTGGGCTGTCGCCCTTGTCGCAACTCCTTTTATCACCATCTCCACGCCGAGGCCCTTCCAGCTCTGCATATTGAACGGCTGATCGGGACGCTCTATCTGCGCAGCGTCGTCGAGGCAGTCGAACAGGCCGGTGAAGGTCATGTCAGCCTTTACTATATCGGAGACCTCTTTAGCACCGACGAAAGGCTGGATCGCAATTGGAAGCTTCTTGATTCCTGAAGAAGTGATGTCGATGTAAATCTTGTCAGCGCTGCATGGCTCAATGAACAGGGCCGCCAAAATAATGAAAACTGCAAAAGCGGGAATTATTTTTCTCATAGATAAGTTCCTCTCAAGGACGTAGTCTTATGGCTCTTTCCATCTCCGACGGCGGAGGCGGTAACGGACTTGCATCGGTTATGGCTTTGATGGTTGCCCTGTCATATAGTGGATTGCCTGATTTCTTCTCGAACCCAAGGATCGTAACGTTCCCGTTTCTTGCTATGCGGATATTGATAATGGCCAGCAAGTCTTTGTCCATTGATTCAGGAATGCGAAATTTCTCATGTATTATGCTACCGATCATGCTTCCGTAATCTGGCCCCCCGGGCGTGCCGGGCACGGATGTCTGTCCTGTCGAACTCGACGTTCCCTTTGCCGAAATATCTATACTCTTCCTCAGCCGCTGCATGCTCTCAATCTTCCTCTTCGCCTCTAGCGCTGCGATTCTTTCATTGGCTGCACTTTTTTCCTGTGGGGTCACCATCTCAGGCTTTTTTTCAGCTTTTTTTTCGGCAGCAGGCACGCTTTTTTCTTCCTTGGGCGCTTCTACTATCCGAGGCATACCGGCGGAAGGGCTGTTCTCAGAGGGCGAAACAAGGGACACGTCAAAGACAGGTGCTTTATAGTGAGCACCTGAATCCATCATATATGCGACGACTACGGCTAAGACGAGAAGAGAGTGCAAAGACAGCGAAAAAACAAGGGCGCTGTAAAGGCGGTCCGTCTTCATTTAAACGAAATCTTCGGTTCCGTTACCATTCCGAGTTTCTCTATTCCTGCCTCCTTCACCTCTCCCATGATCTCGACCACAGTCCCATACGGCACGTCCTTGTCTGCCTTGAGAAATACATCCGGATTGCGCTTGCTTATCGCAGTCAGCTTGACCAGCAGGTCGGCTTTCGATATGGAATTGTCATTCAGAAAAAGCGCTCCGCCCTTTTTGATAACAATAGAGATCCTCTCTTCCGGAGGCAGCTCTTTGCCTTTGGCCTGGGGGAGGTTTATATCAATTCCCTGCTGCATCAAAGGGGCAGTCACCATAAAGATGATAAGCAGCACCAGCATGACATCGACCAGAGGGGTTACGTTGATCTCGGATAAAGCAGTCCTATTTCGGTTCGTCTTCATGGTTAGGAGAGGATGTAGTCTACGAGTTCCTCTGAGAAGTCCTCCATGGTCATGATCATACGATTAACGCGGCTCAGATAATAGTTGTAAGCGATGACGGCGGGTATTGCAGCGGCGAGTCCCATAGCCGTGGTGACAAGGGCCTCGGCAATTCCCGGGGCGACAACAGCAAGGGATGCGGACCCCGCAGCGCCGATACCGGTGAAGGCGTTCATGATNNGAGGAAACGCTCGAGCCGGGCCGATTCAAGAGCGCCGTATCTCTTGAGCACCCTCCGCAGTTCCTGCTTGTCCGTATGGGTCTTTTCTGAATATACCGATTTGAATAGCCGTGCCAGCGGGCTCAGCTCGAACTTTTTCGCGGAGGAATAGAGGTCCTTCGGATTTCGGGTGACATTGTAGATCTTCATAAAGCTTGAGCTCTCATCATCTGCCTTCGAGCAGAGGCGCCATTTATAGAAAATGATCGTCCAAGATGTAATAGAAAAAAACAGAAGAATGATCAGTACTCCCTTGACGACGAGTCCTGCCTGCAGCATCATTTGTAAAGCTGACTGTTCCATCTGTCCTCCTTAATGTCTAATCGAGTCCCCGAGTATGACCCACAGCCCTTTAATCTGCAACCTTCTGTGAAGATATTATGAACAATTGTGATTCATATTACTCTACAAGTGATTCGTCATTCAGTCTACTGCCTCTCGCCCTGTAGCATCGAGCATTAATCAGAAAACTTCCGTTTGTATGACCAAATGGTTCTCAGATAAATCACTTCACCCTAATAATCTCAACAATAGATAAGCATGTGGTCAACCCAGTTGGGTATACTTTTTTAAAGCAATTTATTTACGTGTTGGATAAGCTTGAACTTATCCAGCAACACCCTCTGGCATTCAACCTGCTCGCCCATCCAGCATCCGCTCACTTTTAGGCTCATCTTTCACATTCTCAGGTTATTACCTAATCACATCTCAACAAAGCTTCTTTAGCCTCTGCCAGGGAAGAGTGTTGTCTTAAGTTCATCCACCATGGCGCCCAAGAACGCTCAATGAAATGTTATTCCTCTTCCTTGATGATCTTTTTTGCCGTGTCGAACTCACCTTCCTCTGCAAAGGCTATCGCAGTCATCATCCTTTCCAGCTTCTCAGCATAGGCCTCACTAATCTTCCCCACAAGTGTCTCAATATCGGCAGGCTTCCTGAGGAAGTCGAAGCCGCCTAATCTTCTAGCCTCTTCTTCGTCTTTTTCTGTCCCGTGTCCGGTAAGGATTATGACCTGCATTTTCGGATAGGTCTTTCTGACCTCCCTTAACACATCCATTCCTTGGAGACCTGGCATCTTCAGGTCCAACACCATGACATCAGGTTCTTCTGACTTTAACCTTGCCAGTGCCTGTTCTCCGTCATAGACAGTTTTTACATTTAGTTCCCTCATCTTCAATCGCTGCGCGAGTGTATCGACGAAGGCTGCCTCGTCGTCAACCAGTAGGACTTTTATATCTTTATTCCTTTTCATCTTTTCCTCCTCTTACAGTTGGGTTATAAAGGGCGTCTTCGGCTTACATATTACATGTTTTAGAGTATGTGCAGACCAGGTCAATGGCCTCCTGCCCTTAATAGTCCAGATGCTGCTAGACCAAGCACTAGTACTTCGATAATCGCAATAATGCCATAGATTGTATCCTTGTTCTTGAAAAGGATTGGGATAATCCTCAGATAACAGACAAGGGTAACAGCGGCAAGGAAGGCGATGCCTGTGAAGTTGAGAAAGTCCCCCTTGCCGAGCATACCTAGCCATGCCCATCCAGGATGTATTCCGGTTTGTTCCAGGTATGAGTAAACAGGCAGAACCCAGTACTTTGGCAGGTCGTTGACCGGGATGTGCGGTGCTAAAATCCCTGTTAAGTAGATGACAAAGGTAATTATCAATACTAGCAACCCGACCTTCATCCCCTTATCGAGGAGCTTTGCGTAGGCTAACTGTTCTTCTGTAGCTTTCAATTTATCTGCCATTGTATTTTCTCCTTTGATTTCTATATGCCCAAACCCTTGAGTAGGGATCTGCCGCCCGCAAAAATGAGCAGTACGATTACGATATACCTGATAGCCGCAGGCTTTGTTCTTGCGAGGATTCTCACCCCTACGATTGATCCAAGCATAATGCCTATAATAGAGGGTACGACAACCATCGGCAGGACGGCGCCGTTGTTGACATAGATCCAGGCCGCCGCCGTATCCGTGATCGACAGGAGGAACTTGCTAGTAGCGACAGAGACCTTCAGCGGAGCGCCCATCATCAGGTTGAGAACCGGCACATTCGCCCAACCTGCGCCGAGCCCGAACATACCGGCCATAAGACCGATTATGACAAATGTTGCAAGTCCCTGGGCAGTCCTGTGGACATGCCAATTGATGTTTTGGCCTGTTGAGGCCTCATGGTATATGCCGTTCATCCTCAGTGCGGTCGACAATGCGCAAGCCTGTTTCACTTCGGGGTATTCGGACTTTTTTGCCATGAGCATTATCAGGACGATACCCAGTATCGTGGCACCAAGAGATATCTGGATGACATTCGCAGGAAGTGCCAGGCCAATCATGGCTCCTACAATGGAGCTGGCAGAGGCGATGATGGCAAGTGGCATACAGAGCCTGAGATCTGCCAGGCCTTTTCTCAGAAGACCGGGGCCAGCCGCTAGTGCTCCGGAAAGGGCAACAAGAAGGCCAGCACCTCTAACAAAATCAATATTAAAAGGGAAAAATCCGCTTACGATAGGCACGAAGAGGACGCCGCCGCCCACGCCTCCGAGAACAGCCACGATGCCAAGGAGAAATGTCACTATAAATAGTATAAGCGGCCATGCCCACCACGGCAGGACTGATCTGGCGCTGCCACTGGCAGCCTGCACAGCTTCAGGTGAAATAAAGGCCATTGATATAAACATGAAGACGGTCAAGACGAGAGCAAATAAACAGACCAAGGCCGTGCGGGAAACGCGGATCTGCCTTAGACGACTGAATAGGCCTGGCAACCGTTGTTTGGGCATTGCTGAAACATCATTTTCCATGATTGAAGTGATACCTCCTTTTATGTTCTTGAATATTTGCTATTTACTTTGCTATGCACCCGTCTAAGCGAGGTGGTTCGGTGACGATCGCCCAATAATCCCCTATGATTTTTATCACATCACTAAACTGATGGAGATCAATTGGCTTCAATATATAGCTGCTGGCTCCTAGCTTATAACTCTCTTCTATATCCCGATTTTCGTGAGCTGAGGTAAAGACTATCACAGGCAAGCACTTAAGCTTTATGTCAGTCTTTATCTGCTTGAGGACTTCAAGGCCATCTATTTGAGGAGGCTTTAGATCAAGCAGGACAACGGCAGGATCGCCATCTGTCCTGTCAGCAAACTTCCCATGGCATTTTAGATAATCCAAAGCTTCCTGACCTTCCCAAACTGTTACGATGCGATTAACTAGATTGTTTTCAGCAAGACAGCTCATTATGAGTTCTATATCGCCTGGATCGTCCTGGACCAGCAAGATATGTTTAAGTTCCGGCACGTTCATGACTCCTTTGTCCTCGAAATAGAAAAGAAAAATACAGCATTTTGTTTCCCGAAGTCTTCGGGTTAAATCCTTCCTCCGTATCTTGAAACAATGCGCCTTTGATTACTTAGTGAGCATTATTGCCAAACTATCACCTTCGCATTCAAGATCTCTTCGGAACTCCCAAGAATGGCCTCCCAGCTGGTCGGCATTTCTACGCCTATCGGCGCTCCCTTGGAAAGATCGATCAAGGCATCCCCGCCCATTTTTCTCGCTTCATCCTGCAAATGTTCAATTGCATCGAGCACACGGTGAAAAGGGCCGGTGCTTGTAACTGCTCCCCGATCACTTTGTAGGGGCGGTTTATGCGGACCGCATCATATGTTGCGATGTGATATAGCTTGGGCTTTGCCGGCCTCACAGTTTTGTCGTACAGAACTGCCTGTGTTTGGGTACAGCCCGACAAGGAGGCAATTAACATAAGTACTATCCAGCACATGGTGAAGGTTCGCATTTATGATCGTGCCTCCTTTATGCAGGTTTGTTGCTCACCCCGTCAAGATACTCAAGGGCAACATTGACGCAATTTCAGACCTCCGCTTTACACGGAGGCCCGAAATTACTTTGCCAATAAGCTGAATTCATTAGCAGAAAAACAAATCTTTGCTCTTAATTCAGGACAAAATGATCTCTTCTGTTTTTTGCCCATGCTTCCTCATTATGATCAGGATCGAGAGGACGCTCTTTGCCATAACTAATTGTTTTAATCCTTTTTTGATCCACACCGGAATTAACAAGGAATTT